>CAMHDS010000015.1 GCA_946183925.1 uncultured Fibrobacter sp. | reverse complement strand
CGAGGTCCACCAGCGTTTCAATCAAAATAGCGGTCTGCACCGTCATGTGGAGGCTACCCATAATACGGGCGCCAGCGAGCGGCTTCTTGCCCGCATATTCCTTGCGGAGAGCCATGAGGCCCGGCATTTCGGTTTCGGCGAGGTCGAGTTCCTTGCGGCCTTCTACAGCAAGGTTGATATCCTTAATTTTGTATTCCATAATTGTTCCTCTTGGCGCGAGTTTTGCGACCATTCTAGGCACGGTTCTTACGACCATCAACATATCGCCATTACCGCGCATCTTATTTATGCATAAATATAGTTATATGCATACTAGCCGTCAAATAGTCTCCCAACCAAAACTCCATTTTTGAGTCCCGCCTTACTAGACCCTAGATCCTATCCCCTAGATCCTAACCCCTACCGTCATTTTCTTATCTTTTTCCCCATGGACAGAGCACGACGTCGCAAATTTGGCCAGAACTTTCTGGATGTTCCCACCGCAAAACTGATTGCGGGGGACCTGCCGGCCAATGAAGGCGACTGCGTGCTGGAAATCGGCCCTGGGCACGGCGCCCTCACAGAGCACCTGCTGGACCGGGCCGTGCAACTCACTGCCGTCGAAATCGACGAGCAGTGCGTTGAATTTTTGGAACAAAAATTCCAGGGCCGCGAAAACTTCCACATCCAGAACATCGACTTTCTGAAATTCGACCTGCAGGCTTTTCTGGACGCCCACGAAAAACCCTGGGTCACAGGGAACCTCCCCTACAACGTTTCTACCGCCATCATCGCAGGACTCATGCCCAAGCTGCACCTGACCAAAGGGTTCATGGGCATGGTCCAGCTGGAGGTAGCCGAGCGCATCTGTGCCGCCCCCTGCAGCAGCAACTACGGAAGCCTTTCCGTTTTGGTGTCCGCCTACGCCGACACCCAGATTCTCCGCAAGATCGGCCCAGAGCATTTTACGCCCCGCCCCAACGTGGATAGCGCCACCATGCTGCTCACCCCCAAGGCCAATGCCCTGCAGGCCCCCGAAGGCTATTTTGACTTTGTGCGGGCCGCTTTCACCCAAAAGCGCAAGACTCTCGCCAATTCTTTCGGCCGCACCTACGACAAAAAGAAAATCCAGGAGGCTATCGAGCTTCTGGACTACCCCACCACGGTGCGCGCCGAAGAACTTTCGCCAGAACAGTTCCTGGAATTCTACAAGCTCATTAACGAACGTGGTTAACGAGACCGAGAAATAACTAAATTAATTGCAGACAAGTTTAAGAACGGAGAATTCCATGAACATAGCAAAGGCCCTACTGAAAGAAAGCCTGGTCATCGCCAGCCTATGCGCATTCTGCGCCTGCGGGAGCGACAGCAACAGCCAATCGTCCGACAACAACGGCAGTGACCCGGAATCCTCCGTCAGCAGCGAAGAGCCGAATTCCTCCGCAGATGCCGACGAGACCGTTTCGTCTTCAAGCGTAGCCCTCATCCTCTCCTTCGAAGAAGAAATGGCCCGGGACAGCCTCTTTGTACAGGCTTCGGCCGATACCGGTTTTTCAACCATCGAATCGGTCTACCAAAATCTCGCCGCCGATGAACGAGTCGTGTTCCTCATCAGACACGCCCAAAGAATCGCAAAAACTACAAAAGAAGCAACCCTTGTTTATGGAGGCATCGTCCAATCTCAAAAAGTCGGTGAAAAACTTGCTAGCGACGAGCCCTTTGCCTACGGACATACCGATTTCGTAAGAACCCAGCAAACCGCCGAAAATATCGCCATCGGCAGGGGTGAAGAATTCCCCGGCTCTATCGTAATTCCAGAATTGACCGAAAACTGGTACATCAAGGACTCCGAGAAAATAGCGCTCTACGATTCCCTGTACAGGCCCTCTATGGTCTACTCACAGTGGGCCTACAATAACGAATATAGCGATGCCTTCTACGACCTCAAGGAACGCTGTGTCCGCGCCATCACAGAATTAATACTGCCTAACATTTCCCAGACTACCCGCGTGAACATCTTCGTCAGCCATGACATGTTCATAGGTCCGCTAACCGTATACTGTACCAACAAGAAGGTCAATCGCCTGCGCTTTGCGGAAACCGAGAAATGGGTCTATTATGTATCGGGTCTCGCCATCGTCATCAAGCCCAATGGCGAACGCCGCTATATCCCTATCGATGGTGTGGAGTACGGCACCTAAAAACTGCAACCTAAAAGAAAGAGCATCGGCAAACCGACGCTCTTTCTTTTTATACTTTGTTTTTCTTAGTGTATCTGGATCCGCTTCGTTTGCAAGATGCCCGTACCCTTCAGTTGTACGATATAGACGCCAGAACGCAAGCCGTTCATTTCAATAGTTCCAGAACCCTGAACCTGACGCTTCAGCATCACTCGCCCCTGAAGGTCAAGCACATTGATGGCGGCACGACCGCTTATTCCAGAGTAGGCCACATTCTTGCCAACGACAGCGAAATCGGCCTTAGTTGCCAAAGAACGTTCCCGCACAAGACCTTCGGGAGCTTCTATCTCTTCCCCTGATGCTGAAACCAGCTTCAAATTAGATAGAGTAACCTCGGGAACATCCCTTATATTCAAACTTATTTCAAGCCTCGGATTGGCAGTTTCCGTAGCCTCGAATTCGCAAATAACCTGCGTATCTACATTGGGAACCAACTTGATATTGACATTATCTTTGCAATAATCCGTTTCTGTAGATTCCATACTCGAGAATAAATGGACTTTGGCATAGATATATGAGCTAGTGTTGTCGCCAGATGTAAGTGTATAGCTCAAGGTGTACTTCTCGCCTTGAACCACTTCTCCTAACTCCTTTTCAACCGATCGGGTGGTTCCCCTAATTGCGGCACCCATGTGCACCCCGTCAACAGATTCATCCGTCAAGACCACCGAGATGGAATTCCAGCCATAGGCACCCGAATTTTGATGGTATTCAATTTCTTCGGCCTTGCAAGATTCTTCCATCTCCGAAGTCATGGTAAATGTGTAGGGCTGGTTCGTGTAATTATTAGCGAAATTCTGCATATTTCCAGTCATTAACAAACCCGTAAGCAATCTCAAGGACGAATGGTAATAGCCCGGATTCTTCGACATCAGCACGGTAAAGTTATCATTTAACTTCTGCTGGTAGGTGGAGCTGTAGATCAGAGTAGAGCTCAAAGACCCTACAGATGTTCCATTGGTCTCACAATCACTCCTGGTACATGTTCCATCCTGATTCATGTTGATTTTGAGATCGCCTGTAGACTTGGAATTGACCCATGAAGCCAGCCTGCTGACCAAAGTATTAGCCTGGCTATGCCCGTACCAGGCATAGCTCCAGGACCAGCGCCATGGTGCGCGGGAGGCATCGTAATCGTAGGCTACATAGCCGGCATTCCCATTTTGGGGACTACCGTTGGAACTACTCCAACCCGTCGGAATACCAGTAGAACTATGGGCGTTGCCCTGCAACAGCGAATAGTTCGCCGAAATAGCACTTGACCAAAAAGCTGAATTGTTATTATCAACAGACTTAAAGACCTCATAAGCAGCAGGGCTCACATAGCTTGGGTTTTTTACATTATTCCACGCATCTCCAGGCTTATGCATGCCATTGCTTTCAAATTCATGTTGCCTCATCGCAGCAATCAAATTGGCAGCCGCAGTTCTGTATTTTGATTCTCCAAACTGATAACTGGCCATCACCAAAGCAAAGGCTACATCTTCATCTGCATCAGTAGCCCCATTGTACTGGTCAATACTGTTGAAACCGTTAATTTTCCAGTGCATAAAGCCATTATTATTTTTAAATTTCTGGTAATAGTTCCAGAGCTTGTCAAAATGCCCCTGGTAGCTAGTGGTGTTATCACTGAAATACACCATCATAATCATACCATAGCCAATACCCTCAGATACTGTATAATTGGGGTTGTCGAACTTAATACGGGCCATAGTCCCGTCTGAACTTTCTTCGTAAAACCCCTTCAAAAAATCATTGAACTTCGCCTTCAACATTGCCGAGGCACTCTGCCCAGCACAATTCCAGTTTGTGGCTATAATGGTATTATTGCCATAGGGGTGGGCCTGGGGGTACGGGAAATTAACCGTAGCATACGACACTACTCCCAACAAGCCAAGGATTAAAAGAGCTACTCGTTTCATTTTTTACTCCACTTCAAGAGTTTCTGCTCCGAGCCCATTTCAATTCTTATAACGTAATTGCCTTTTCCGAGGGAACTCAAATCAAAATTCGTGTCGTGAGTCAAATTCTCAACTTTGGTCAACATGTGGCGCCCAAGCATGTCGAACACACCCACACGAATTGTTCCATGCCTATCCGCATTCACCAGCAGTTTATCCCCGTACATCCGGGCGTTTAACCTAGAGCCAGCCACCCTCTGCTGCTTGATACCTTCTAGGGGATCATGGTCAATAACAATCCTGACGGAATCCCTATAGGCTTGATACCTATCCGTTTCTGGTATATCAGCTATTAGCCACACTGCACCGGGCGTATCACCAGCCCTAAGAATAGAACCATCCAATGTAGCCAGATTATTCGACAAAGAATAAGTTACCGGGGTAACACCATCGTAACTGACCATCTGCAATTCTATCTCAGAATTGTATTCTACCGTCTGATTATTGAAAGAAGGAACCCTTCCCTTAAAAGGGACGACTATCTTCAAGTACTGCGCCTGGACAGTCATATCCATAGCCGCATATCCCTTGACGGCAGGAGCAGTAACACGCAGGTTCACCACACCCAGAGACCTAATTTCGGCAATCCATACTTCAGCTTTATTATAGGCCCCGTAGCAACGACCCGAATTTGAACAAGTCGCCTTCTTCACATATATCGCATCGGGATTATCCGAGGTGATGGTAACAGGAGCCCCCTGAGTTGTCGTTGCAAGAGATATCACTTTCTCATTCTTAAGCCCCGTATCGGATATATTTCCATAGCCTTCGCCAATACATTCGCCGTCCAAATAGCATGTGATTTCATTGAGCGTCAGGGTCTGATCGGGCAAAGGCACAATCCTGACAACTGTCTTAGTATTGTCGTTGCCGGTCATGATGGTTACACCGGCAGACTTGACCTTGATCACGCCACTTTCCACAGTAGCAACATTCGCATTGCTAGAGGTGTAAGTGCAAGCCGCATTTGCCTTCCCCGAAATGTTGCCATCGCCCATAGAAGAGGACACATGAGAAAATGCGCAAGAACCACTACGGGCCCCAGCCGTGTAAACATCGTCCCAATTACGCCTCTTGCTAGTTAGGTAATTCTTTACTAGGGCACCAGAAGTAGAGAATTGGGCATTGTCAAAGTCTTCTAGAGAAACCAACTGCGTGGTCCCCTTGAACATAGAAGACTCACTGGCATTATCGCCAGAACCAATATGCCTATAGGACCAGTTACAACTGCTAATCATCTTCTGGTCCATATAGCTAGTCCACTGGTTAGTATTAGTCGCGTTTACATTCGTCTTTCCATCAGCAGCCGTTGTACCCCATTCCGAAATAAAGACCGCCTTACCATCCTTAAGACAATTATCTATCCGGTCTTGGAACTTATACAAAGGATGCTCATGAGCGTAAAAATGGAACACATACGCCGAATTCGTCGCCGTCACTCCCGTGCACCCACCTCGTAACTGAGAGAAGTATTCCGTACCCACAAGGGCAAGGTTCGGGGAATACTGCCGAATTCCTGCAATAATTTCATTGGCATAGCTGGATATTTGGCTTTGGCCATCATTCACAGGTTCGTTGAACACTTCCCAAATGATATTGGGGACATTCTTGTAACGCTCAGCCATCTTCTTGAAAAAAACGCTGGCAGAACTTTTCTCGTTAAAGTTAAGTGCCCGATGGGAGTGCCAGTCGATAATCACGTAAATATCATTCTCGATAGCAGTAGCCACCACCTTGTCAATACGGTCTTCTGCAGAAGTAGGCGAAGACATATAGGCAAAACTCGCAGCAACCGGTTCACTTTCGTCGGCCTTGTAATGCTGCACTGGCATGGCGTAGCGGATAACGTCAATGCCAAGGTTGTCCACAGCCCAAGTAATGGCGATAGGGGTGTAGTAGGGAATTCCTAAAGCGTCAGCCCAATTAAGGCTCATTCCGCGAAGAATCACCTGCTCGCCCGTCTTTTGGCTAATAATCTTGCTCCCACTAGTCCCCAGCACTCCGTAATTGGAAACGGGGCCTATTCTCATAGGAACAGCACTTTCTGAAGCTAAAGCCGACCATGACCATGCAAAAGCAGATACCAAAAAAATAAGTATTTTTTTCATACTCTCGTCCTCTCGGGAAAATTTATATTTTCCAGATAAAAATAGAACCCAGATTAGATAATTTTCTGTTTACATCAGTAAAAAATAAGGTCCGCAAATTGCGGACCTTATTGAATTTGTGACAAAAATCACACTAGAAATTGGGCTTTACGAACTTGCCATTTAGCAGGGAACTATACATCATCTGTAAAATCTGCTTAAAGTATGTGCCACTGTAGCCTGCTGTAGTAGACATCGCAAAGCTGTTAAAATAGCTGGTACAGGCATCTGTCCACGCCGTATTCACTCCGAAACCAGACAGGCAGGCTGCACCCAGGTAGTGTTCCCCGGTAGTGCCACAGAAGGAGCAATCGGAAGCTTCGGCACCTGTCGAGTAGTTGTAGGCAACCTTGGGATAGTTAGCAGGATCATTGCCCGATTTCTGCACAACAAAGTCCCCCAGTTTCTTCAGGATATTTCCGGCCCTTTCATCGGCATACCAGTAATAATCCCAAGCTATGCGCCAAGGAATGCGCACGGACTCCTTGAAATACATCACATATGTTTCCGTAGCGGTATTATTTAACGGGTCTGCCGGTTCCCCAGCAGCGTTGCTCCAATCCGGGAAAATGGCCTGGGTTGCACCGGCATCTTGAACCTTCTTCATGTATTCGTAATTGGCATTGAGCACATCATTCCAGGGGTGAGCACCATCAACCATAGCAAACAGGCGGAATGCCACCGGGGAGAAATAGCTCATATTATACACATTCTTTGTTTTCCAGTTCGGAGCCGGGTAAATCAGATAATTCTCGGGATTTATACCGCGATCATAAATATCATTGATGATAATCTTGGCATCTTCCAAATAGGCCTGGTCACCCCAAATATAGCTTGCGAGAATCAACGACGAGGCAATATCCAGATCCGCATCAAGCGCGGCGCTTGTGGACAGAGTCCTTCTAAAAGAGACAAGCTGCCATGGCATCAATCCCTTGTTGTTGCCTGGGGCAAGGGCACGAGCACCCCTGTTGTAATCCCAAAGGCCGTTAAATGTGGTCCTGTCGCCATTGAACAGGGCTATCAGCATTCCATAGCCGATGCCTTCAGATACGGAACAGCCCGTATGTGTGTTCATCCAGCTGGTAAAGTCTTTGCCATCAAGCTTGGTCATCCCGGTGACTTCGCACTTGCTGTCGCCGTTATCCCACCATACGCGCATCGCATTGGGGTAATCGGCAAACGCAGCATAGTCCAGAGTTGAGCCACCATCAACTTCCTGCTTCATAGAAACTACCCAAAGGCTCTTCCAAATGGGGTATTGCGCATCGGGAATAGCAGCATTGGCCGTAGACGGCAGGGACACCGTTACCGTACCGCCGTTTTCACCACCATTGCCACCATTATCGTCTCCGCTGGGAGAGGACGTCGGGTCGCCCTGGGAGGCAGCACTGTCGGCTGGCGTCGTAGGAGAGGAATCGTCGCTGCTACAGGCCACCAGGATGGCCATGGGGAGAATCAGCCATTTTTTACTGAGTTTCATACAAACCTCATGTTTTTTTAACTTAAGCACCTACAATATAAATAAAAAAAGATTCCAAGGTAACCTTGGAATCTTTTTTTTACACTCTACGTGATAAAGATTACTTGAGGATAATCTTCTGGTTCATGTTCACGGACTTGCCGGAGACGCGAACCATGTAGATACCAGCGTTGAGGCTGGAGAGGCTCACGGAAGAGGCAACAACACCGCTCTTCACGACCTGACCCTGGAGGCTCACGATTTCGTAAGTGGCACCAGAGGTAATGCCGTTGAAGGAGAGGGTACGGCCAGAAAGAACAGCCTTCACAGAAGCGGGAGCCTTAGCAGCCTTGATGGCGCCAGGAGTGGTGCCGCCACCGGGGAGGTTCGGGGAATCACCGTAAGCGAAGGAAGTGGGTTCGTTGGAGCTCACGGACTTGTTGCCCGAGCAAGTTCCTTGCGGACCGACTTCGAAAATACGAAGCTTACCGGTCATGTCGGCAGCACCGCCGTCGACCTTGAACTTGACCTGAGAGGCCTTCGCAATAGCAATGGAGCAATCAATCTTTTCGGCTTGGGCCACCCAAGACGGCTGTTCAAAAGAAGACCATAAAACCGTTGCCGGGGTGGCCGGGCTGCTCTGAGCCAGAAGCGCAGAACCGCAAGCCTTGGCATCGGGAACCTCGGGGGAGGCAATTTCAACCAACACGGGGTCGTCGCTGGTGTAAGTAACGCAAAGGCCACCAATGGAGCTGATGTCCATCCAGTCCTTGTCGGCGTTAACCAGGTTGAAACCGAGACCGACGAAGTTGTACAAATCGCCAGACTGACCAGTAAGGGTAGGATCCTTCAGGTTGTACTGCACAGAAATGTATCCCAACTGCTGGGTCATGGGGTTGAAAAGGCTGTGGTAAGTATCCTCTTCGAACGGGAAGCCAATGTAGGAACCACCATGATCGTTAGCATCGTCGTAGTCGAACCAGAAGCCCATGGTAGAGCCCTTCTTGGACTCAGCCTCGGTTGCACCGTAAACGTTGACAAAATCTCCACCAGTGTCGATTTGTTCTTCCGTTCCGCTGAACCACAGGTTCGGGTTCACCACTTTGTTTTCCGCATTAGCGGCAACTGCAAGGGAACCCGCTGCAATAGCTGTAATGATCTTTTTCATAATGTTCTCTCTCTTTGTTATCCCCTTTCGGGGAGGTTGGTTTGGTGTTAAATATATATAAAAAAAACAGGGGGAAGGACTAAAAAATCAGTAAAATTTTGAATACTTCTACTTATTTTTGACCTTTATCACCTTTTTTTCGGCTTATAATCCACTTCGGGGCGCAAAACCTGGCCGATGGTCACCAACAAGGACACGATGGGTTCATGGTGGTCCTGGCTCAGGTCGTACACGGCAATACCCGCAAGATTCTGTTCCTTGACAAAGCTGGCAGCGGATTTCATGGACGGAATTCCCGAAAAAACGATGGTTTCCGTTTCACTTACCGCCACTTCGGAGGCAGAAGCCTCATCAAAAGAGACCTTGTAGTCAGGAGTGTCGAACTTGCCCATCAGTTCCTTATAGGCGATGTAGCCTTCGTTGCCGCTACCGATACCCTGGTGGGCTGTACCGAGGCCCTTGGCCTTGGCAAAGGTTTTGCCGTAGAGCAAAACCACGGGCACCAGTTTAGACGCCGGCACGGACTTGTCCGTGAAGGCCTTTACCGCATTCTCGATGTCCTGCTTGGACATGTTGGGCTTTACGGATTCCGAGGATTCGTCCATCTGGTCGCCAATGGAAACGGTTACATAGTCTATGTCACCAGAGGCCAAGGCGTCGCCATAGGCTTCAGCCGAGGCTGCATAGGCCATCACCGAGAGGCTCTTGCTTCCAAGCTTTGCCTTAAGGGCCTTCGCCATGGCCTTGAGAGCGTCCGCATTGTCCGATTCAAAGTTCTGCCAATCCAGCTCCAGACCTGCAAGACCGTACTTGTTCACCCACTCCATGGCATTGTCGCAGAACTTGGAAAGCAGCGCCTGGTCCCCACCGATAGAGGCCAGCACACCCTCGGCTTCGAATCCGCCGATGGAAACCACCAGGGACACGTTGTTCTCCTTGGCCGTCTTTGCCAAGGTCTCAAAGTTCTGGGAGTCGTTCTCGTCGGCGTAGGCCAGGGAACCATCCTCCGAAGGAGCCAGAGAAGTGTAATGGATATGGGTCACCGTGTTGTAACGGACATCCTTGGGATAAAACTGGCTATACTGGGCCCAGTAGGGATAATAGCCGACTACCTTGAAGGGAGCAGCAATAGCCGCAACGGCAAGGCTAAGAATTAACGCTAATTGAAACCTTTTCATATAAACCCCTACGGAATCAGATAGACCTGGTCATCTTTCTTGTTTTTACAATAATAATTCGCCGAAAAATCCCACTTGGATTTAACCGCAACGGCTTGTTTTTCATTTTCAGCCTTTAAAGTCTTGGACTCTTTGTCTTTGCACCAGCGATAAGGGCGACCTTCGATCTTGCCTATCATTACATACTGCATCTTTATCACATCGTAATTGGGCTTGAAGGATTCCAGGTACTGCAAATCCTTAGTGGCCGTATTACCCCAAATGTGATAATCGTACAAGG
The DNA here is from genome assembly GCA_946183925.1 of uncultured Fibrobacter sp. Lineage (GTDB taxonomy): Bacteria > Fibrobacterota > Fibrobacteria > Fibrobacterales > Fibrobacteraceae > Fibrobacter. The sequence goes on along the minus strand of CAMHDS010000015.1, from coordinate 26,815 downwards.
GAGTGCGGAAATCCACATAAATCTTTCCGTCCCGGAGCTTTTCATAGCCGGGCCAGATAGAATCAGCAAAACCCTGGTACTTGGTGAAGATTTTCTTTACGGATTCCTCTTTGTCGAAAAACAACTTGAGTTCCTTCGCATCCATGTCATCGGGAGTCTTATTTTTCAAGGCGTTCCTTGCGGCAATGGAGTCTTTCATCTGGACTTTCACCAGGTCAAAGTTGACCTCCGCGTATTCCTTGGCAGAAAAATCCGAGGGCCAGTTTTCCGACTCGGTACCGCTGATATCGTCAGCAGAACATCCTGCCATTACGGCAACGGCTAGTGTAGCGAACAAATACTTTATCATCTTCATAACCTAACCTCCACTAGAACAAGACCGTAACATCGGCCATCAAGAGCATCTTGTCGACATCCATCTTGAAGGACTCTTTCTTGCCGGCGTCTTTTTCGACAACGGGTTCATTGTTCAAGTCGTTATAGCTCTTTTCCGTGGAAATCTGCCGAGTGTACGTTACGGAGTTTGTCAGCAGACCGCCCTGCAAGTTCAGGAAGGCTCCTGCACCCATCTTGATTTGCAGACCACCCAAAGCAAGCATTTCTTCGATTTCCTTCACGCGGATCGTATTGGTAGTTACCTCCGTACCCGGGCGATTCACGGTCTTGCCCTTGTCGTCCTCAAGAGAAACAGAGATCATACTTTCCGAAACAGAGCTCATTTCAAGACCGCGGCCATACTCCTTGTTCAAGAGTTGAACTCCGCCCAGCAAAGCAAAGGGACCCCAAATATCGATGGTTGCACCACCCACTATCCGGGATGTCTTACGCTTCAGGTATGCATCTTCTTCACCTTTTTCAAAAGAACCCTGCAACTTGATACGGCGGTCAAGGCCGATAATGGGAGCGACATCCACCATCAAGCCAGCACCCATCTGGGTATATTCATTGTCGATTTCGTCTTCGTTGTACTTGGCAAACCTCAGGTTCAAAGCCACAGCGTCGTTCCAGACGACATCTCCACTAACAGAGAATCCCATACGGTCGGGAGTAGCAAGTCCCATGGGCATAGCCATGTTCACAGAAGGATCCAAAAATTCGCGAACGGCAGCCATTTCCATAAGTTTGTAGGTATAAGGCTGGTAAGCATTCCTGTAGAAATGTCCAAGCTTGTAGTTGTTGAACAGACGACCGTAGGTGTACTTGGATTCCTTGGCAGCGACCAACTGGTCGCCATCACGCTTGTTCATGATATTCTGCTGCTGCAACACGTTGGTGTTGTAGATGGAGAAATACATGCTTTCCAAGTTACCGGAGCGGAAATGTTCAAGAACAGATTCATCCACACCCGTCATGGAGGCTTCAGCATTGAAGATGGCTCTGTTCTCGAGATAATTGGGCGTAGCTGCCTGCTCGGACCAGAAATCCTCATCGTTCTTGGTGAACGTACCCCTGACATTGAAATCAAAACCTGCCAATTCGCCTTCGACAAAAGGCGTAACAGTCAAAGCCTTTCCCTTTTTCTTATCCAGGAATTCATGCTTCCACTTTTTACCTACCGTCATTGAATCAGCAACGTAGAAGGAGGTGTCCGAAACCAGAAGAACCTCATTTCTTCCGTTTACCATCACCTCTTCGTAAACGGCACCATTTTCGTCGAAGTGAGGAGCGTAGAACGGATTCACGCTGTAAGAGTGGGTTGTGTCAGGCACATGGGTGTCCATTTCGTAGTTCCAGTGGGAACGACCCATTTCGGCATTCACCCCAAAACGGACCGGAAGCTGGATCAATTCCTTAGAATTAAATCCGACAACACCCGTGTAGACCTTGTTCTCTTCGTAGTACAGATCACTACCCCCATTTGTCGCCTTTGAAGATTTCTCTCTGTCAAAGGTGGTCACAAAGTTGCCGCCCAAGGTGAACCCGAAGGCCTCAACCCCGGCATTTGCACCTGCAAAGTAGCGGTCAGACCAGTCGAAATCAAAGAACACCTGGTCAGCCTTTTTACCAACGGCACGCATTCTCGCTCCAGTAATCTGGGCGTAAATGTTAGAAAGCGGACCCACGGCAAAACTGTTATACCTTGCGTTCAAGCCCTGCATCAGGCGGTTGGAGCTGGTATCCAGATTGCGGAGAGCCAGGGATTCCATGCGCTTCTGGGCAAAGATATCCGGTTCCTGGAGAATTTCGGTCTGGGGAACATATAGCGTAAGCGGAGTGTAGCCCACACGCATGTATCCTAAGTTGAAATCCACATGCTTGTTCAGGATTTTGCCATCATAAGAGAACCAGTGACCCAAAACTGGGTTCCAGGATTCATCATAGGCGCTTTGCCAGTCCCTATGCAAACGAACCTCGACGCGGGCCTCCGTCTCGGAACTGGGGCGGGCCGTCACCTTCAGGTTCACATCGGTATAGGCCTGAGTCTCACGGTGGTCGGACTGGTTCGCCAGCTGGTCAGAACTTGCCGTAGAAGAAAGTACACCGGCCTTGGCTGTACCGCCAAGACGGAGCCCCATGACAGAGGCGTTCATGGAATCAAGGGTTTCTATAAGCCCTTGCTGGCGTTCCACAACGGTAGAATCTTCAGCCATTGCAAACCCGGCAGAAACACACAGGGCTATGGAGAGCTTAGACAACATATTCATAAAATCTCTTTTCATCTTCTACCCCCTCCCTTAGAAATCCACATTTAAGAGTGCTTCAACAACGGTTTGGGAGAACTTATGCTTGAATTCCGGAACAAACCCGGTCTCGTTCCCATCGGCATCGTAGGTCTTGACCTCAGCATAGTCTGGCAAGTTGGCGCCAATTGCCCCTGTAGAGGTGTTGTAGGTATTTTCAACCGTAATGATACCGAAGTTCAGCGCAAAGAAAACGCCCTTGGCAATGGTGTAGTCCAGACCGGCCATCCACTGCATCTGCTTACCCTTGATAAGCGGGGTTACATAACCGGCAAACGGGCTCGACTTGGTAACGGACGCCACCTCGTTCAGTTCCATATCGATCATCTGGATTCCACCAGCGAGTCCCAAACGGGGCAGATACTGGAAATACAGGCCGCCGGAAATGTAATCCAGCTTGAGTTCACCCTCTAGAGAAGCGAACTGACCGGCAAAGGAGTCGTCCAGACTCTGCTTCTTGCTGGAATGCTTATAGCTACCGGAGAGCTCCAGGGGCCTGTCGAAACCCAACATCTTGAACACGTCAAACTTAAGACCACCACCATATTCCATGTATTCCGCTTCCTTAAAGCCAATATCGGCCTTGACCTGCTTGTACATGGACGCAATGGCGTTCAATTCCACAAAGTTCTTGAAGCCCACCTTGAAATCCACGTCTCCACCCTTGCGGTTAGCCGTGGCGTAGCCGTTGGGCATGGCAAGCTGGAGAGCCGGGTCCGTGAGGGCCGAAATCAGGTTGAGTTCGCTACGGGTATAGACCCTATTGCTCCAGGAATTCTTAGCGAAGGGAGCCAGGTTATAGCTCGGGTTCTGGGCAGCCAAGGTGGGGTCATCCGTGGTGGCCATCATGAAAGTAGGATTATACTTTCTCGGGTCCGGAGCCGGAGAGAACTTGGGATCAAAGTAGTACAAGGCGCCAAAGGTGGAGTACAGCGGAGCGTTTACGCCGTAGCGGATTACCTGGTCATCCTTGTCGATATTGAGAATGCGAGAAGCAAAGAACTGGGGAGACTGAGCCAGGTTGTTGAACCAGGCACTGTCATTCATGACACCGTTGACCGACAGGTCAAAGCTAAGCCCCATTGAAAGCTTGTAGCCTGCATTCAAAGTTCCCATGAACGCAAGCCCCTTTTCCTTTTCGTCTGTAACCGTTTCGGTTGTATCGTCTATCATCACATGGGTATAGACCTTGTCGTTGGACATGGCACCTTCAAAGACCACATCCAATTTCAGGTCCTTGCTCTTGAGGATGCCAGCCACATCGGCACCTACACGGCCGCTAGCCACGATTGTCTGCTGAGGATCCACATCGTAGGGATTGATTATGGATTCCTCATAGTCATCCAGCGTGAAATTAGTGGAAGACATGTCCGTACCCTTCATATTGGCATGGCGGTATGTCCTGGTAAACGAAGTGCTGTCATCGAACACGTACATGCCCGTAGCACCCACGTACACATTCTTGCTCAGGGGCAGCAATTCCAAGTTACCGGCCACCAACCACTTGTCCATGTTGGCGGACTGATAGGCACCCGGAACATCGCCGTTGGGCAACAGGTTGCCGTTTGCACCGGAGAAATCCAACACCTGCACACGGCGGAGGCGGGCAAACATAGCGTCTGCACGCAGCTCACCAACGGCATCGTTGAAATTGTGGCGGTACTGCAGGTTCACACCCTGAAGATTGCGCTGGTTACCTTCAATCAAAGCCTCCTTCTGGGCCATTTCTCTCTGACGAGAGAAAATCAGGGGTTCGTAGAGCAAGTTGCCGACGCCCGTAGGAGCGTAAAGAGTAAGGGGGCTGTACTGCTGGCGGAAATCACCCACCACCCAGTAAAAATCCTTGGTAACATTGCCTTCTACATTCAACCAGGGAACTGATATTTCCTTGGCCGAAGAGGCAAAGTAGTTCTGCATGCCCGCTTCCAAGCGCAATAGCAAATTCGCACGGACGCTTTCGTAGGGGCGGAAATGGAAACCGATGTCCGCAGACACAAACTGGGAGCGCTCATCATTGGGCATCCTGTTGATAGAAGTTTCCTCTTCCTGGTCCGATTCCATATAGGAATTGACCAACACGCCCTTGACGCTTCCGTCAATCGTCAAGCCTCGCTTGGATTCAAGGGAATCCTGCTTGGCGGTCAGAGCATTCTTGTTCTGAATTTCCGTTGTAGCAAAAGCAGTGGAAGCAACTACAAGCAGGGATAATAGCGTTTTATAAATCATAATCTTACCTCACCCCCTACTAGAACCAAACCTTGGTTTCGGCCGTAATGTAGTGGCCAGTCCAATCATTTTCTGAAACATAATTATCCGTATGCGTTACCCACTTGTAGCGGAAATGCAACCCAGCACGGTCGGCGAAGTCCCAATCAAAGCCAATACCGAGAGCGGTCTGGTAGTAATCGACGGGAGCCTGTTCGTAATATGTGTAAGACTCAGGAACAAGGGTGCTATAATCAGAGGTGGATTGAATCTTTCCAGAACGGATTATAGATTCATCCGACACCCTATAGCCGTATTCAGATTTCCAGTTTTCAAATCCGAGGTGGCCCACCACATGGAACCTGGGGAACAGACCCACCGTAGGTTCGAACAAGCCATAGAAGCTCCACAACAACATGTCGGATTGTTCTTCACTGTAGGCTACAGGAGCAAAGGTAGTAGAAATACCCGACAGAGCCGCATAACCGCTCATCATCACGTTCTTGTCTGTATGGAGCCAGTGTCCGATATCGTAACCACCATCAATGGCCAGGTAAGAGGCCCACTTGGTATGCTGCGGAATCTTTTCTTCCTTAATCTGGTCTGCATTTTCGTAGGCCACGAAAGATTCCCAGAGTTCCCAGGTGCCACCATAAAGACCGCCACGCTGACGACCCATCTTTTCGGTCTCAGTTATATTGGTCATTACACCTGCACGATTCTTGTAGGTGCTCGCGACACTATTTCCGGAGTCCGCCCAGAAGTAGGCATTAAACTTGGTCCAAGAATTAGAGCTTTCCCACATGTTACGACCATTCAAGCGGTAGTTGAACAGCAACACGTCATTGCCTTCTTTAATCTGACGATGCTGGGCATACTGGAGGCCCAAACGACCGCGGTTGAATTCCGGTTCAAACTTGAGGTTGACACCTGCCATATTGGCCCCATAGCGCATGGCGCCTGCTCCCAGGTAGAACTCATCCTTACGCCAGCTGCGGAAACGGGAAGGATCCGTCATGCCATAGGGAGAGAAGAAGTTCTCGCTGAAATAGACCATTTCAACCGTAGTAGGCAACCATTCCAAATGTTTGTCCTGCATCTTGACATACACACCAATAGAAGGGTCAGATTTTTCATTCGAAATGGAATCACGACTATAATTTTTCTTCACATCGTTTCCAACGTTATAGAAGGTAGTAGAATCATCCCAGCTCACACCCACATCAGCCATGACATAGAGTTTCGGAAGGACATTACCCTTGACATCCATAGAAACAACCTGGTTGTTTTCGAAATGAGGGTTACCCACCTTTCCATTTCTCCAAGGCCCGGTAAACTCGTACTCATCAACCAGGCCCTTATCATAGAACACACCCATATAGTTAGCGCCCAGGGTCATTGTACCAAGCAGTTTGTTCTTGGCAATACGGCCGTGGTAAACATCACCGCGGAAATCGTAGTCACCGCTCATTTCCTGCTCACCCGGCTGACCACCGTAAAGGCGGATACCATCGCGGGTACCGGCGTCCATGTCCTTGGGTTGAGAGATCATTGCCTGAGCCGTGAGGCCAAAGGGCATGTTGTAGACATTCATGAACACACCACCGAAAGAACGGTTGGTCCAGAAAGCTCGACCCCCTTCTTTGACGGGTTTGAAAGACTTCTCTTTGTAATACGTACTAACCGTCTTTTCTTCTTCGAAGGTCTCGTACTGCCAAGCAAAGCGGGGCATAGTCTCACGTTCCCACATGGTCAAGGGAGAAGCGTTTGCCCAAATGACGCCACCAGCCGTAATGTAAGCACCAAAGACAGAAGAACGAATATCTACACCTACGTTCATTTCTTCGTCAATGGAGGCGCCCACGTAGTCGGTATTGTGGTCAAAGGGTGTACGCTGCCACTTGTAACCCGGGCTACGGGACGGATGGTCAGAGAATGCGTTGGAGTAAAAACCCGAAAGGTCGAACGGGAAGGTCAGGTTGGTCCACAACGTCATGTAGGAGTTGGGCATCAACACCATGTTCATGCGGAGGGTTGCATCAACCGATGTTCTCGCCGCATCGGCTTCATAAACGGGAGCAACATCCGTATAATCAAAATTCTTTACACGGAACGCCATATAACCGGAAACCGCCAAGGGAGCGTCATCTTTCCCCAGAAGAGTAGATTCCATGTTGTTGCTCAGCGTGTCTAGATGGGCCTGTATGGAATCAAGCTGTTCAGCGGAGGTTGCCGCAAAAGAGGTTGTCGCCGCAATAAATAAGGGTATCAATAGTTTCTTCTGCATAAAATCCTCTTATATCTCGTTGCGGAACGGATAATAGGCCGGACCTTCGTACGGCTTGCCATGTTTACGAATCACAATATCATCCATCCATACTTTGAAAGACTCATTCTCATCTTTACGAACCTCTAGACGGAAGCCCTTGAATTTGTCCCAGGCAAAGGGGAGCATCACATCGCGGGTATTCTTGGCATCCCAGTAAAGACCGGTCATGCCAAAAAGCTTTAGTGGGATGCTGAAATGTTTCCATTCCGTGGTGATTTCGCCAAAACTCTTGGAACGGAGCTTGACCTGGAGGGATTCGCCATTGCTCTTGACACCATCGTCTACCAGCACAAACAGAGCGTTTTCACCACCCTTTTCGCCCTTAATCCAAAATTCCAGAACGCCCTCTTCCAAATACGGAGTCAGGTCCACGGAGCCGGCGATACAGATGGCTACACCAGAGTAGTCGCTTGCAATCAACTCAATTTCCATAGAAAGAGCGCCTTCCATGGCATACTTATCTGTTAGAACCGGTTCGGGGTTTTCACGAGGATACTGGTAGGTGTATCCACCACCACGAGGAATGGCCTCGCGCATGACTACTGTCACCACATCCTTATCCGGTCTAAAAGGTTTGGGGTCTTTAAGGACAAACCTGCCAGCATCTCTATCACGGTATTCACTGAAAGAGATGGCGTTTGCCGCAGACACCGCCAACAGCATACACAAAGTACACTTAACTATCGAAGCAAATCTTGATTTTTTCATAATGTATGGAATCTCCATATACCGATGGCAAAAATATAATCTTTTTTATTTGTTTTATTCCTATTGAAATAGAAAAAGTTTTCCTGTGTAAACAAAAAAGAAGCCTTTTTCCTCATTTTTTGAGATAAAATAAGGTATTTTTGTGCAAAGAACGATTTCAGAAACCAGGAAAAACACATGAAAAAGAAACTTTTTGTTTACGTTTGCCTTTTTTCCCTGCTTTTTGGTGCAGCATGCTCCGAAGATAGCGACCCAGCTTCTGCAAAAAACGAGGAGGAAGTGTCTTCGGCTTCCGAGGATATAGACGAAGAAGAAAGCAGCTCTTCGACAAGCGACGAAAACCTGGCCGACTACGCCCCCGCCATCCGCATGAACAAATTGCTGGGCCACGGCATCAACTTCGGTAACTCCTGGGATGCCAGCTGCTCCAATACCCTCATTGCCAGCGGAGACTGCCTGGATAACGGTTGGAACCACCCCATCCAAGACGAATGGTTCCAAATCGTGAAAGATGCCGGTTTCCAGTCTATCCGCATCCCCGTGCGTTGGAACCAGACCGCTCTGAACGAACCTCCCTACACCATCCAGAAGGCCCGTGTCGAAGGGGTCCGGGAAGACGTGAAAATCGCCAACAGCCTGGGAATGCCCGCCATCATTAACATGCACCATTACAACGAACTCTACGACGACCCCAATGGTCAAAAGGAAAAGTTCTATGCCATGTGGGAACAAATTGCCGAGGCCTTCAAGGATTTTTCCAACGATTCCCTGGTATTCGAGGTTCTCAACGAATCAAGGGGTGAATCCGACAAGCAACTGGCGGAACTTACCAACAAGGCCATCGAAATCATCCGCAAGTCCAACCCCAAGAGAACCATTATGGTCAACCCGGGAAACTACGGAAAATTTGAACTGATGGGCGACCTTAATTTACCTAAAGACGACGGCAACATCATCATTTCTGGCCATTACTACGAACCATTCTACTATTCTCACCAAGGCCACAATTCGGCTTGTGGTTCCGTATGGGACGAAAACAACACCAAAAAAACAACCGCAATTGTTACGGATTTGAAGAAATATGTAGCCATGGCAAGAGCGGCTTATCCCGGTAAAAACGGAACCTATATGCCCCTTAACATGGGTGAATTCGGGGCCTCCTCTAAGTGTGCAGCCGAAGGTGCCGATGAGGCCAACAGGGCTACCTACCTGGAATCGGTCATAAGCGTGGCCAACGAGCTAGACATTACATGGCATGTCTGGGGATTTACAGGTGTAGATTTCGATACCTACAACTACAACTGGGCCACAAAAAAAGGCGAATGGTACCCCACCATCATCAAAACCCTGAAAAAATACCTCTAGACCTTACAGTCCCTTTTCAAGGGTGTAGTCCGAAATCTTGATCAGAGTATCGAGGGAGGCCTTCAGGTAGGCGCCCTCTTTTTGTACACCGTCCGAAGGGGCGGAACTGCCGACAAGAAGTTCATGTTCTTGGCGGGTGTCGCCATCGGCAAAGAGGTAGGTTTCGTCGAAGGAGGGGTACTTGGCCACAAAGCGGTAGCCGTCGAGACCGATGGCGGAGTAGCCGGAATAGGCCCCCAGGGAGAGTCCCAATTGAACCGTGCCGTCAATGTTGGCCTGAACAGTATCACTAGAGATGGTATGAACGGTGCCGCCTCTCAGCAAATTGTGGCCCATAAATATGTTGGGCACCGCAAACCCGGCAAGTTCCAGCACCGTCGGGGCAATATCTATCTGGGCCGCCGTAGTGGTGTCTAAGGTAGCGTCCAGTCCCTTTCCGTGAATCATGAAGGGAATCCAGCTCACATTGGAAAATCCGCCGCCGTTCATGGTAGAAACGCCGTTTTCTCCCAGAGGGAATCCGTGGTCCGCCATGACAATCACGTAGGTATTCTTGTACCATTCCTCGTTTTCTACCGCGTGGATGAACCGGGCCAGCTGTCGGTCGGCATAGCCCATGGTCACATTGATGCGTTCCTGCAGAGGGCGGTTCTTTTCTTCGTCGGTCATGCCCGCCGCAAAGTTGAAGGGGTAATGGTTGGAGCGGGTCATGAGAGTGGCCAAGAAGGGCTTTCCGCTCTTGGCCAACGTGTCGCGTACATATTCGATGGCATTGTCCATGAAGGTGGAGTCGTCTTCACGTTCGCGGTTGTAATGCTGCTGCGTGTACCACTTGGACATCCATACACCCAGATTGTCCCAGGCGGGATCGGCGGCGGACATGTAGTGGGTGCTGTAACCGTTCTCGGTCAATACGGAGACAAAGCTGGGGAGCGTCACATGGGCAAGGTCGGTGGCCTGTGCCAAGCGGGAATGATGCGGAATGCCGATATGGGTGGAAAGCACGCCGCCGGTAGTGGGAACGCCGCTGGTGTGCATGCGCATCCACACATGGGAATGTGCCGCCAGGGAATCCATAAAGGGCGTAGGCGACGGCTGGATTTGCGGATTCATATAGCCCGTGTTGAAACCCCGCTGGGATTCCATCAACACCAAAATGAAATTGGGCCGCATTTCGCGCTGGGCCGCCAGTTTTTCGCTCTGGAGCAGGGATTGGGTCGGCACGCGGTAAAAGGGCAGGTGGTTGCCCGCGTCGCTATCCACAAACTGCCACGACGAATCCCCTTCCACCTTTTGCCACAGGTTCTGATAAGCCATACGGTAGGTGGCAAGGTCCGCTTCGGAAAGGCCCTGCACCGTCTTGGATTCGAACAGGTCTCGATAAATCAGCGATACCACCGGACGGAGCTTTGTCATGCGGGCGTTGCCTGTCCAGATAAAGTAAACGAACAGGTAAGAGGCGACGTAGAACACCAGCATGGCGATGACGGACTTTTTCACATAGAAACGGTTTTCGCAGGAACCATCGGTAGCGTTTGCGCGAGGGCGGTACCACTTGCAGAACAGGCGGTACAGGCCGTAGGCCGCAGGCAACATCAGCAGGAGCACCACGAACTGCAGGTAAGGCACCGACAGGTCGTTGGCCACGTAATCGTAGAACACGATGATGGACGAGGTGTCCTTGTAGGTGTCCACCAGCCCGAAGGTCAAGTGCCCGCCCAAAAAACGCTGGGTCTCGTTGTCCAGAAGGGTGAGCAGCAAGATTGCACTGTGGAATACGGCATAAAGAACAGCGGTGACTTTCGCAACTTTATGGACAATTGCGGTTTTCGAGTCCGGTTTGATCTTGGAGACGAGAAGTGCGACCAACGCTCCCAAGACGACAAACACCACCAAGGCGTTCACAATCCACATGAAGTCGATGCAGACCGCATGAAAGATAAACCAGTCCGGCTTAGAGACGAAGGGGAATCCGTAGGGGTTGCTGCGGAACAGCAACAGGACCCGCAAGACGATGTGGACCACCCACACCGCCAGGGATATCAGGACAAGCTTCTGAAAGGGGGCGAAAAGCTTCATTTACCCTTCGCGGCCGAGCATGAAGGCCTTCTTGTTGCCCTCGTGGAACTTTTCGGCGAAGAGCTTGTTCAAAGCGACCATCCACTGGTCCACGGTGAAGTCGAAATGCTTGCTGAGCTTGCCGAGCATCGCGACGTTCAGGGCCTTCACGTTCTCGAGCTTCGAGACATCGATGTCGGCCGGAGTGAGGAGCACGCCACCCTGCTTGAGGAAAGCCTCGTTCACCACGACCTGCGTCTCGTCGAATACCACCAGGTAGTCGGCTTCGCCCGTCGGGATCATCGGGGACTGAACTTCTTCGCCCTTCGCAAAGCGGACATCGGAAGCAATAGAACCGCCGCGCTGGCTCATGCCGTGCACTTCGGCCTTCTTCACGTCGTAGCCCTGTTCGAACACGAGTTCCGCCATCACGTCGCTCGCCTTGATAACGCCTGTGCCACCGAGGCCGGCAAATTTCACGTTAACTACGCTCATAAAAACTTCTCCTTAAAAGTTGCCGTTCTTCTTTGCAGCGGCTTCGGACTCGGCGAGAGCCTTTTCAGCCTTTTCCTTGTTGGCCTTGTCCCAGGCGAGGATGCTCTTGAGAGCGAGGATGCAGGGGCTCTTCGCCACGATGAGCGTGAGCTCGTCCTTCTCGAGGGCTTCCTTCACGAGTTCCTTGAACTTCTCGGGTTCCTTGACCTGGTTCACTTCGTACACGTTGTCGAAACCGGCGGTCTTCGCGATGGCACCGTAGTCGAGCTTGTAGGCCGGGCTGTGGTCCAGGTGGCGACCCGTACCCGGGTGTTCCTGCTGGCCCGTCATGGCGGTGATGCTGTTGTCAAGAATGACGACCACATGGCCGGTGTCGGGGCGATTGTAGCCCGCTTCCACGAGGCCCGTGATGCCGCTGTGGACAAACGTGGAGTCGCCAATCACGGAGACGACCTTCTTGGCCTGTTCGCGCGGAAGCACGTTGCGCAGACCAATGCCCATACCGATAGCGGCACCCATGTCAATCATGTAGTCCATCGCGCTGATGGGCGGGAGAGCGGCGAGCGTGTAGCAGCCGATGTCGCCAGAGACGATGCAGTCGAGTTCCTTGAGAACCGCGAAAGAGCTGCGGTGCGGGCAGCCCGGGCAGAGCATAGGCGGCTTGCCCTTCACCGGAACCGGATCCGGGTTCCTGTCGCCAGCGATAATGCGGCGCACGCGGTTCACGTCGAGTTCGCCGAAGCGGAAAATCGGGTCGTACTTGCTTTCGCACTGGATGCCCGCGGCCTTGATGTTCTCGGCGAGCCACGGGTCGTTTTCTTCGATCACGAGCAGGCGCTTGCCTTCGAACTTCTTCGCGAAATCCTTGATGAGCTGCATCGGCAGCGGGTAGGTCATGCCGAGCTTGAGGATGCTTGCTTCCGGAGCAGCTTCACGCACATGGTGGTAGCTGATGCCGCTCACGATGATGCCCATGTCGGCGCTGCGCATTTCCACCTTGTTCGGGCCTTCGGCCACGTTCCAGGCTTCCATCTCGTCCATCTTGGCACGGAGCTTGCGGCCAGCCGGCTTAGAGAAACCGGGCACCATCACGTGCTGGGCGATATTGCGCTCGAAGTTCGGCACCATGGCCGGGAGTTCTTCCTTGGGCACCACGATGGACTTGGAGTGGTCCACGCGGGTCGTCATGCGGAGAATGACGGGAATCTTGAACTTTTCGCTCGTCTGCACCGCAATGCGGAAGAAGTCGTAAGCCTCCTGGGAGTTGGAGGGCTCGAACATCGGGCAAACGGATGCCTTCGCATGGTTGCGGGTGTCCTGTTCGTTCTGGGAACTGCCCTGGCCCGGGTCGTCGGCCACGATCCACACCATGGCACCGTCCACGCCCGTGTAGGTCGCAGTGTAGAGCACGTCGCTAGCCACGTTGAGGCCGACCATCTTCATGGTGACCACGCTGCGGGCATGGCCAAAAGCTGCACCCAGGGCCACTTCGGCGGCGACCTTCTCGTTCGGGGCCCACTGGGCATACCCGCCGAGTTCAGAATAATCCTCGAGGATTTCGGTAGAGGGGGTACCCGGGTAACCTGCGGCAAACTGCACGTTGCAGTGGCGCATGGAAAGCGAGATGGCCTCGTTTCCCGAAATCAGCATCTTTTTCGCATTCGGATCAAAAGCTGGCATAGCGTTCCTTTTTTATTTGCAAAAACTTAAACAAGCAAACCCAAAATTAGAAAAACTCCCGAGGGTGTCGGGAGTCTCGCTAATTTCTCACACCGTCCTAAGGCAGTTACTTACCAGCCTTGTTCTGCTCCAGCTCATCTTCGAGTTTCTTGGTCTGGGCGTTGTTCGCGTCGATGATGTTTTTCAGGTTGTCAATTTCCACGCCCTGCTTGGCCACCTGGTCCTTGAGTTCTTCGCACTTGGCGGCGTAGGTCTGTTCCGATTCAATGCGGTTGTTCAGTTCCTTGCGCAGGCAGTCCACGGAACCGCGGAGGGTGTCCACCGCCTGTTCGGCTTCTTTCAAGGCCGGATTTTCATCGGCACCAGCCGCCTCAGAACAGGCACACTTGCCGCCCATGAACTTCTTGGATAAAGCGACAGCGGCGGCAGCACCGGCAATCGCACCGACTAAAAAGGTTCCTGCTTTCATAAGAACTCCTTGTGTATTGATTCCTTCTCGGGAATATAGCAAAGTTCAAAAAGGAGATGCCCGCCTGCGCGGGCATGACAAGGGCGACAGGTCCTAAAACCTTACTTTTTAGGTTTCGGGAACAGTTCCTTGATGATTTCGTCGATGTGCTTTTTCGTGTGGATTTTCAGGCCCTTCTTTGCAGGGGCCGGAAGTTCCGTCACGTCCTTCTTGTTGCCTTCGGGCAGGTAGAGCGTCTTGACGCCTGCCTCCTGGGCGGCAAGCGCCTTCTCGTTGAGCCCGCCGATGGGCAGCAGGTCTCCCGTAAGGCTCACCTCGCCTGTAAAGGCGATGTCCGGCGACACGGGCCTGCGGGTAAAGGCAGAAAGCAGGGACAGCGTAAGGGCGATACCCGCCGACGGGCCGTCCTTGGGCACGGCACCCTCGGGCACGTGGATGTGAATATCGGTCTTCTTGACGATGGCGGGGTCAATGCCGAACCGCTGCAAACGTTCACGCACGAGGCTGAGAGCAATCTGGGCGGATTCCTTCATCACGTCGCCCAGCTTTCCGGTGAGCAGCAGGTGGCCCTTGCCCGAAAGGAGCTTGCATTCCAGCGTGAGAATTTCGCCACCTACACTGGTCCAGGCAAGGCCCGTAATCACACCGTGATGTCCAGGAGCGGGCAGGCGGTTCTCGGTAAAGCGGGGAACGCCCAGGTATTCCTGCAGCTGCTTTTCGGTCAGGTCCTTCTTGAGCTTCTTGCCCATGACAATTTCTTTGGCACGGTGACGGACGATACTTTCCAGGGAGCGTTCCAGTTCACGGACGCCAGCCTCGCGGGTCCATTCCCGAATGACCTTTTCGATGAGAGCGTCAGAAATAGAAATGTCCTTGTCCAGGGCAACACCGCAGCGCTCGCAGATTTTTGGAATCAGGAACTTCGATGCAATCTGCTTCTTTTCGTGGGCGTAATAGCCGGGGAGCCGCACCACTTCCAAACGGTCCCGCAGGGCGTCGGGAATTTCGGCCTCGGAGTTGGCGGTAGCGATGAACAGCACTCGGCTAAGGTCCAGGCCCACTTCCATAAAGTGGTCCGTAAAGTCGTGATTCTGTTCCGGGTCCAGAACTTCTAGCAAGGCGCTGGCAGGGTCGCCCCTGAAGTCGGCGGCCATCTTGTCGATTTCGTCCAGCAAAAGCACTGGGTTCATGCATTTGGCCCTGCGAAGCGCCTGGATAAAACGGCCAGGCATGGCGCCAATGTAGGTGCGGCGATGCCCGCGGATTTCAGCCTCGTCACGGACACCGCCCAAGGTAATGCGCACAAAGTTCCGCTGCATGGAGGCGGCGATAGATTCCACCAGGGTGGTCTTGCCAACACCGGGAGGGCCCACCAGGCAAAGGATGGGAGCGCGACGTTCCGTACCCGTCAATTTCAGCACGGCGATGTATTCCAGAATGCGGTCCTTCACCTTGTCTAGCCCGAAATGCTTGGCATCCAGATCCGCCTTCACCTTTTTCAGGTTCAGCACCGTATCGCTGTAAACGCCATAGGGCATGGAGAGGAACCAGTCGATGTAGTTCCGCACTACCGCATATTCCGGCGTGGTGGGGTGCATCAGGCGCATGCGGGCGATTTCCTCTTCCATCTTTTCCATGATGGCCGGGGAGAAATTCTTGGCCTTCAGTTTCTTTAGCAGCTGGTCCGGTTCCGAGGAGGAATTTTCACCGTCGTTCAGTTCGTCTTGCAGCTGGCGGATCTGTTCACTGATGAACCATTCCTTCTGTTGCTGGGCCATTTTCTGACGAACGCTCTGCTGGATCTTGACCATCACATTTTCGTTGTCGTCGGTGATGGACATGAGGGCCAACAACTTCGCGGCCATGTCGTCCAGAGATTCCGCTTCCAGGAAGTTCTGCTTTTCGGCCAAGGAAATCTGCAAGAAGGGGATAATCCCGTAAAAGGCGTTCAGCTGGCTGTCCATGCCAAAGAAGGCATCTACCATGCCTTCGGCAATGTTTCGCTTGGCGGCATAGTCCCTAAAGTTAGAAAGCACGTCGCCAAAGCTTTCGGTCTTGTCCTTGTTGCCAACAGGAACTTTCCGGGGGGATACCGTCACATGCAAGAACCCGTCTTTCATGACCACGGAACGCAGATCCACAATCTGCTCGCCTTCCAGCACCACCTTCACACAGCCGTTGGGGAACGGCGTCACATTGGAGACACGGGCGGCAACGCCGACAGAGTATAAATCCAAAAGGGGATTGGATATTTCTTCCTGTTCTATGTCCTTCTGGGTCACCAGAATAATTTCGCCATCATGAGCCTCGGCATATTCCAGTGCCTTCAACGAAATATCTCGGCCCACCAGAATGCGACGGGTCGTATAGGGGAAAACAATAGCATCCCTCAACGGAAGGAGGGGGAAAACCTTAGAAAAGTCAAAAGCCATATTTCAATAATAGTAAAGCGGGCTAGTTTAAACGCTAGGCAACGTTCTTGCCGGCTTTTTTCGAGGATTTCTTTCCAGAAACCGCCAAGGGGTTCAGCCCCCTACGGATTATCTCGTCCGTAAGAACAAGCTTCTTGGCTCCCGTGCCAGGCATCTCAAACATGGCCTGCTGCAGGGACTTTTCCATGACGGAACGAAGTCCACGGGCACCAGTTTTTCGGCTCATGGTCTCACGGACTATTTCTTTCAGGGCGTCGTCGGTAAAGTCAAGTTCGATTCCATCCATGGCGAACAGGCTCTTGAACTGCTTGACCAAGGCGTTTTTCGGCTGAGTCAAAATGTTCAGTAAGGCGTTCTCATCCAATTCTTCGAGAGCGACAGCAATAGGCAGGCGGCCCACGATTTCGGGAATGAGACCAAACTTGATAAGGTCATCGGGTTCCAGCTGCTTGAAAAGTTCGCTCAGGGAATTGTCTGATTCGCTGCGGATGTCGGCGCCAAAACCCATACCACCCTTGTTCACACGCTGGGAAATAATCTTGTCCAAAGTCTCGAAGGCGCCACCGCAAATAAACAGGATGTTCTTGGTGTTCACCTGCACCAGCGGCTGTTCCGGATGCTTACGACCACCCTTTGGCGGCACAGCCGCAACGGTTCCTTCCAAAAGCTTCAGAAGACCCTGCTGTACACCTTCCCCACTCACATCGCGGGTGATGGAGGGGTTTGCCGTCTTGCGGGCAATCTTGTCGATTTCATCAATGAAGATGATGCCTCGTTCGGCACGGGACACATCGTAGTCGGCAGCCTGCAACAGACGCACGATAATGCTGTCCACATCTTCGCCCACATAGCCAGCCTCGGTGAGAACCGTAGCGTCGGCAATGGTAAAGGGCACATCCAGGAAACGAGCCATGGTCTGGGCCAAGAGGGTCTTGCCGGAACCGGTGGGCCCCACCAAAAGCAGATTGGATTTTTCCACTTCTACCGTGTCGCCGTTAGGGTGAGCCTGCTTGTAGCGCAAACGCTTGTAGTGGTTGTAGACCGCTACAGAAAGGGCAATTTTTGCCTGTTCCTGACCGATGACGAAGTCGTCCAAATGAGCCTTTATCTCGGAAGGAAGCGGAAGGGGCTTCTGGCTTGCGGTCTCTGTAGCCTGCTTCTCTTGCAAGGAACGGGACTTGTCCTCTTCGATAATCCTGTAGCACATGGAAACGCAGTCGCTGCAAATATGCACGCCTGCGCCAGCGATCATCTTGTCCACCTGCTCAGCGGACTTTCCACAGAAACTACATGTTACCGTCGGACGATTTTTCCCATTCCTGTACATGAATTCTAGACTCCCTCTTTCCTGGGCACAAAGACTTCGTCGATAACGCCGAAGGCCTTGGCCTCCTCAGGCCCCATGTAGAAATCCCTGTCCGTCTTTTGACGGACTTCGTCAATAGACTTGCCCGTATGCTTGGCCACGATTTCGGCAAGGGTGTCCTTGGTACGGATAATTTCCTTGGCGGTGATCTGGATATCGGTAGACTGACCGGTGGCGGCACCAGAGGGCTGGTGCAGCATGATACGGGAATGGGGCAGCGCATAGCGCTTACCCTTGGTCCCTGCAGCCAACAAAACCGCCGCCATGGAGGCACAACTACCGATGCAGATAGTGGCAATATTGGGGCGCACATGCTGCATGGTATCGTAAATGGCCAACCCCGCCGACACATAACCACCCGGGCTGTTGATGTACAGCGTGATATCCTTCTCCGGATTCTCGTATTCAAGGAAAATCAGCTGCGCCATGACGTTGTTGGCCACTTCGTCGTTGATAGGCGTGCCCAAAAAGATGATGCGTTCCTTGAGGAGACGGGAGTAGATATCGTAGGCGCGTTCACCGCGTCCGGTGGTCTCTATGACGGTAGGGATGATCATTCAGTTTACCTCTTACTTGTTTTCTTCGGCGGCCGGGCGGATACCGACGATAAAGTCGGCAGCCATCTGGACGCGCAGTTCGTCACGCAGCTGGTTGATGCGGCCGGACTGGCGGAAGTGGCCCTTCAGTGTTTCGAAATCCACATGGTAGGCCTTTGCCATTTCCTGCAGGCGAGCGTCAACGGCAGCCTGGTTCGGACGAATCTTTTCCTTTGTTGCAATAAAGTCGAGAATGCGATGCTTCTTGATTTCGCGGATAGCTTCCGGAGTGAGGCCGTTCAGCTGTTCTTCGGTCGGTTCCACCACGTCCTGTTCGCTCTGGGCGTTGCGGTTCAGCGTCCACTTGATGAGGTCGTACACGCGGGACTTCGGCACTTCGAACGGGTTGGCTTCGATAATCTTGTCGAGAGCTTCGTTGATGGCCTTGTTCTTCGCGGCGTCCTGCTTCTGGTTAGCGAGACCTTCGGCGAGGTTCTGCTTGAGTTCCTCGACGTCCTTCACGCCAATCTGCTTGCAGAATTCTTCGTCCATGGTCGGCGGAACGATTTCGCGCACGTCGGTCACTTCCACCTTGAACTGGGCGGTCTTGCCGCGGTAGCGTTCGTCCTTGTGGTCATCCGGGTACTTGAAGTTGATTTCCTTCTTATCGCCGGCGCTCACGCCCACGAGGCCTTCATCGAATCCCGGAGAAGCGGATTCACCGAGGAGGCTGCGGAATTCCTTGTTGGCCGGGAGTTCCTGCGTTTCGCCGTCGATCACGACTTCAACGTAGTTGCCCACGACGACGTCGCCCTTGGCAGCGGCGCGATCAACGTGTTCGTCCTTGCTCCACATCTGCTTCATGCGGTCGAGTTCGTCCTTGATTTCTTCTTCGTGAACCGCGGTATCGGGAACGGTCACGCCCGTATCGGCATAACCCTTGATGTCGATTTCCGGATCCATTTCCACTTCGACGGTGAGCGTGATGTCGCTAGCCTTGTCGTCCTTGAAATCCGTCACCTTGAGCTGGCCTACCGGAATGATGTTCGCCTTCTTCAGTTCGTCGTTGATAATCTTGTCGACCATTTCGTTCACGACTTCGTGGTGAATGGCGTCGCCAAACTGCTTCAGGATCATGGCCTTCGGAACCATTCCCTGACGGAAACCCTTCAAGGTCACCTGCTTCTTGTACTGGGAAAGCTTCTTTTCGAAAGGTTCAGCAAGGTCCGCCTGCGGGATAGTGATGTTGAGGGTGCGCAGAGTGGCGCTGGTTTCTTTAATTTCAACGGACATATAGACTCCGATATGCGTGTTTGTTTTTTAAAATTCTGCGAGGGGTGGGAGTCGAACCCACACACCGAAGTACCAGATCCTAAGTCTGGCGCGTCTGCCAATTCCGCCACTCTCGCGATTTGAGCACAAAGATACAAAAATCCTTAAGACAATTTATGCCAAAACATCTATTTTATGCCTCGTTGCAGGTATTCAAGAACATTAAAATCGGCATTTTCATATCTCTGGTAAATATCCTCATCCAGGGTGTTAATCTGCTTTTCCATAATATTATCGCAAGAAACCTTGGATTTGTCAATTTTGGCAATTTTGGAATTTTGCTCAACGACTATACCATATTCTGCGCCATTGCCGACTTTGGAATGCTTGCTCTAATTTTGGCCTACTTTGGCAAACGGGCCACCGAGGGAAGTCTATTTACCCATATTTTACAGCTTCGAATCCTCATGTCTGCCACCACAGCAGCTTTGATGATTGGATTTTCAATTCTATTCCGCAGAAACCACGACATATTATTTGGAGAGCTAATCCTTGTTCTTGGGCTATTCTTCCAGCATTCCTTCTTTGACTGGTACTTCATCAGCGGAAAATTTTGGAAAAAGCTGCTCATTTCCAAGGTCCTGCACACCATATCCCTTGCGCTGACCATGGAAATATGCCTTTGCCTTTTCAATTTCAATACCATTCGTTCTATCGCGTTTGCCATGGTTATTTCTGCCGTGCCCACCTTTAGCTTTGGAGTCAGCCAAGCATTTTCCATAAAGACGTTAAAACTAGGCCGACATTTCTGGCTTTTTTCCCGACTCATGATTAAGTCAGCCTTTCCCTACGCTTTGACAAACATTGCAAGTTACGCCTATTTACCCGTAGGGCTTTATGCCGTTTCCCTGGCCGCATCCCCCGCTTTTCTCGGAGCCTACACCTTCGCACACAGAATCACTTTGCTTGCATCAAGCCTTATGGTCTATTTCATTTATTCCAGCGTGTTAACATTACACCAATCCGACAGTTCAAAAATCCGCATTCTTGACCAGGGGATATTCACCCTCTTTGTAACCATCGCCCTGATTCCTTTTTGGGCCGCACCGAACTGGGTTCTCAAAATCATTTTCTTTGCCGCTCCCTGGACAGAAAATTCACTTTTGACCAGTGCATATTGCCTCCGCATCCTTTCTTTCTCACTTATCTTTCAGGCAATTCGCCTAGGTATGATTTCTACATTGCTAAAAGAAAAAAGAACCCTTACATACGGGTTATTTATAACCATCGGCGGATTGTTAAATATCGCCGCCTGTGTTGTCGGTGTAAAAGTATTTGACCCTGACAGGATCCCCATACTCACCCTAAGCGGCGATTTATTCTTGACTCTTTTCCTCACCTGCTATTTTATCAAGAACAGGCGCATTAGCTGGTAGAGGCAGATATTTCATGCAAACAGTGCAAACAAAATAAATGGCTATTAACCAAAACCAATACATCCCCTGTTTGTAACTCGGTGAGAAAAACCACCACATAACAAAATAGGCAAGCAAAGAATATAAAGCCACCGTGCGGGGCCCAAAAGGCCTTCCTAGCTGTAAATACAAAAGGGCAAGCGCAATCCCACACACCAACGGAATAAGGATAGCGCCCAAAGCTCCGAAATCCTTATACAACTCCCACAAATAACTCACTGTGTTGAGGCCAGCAATTTTTTGAATGCTCTCTTGAAAAGGGGAATCCCATCGGTAGCTTCTCTTTAGCGCTCCCGACATACCCGTATATTCAAAAAAACCACTAAAAAAATCTATTCCGTAGGTAAAGGAATGATACTCTCTATCAGAGGGCGCATTTAACGCATAATCTAAATTCCAATAATTGTTGGCAACATATCTATATGGCAACAGCATCAGGTATTCCGTAGACGCATTCTTCAGTGTTCCTGTATACTGATTTCGCAAAGAACCTATCGCCACAAAAGAAGCAGTCACTAAAAATATACCCAAGATAATCCAACCTGGGGATATTCTCTTAGATAAAAAGTTAAACGAAATAATTATAAAACCAAGACTAAAAAAAAGCGATGTCCTATTCGGATACGCCATAAACGCAAGGGCAATCACCAAAACAACCATAATGCGAGAAACAATACGCAAGGACTTTATGGGGTTAAACCTTGAGTAAGACGATATAGTGAATAAAAAAACGGCCAACGGACTACTACTATAAAATAGCGGGAAATAGCCAAATTTAGAGTCCTGTGTCATCCAACTTCCTGGACTATTGTCAAACACCAACAAATGCCCTGCCGTATGTACAATTCCTCCAACGCCCACTAAAAAAAACAAGAACGCCCCAAAAGAGAAAAGAACATGCAACTTCCAGTTGTAACCATATTGCAGAACTGGTGGATGTACTCCCACAGGGATAGCTTTCTGTTTAGCCACCAGCCGTACAAAAAGGCTCCCCCCACAAAAACTGACCATTGCCCCTATCCATAAAAGCCATGTTTTTAGCTTAAAATCTGTCATGGCGTAATCCAGCTTCAAGTAGGCGACAGCTAGGGTTATACACTGGGAAAAACAGTATATATTGGCAGGCGAAAAAAAGTCCTTCTTTAAAAATAAAGCCTGGAACAAACAAAAAAAGGATGCCAAAAACAGCACGAAACTTACCGGATTATCATTAATCCAGGAAATCATCATCATCCTTTACGAGTTCTAAATACTCCCCTAAGATTTCTCCATAGGGTCGCCACTCTTGAGTCCTTTTCTTCTTCGGCTTCAAAAAAAGCAATTATATTACACAAGAAGGTCGCAATAATTGAGGAAACGACAACTGTAAAAATGAGCATAATTCCTCTTACAGGAAACACTTTTTTGTTGTTTTCCCAAGGGGGTTCAAGCACATGCAAATTGGTCAAGTGCTTGGCCTCTTCCAGCTGCATTTCCTCACTCTGAACTCTCAACATTTGGTACAACGCACTCAAAATCTTACTCTCTGTTTCATACTGAAGGTATTCTGCATTTAGCTTTGGAGATTTTTTCAACGACACTATTCCCATACCTTTGTCCTTGCCATCCAAAGTCCCCCGCACAGCAGTATTGATAGTCTGGTAACGTTTTGAAAGCTGTTCATAGCGCTTACTTGTTTCACCGCGATCTTCTTTTTCGTAAGCCATTTCCATAGAAAGATCTTCTTTGCGGCCCTGAAGTTCACTTAAATATTTGATGGTCGATTCCATCTGTATTTCGGGATTATAGATGTCGTTGTCGGACTGGAACTTTGCAAATTTTTTCGTCAGGGCTCGCATCGCCCTTTCACAGGAATCCAAACGACTCTGGAGATAAATCCGAGTTTGCCGAGCTTGTGAAGTCTTGAAATCATTAAATGCCGAATCAGCCTTTTCCAACATAAAACTAACCATCTGGGCAGCCATGGAAAAATCCGCATCTTCGATCGTAATTTCAAACATATTTTCTTTATTCGTCTTGAAATTAAAATTCCCTCTGAATTCCTTTAATAAATCTGCCGGATACTTTCCCTTGAACTTGTAATGTCTGGCCAAGTCAAACTCCTGAATGACCTGGTTGTGCAACTCCCAAGAGTTAAAAATGGTCCATACCACATTTGCATCGTCGGCACCTGTTGAAAAGTTCAGCATTGAACTTAAGCTTCCCAACCCTCCTTTCGATGAATTTCCCAAAATACTGCTAATTCCATTTGCCAATGACCCCGAACTGTTAGAAGGCGGTGTCACGATGGCAGAGGCTCTATAAACAGGGTCTATCACCCACATAACCAGAACAAAAACAAAAATGGTCGGAATAACAACAATGCTACTAAACACCTTGAAATGCTTCAAGTTGTTATTCAACAGCTGGAGACAGACTTCTATAAAGCTTAAAGATTCTTGCCGTTCCATAGGTTAATTTTTGCTGTTGTTGTAGGTTACGTAAACGATAAGCGCCGAAGAAATCACAGTCAACAGAGAAGCAAGAAACAACGTGAAATCCTTGAAGCTTTCGTAACGGCTTCTGGGTATTTCTATCAAGTCCCCGGGCAAAATCTCATCTTCAGCCACCTTAACAGATATAGCTTCCGGTTCGCTACCACGCCATACGCTCACCTGTCCCCAGCTTCCGGTTGTGATGTTGATTCCTGCGGCTGAAATGTAATCAATAGCATGCCAAGTAGGGTCATAGGGAAACTTTCCCATTGTCGTAACAGCCCCTCCCACATAAACAACCATCTCTTGAATGGAAAATTCCACCTCTGTATTTGGTGCCACTTTTGTCAGTTTCATTTCTGACATAGTTATCCACCTAGTCGGCTTGCCCGGTTCCCTAACACAAACAGACTTGTAGCCAAGGTTATCCATCCGACTTCCACCGGCGAGGTTAAAATAATCCTGCAAAGTCCGGCCTTCTTGATAAGCGACGCTCGTCCTGGAATCCGGAAAAATCAATACCACGTTATCACCTACAGCAACAAAGGGAACATAAATTCTATCACCTTGTTCTAGCATAATATCAGCACTGAAATCGCCCCGAGACGACATGGCATTGTAATCTATATGCAGCGTGTCGTTTCCACGTATCACCCAAATATCTTCTCTATTGGCGTTAGATACAAGGCCTCCAATTTGTCTAATAAAGAAACTCAATCGCGTCTGGGATTCTACCAAATGCTGTCCAACTTGAGAAACGGCGCCCATGGCATTAATCTTGAATTTTTTCAATGCTGCCAATTGAACATAGCAGTATTCCCGCTTATAGCGCCTTGATACCAAATCCAAAATCAGTTGTCGGGCCTCGGCGAGCGTCTTACCACCGACATTGACGGCACCACATTCTTCTATGGCGACAGAACCGTCGGGATAAACTTGCACGGTAACATAATTATTTTCCAACACAAGATCCAAGAAATCACCTGGACCCAGCACATAACTAGAATCAACAGACTGGTCAGCGTATGTCGGGTTCAAGGCAACGCCACTTCGATTCGCTACCGTCGGAGAGGAGCTCAGCACAAAGGAGGTCTCTTTTTCGGCGGCAAATGATTCCAACGAAATAACGAGCATCAAAAAAACGCATGTAATTACATGGTGCATAGCGTGTTACCAAAATTCAAACTCTTCAGAAATATACAAAAAACACCCCGCCTAGAAAAGCGGGGCGTTTTTAATTTCTTCAGAATTACTCAGCAGATTTGCCTTCGCCTTCGACCATATTGACAGTTTCAGACTTGGCAGGCTCAGCAGCGCCCTTCTTGGCCTTCACCACGATTTCGTCTTCCACGAGACCCACGAGGGCCATTTCGGAAGCGTCACCGGGGCGGTTGGGGCCGAGCTTCAGCACGCGGGTGTAACCACCGTTGCGGCTTGCATAGCGCGGGCCGATTGTGGCAAACAGGTCCTGCAGGACCTTGGGGTCCATGATGAAGCGGGCAGCTTCACGACGGGCAGAAAGGTCGCCCTTCTTGGCATAGGTCACCATGCGGTCTACCACGCCACGGACAAGCTTTGCCTTGTGGAGGGTTGTACGCACATAACGCTTGCCCTGTTCGGTTTCCATGCCCTTTCCGATGATAGAAGTGGCAAGGGCGCGGAGGATGGCACGCTTGTGCTGGGCGTTAACGCCGAGTTTCTTGTTTTTTACACCGTGTCTCATTTTTAATCCTTCAAGTATTCATCGACATCCATGCCAAAAGAAAGGCCCATGGCTGTCAACACCTCGTTAAGTTCCACCAAGGACTTCCGACCGAAGTTCTTGTATTTGAGCATATCGTTTTCCTTGTTGCGCACAAGTTCACCGACCGTATGGATGTTAGCCATACGCAGGCAGTTGCTGGAGCGAACAGAGAGTTCCAGTTCATCGACGCGGGTGCGGAGCAGTTCCGCGATGCGCTGGTGTTCTTCGTCCTGGCCTTCAGCACCTTCGGTCACCAGGTCACCTTCGAAGTTGATGAAGATTTCCAGGTGGTCGACGAGAAGCTTGGCAGCGTAGGCCAAGGCATCTTCGGGGTCGATGGAGCCGTCGGTGGTGATTTCCAGTTCCAGACGGTTGTAGTCTGTCTTCTGGCCCACGCGGGTATCGCTGATGTGCATTGCAACTTTCTGAACCGGGTTGAAGTTCGCGTCCGTAGCGATAACGCCAATCGGAGCGTCCTTGTCCTTCAGTTCGTCGGCACGGACAAAACCGCGGCCACTGGAGATCTTCACGTCCATGGAAAGCGATGCGTTACCATTCAGAGTAGCGATATGGACATCGGGGGTCAAAACGACCACACCCGGGTTTTCCATAAAGGACTTGGCAGTAACTTCGCCATCGCCGGACACGTCCAGGTGCAAAGTTTCGTCGTGATCGGAAAGGAGCTTCACGCGGATGCTCTTGAGATTCAGGATGATATCGGTGACATCTTCCTTGACACCGGGAATCGTCGAAAATTCCTTCTCGACGCCTTCGATTTTCACGGAGACAATGGCCGCACCCTGCAGGGAGGAAAGGAGCGTGCGACGGAGAGCGTTACCGAGGGTGATACCCCAGCCACGTTCCAAGGCCTCTACGACAAACTTTGCATAGCGGCCGTCTTCGCCGGTTTCCACTTTCTGGAAGCTGCGCGGCATTTGAAGTGATTTCCACATCATTGGCGATACCTCTTTGGATTAGACTCTTCTCTTCTTTTTAGGACGGCAACCGTTGTGAGGAATGCCCGTCACGTCCCGAATAGAGAGGACTTCGAGGCCCGCATTCTTGATAGCGCGGACGGCGGATTCACGACCACCACCGGCGCCCTTGACGCGGACATCCACCTTGCGCATGCCGAGATCGAAAGCCTTGTGGGCAGCGGCTTCGGCAGCGAGCTGGGCGGCAAACGGAGTGCTCTTGCGGGAACCCTTGAAACCGGCATTACCGGGAGAACCCCAAGCGACCACGTTTCCGCGAGCATCGGTGATAGAAACGATTGTGTTGTTGAAGGTGGCGTTGACGCAGGCGATACCCTGGATGTCGATACGCTTCTTGCCCTTCTTGACCTTGACTTCTTCAGCGGCAGCAACCGGAGCTTCGGCAGCGGCAGCAGTTTCCTTAATTTCTTCTTCAGCCACGAGGAATCTCCTTACTTCTTCTTGTTAGCCACAGTTTTCTTGGGGCCCTTGCGGGTACGGGCGTTGGTGCGGGAACGCTGACCGCGGACCGGGAGGCCCTTGCGGTGGCGG
>CAMHDS010000014.1 GCA_946183925.1 uncultured Fibrobacter sp. | reverse complement strand
GTGGTTAGTGGTTAGTGGTTAGTGGTTAGTGGTTAGTGGTTAGTGGTTAGTGGTTAGTGGTTGGTGATTAGTGCTTTAGAAATAGTCCTAATCACTGCTTACTAACCACTGTTTACTGCCTACTAGGTCATTCCTCCCTATTCGCCGAAATGGAAACCTTGCGGACCTTGGCCAGGTTGCATTCGTCCAGAATGTCCACCACCACGCCGTTGGGGGCGTCACGGTCGCTCACGATAATCACCGGCCGGTCCGGAGATTCGGCCATCATCTGGCGAAGCACCGTATTGAGGGTGGAAAGGTTCACCTGGGTCTCGTTGATGTGAATTGTGCCCTGGCGGGTCACGCCGATCAAAATACTTTCCTTGGCCAGGTCCTTTGCAGAACTTGCCTTGGGCTTAGTCACGTCCACGCCGGTCTCACGGGTGAACGTCGACGTCACGATAAAGAAGATGAGCAGGATGAACACCATGTCCAGCATGGGGGACACGTCTATCTTTCCGCCATCCTGCGAACGCTTACGGATAAAACTCATTTTTCCTCCGCAGCGGCAGCACGGTCCACGACCGAATTTGCCGCATTAAAAACATAGGACTCATACTTCAGCGCTTCGCTCCAGGCCTGCTTTTCTACATCCTCTACACGGCCCGCCAAGTAGTTGTAGGCAAGCATCAGGGGGAACGCCACCAGAAGCCCCGCCTGGGTAGTAAGCAGCGCTTCTGAAATGCCGTCGGCCAAGAGCACCGGGTTTCCGAAGCCAAAAAGCTGGATAGTCTCAAAAGTGTGCACCATGCCAGACACCGTTCCCAAGAGGCCAAGCATGGGGGCGATGGCCGCACAGGTAGAAATGGTCCTCAGGGACTTGGAAAGGTTCACCGAAATGCGGTGGCGGGTCTCTTCCATGGCGTTGCGCACCGCCACGGGGCCCTGGTCACGATACTTCCGCACGTCGCATGCCAGGGCGTAAAAATAACCGTAGGGGCGGCGGGAAAGTTTCTTGAAGGCTTCGTCCTCCCCCTTCTTTTCCAGGTTCTTCCAGAATCCGCCCAGCACGCCGTTCACGCTGCCGCCCTTGAGCATAAAGTAGTAGCCGTAGCGCTCGATCATCAAAAACCATCCGAACCACCCCAGCGCAAAGATGGGCGCAAGCACCCACCCTCCCCGAAAGAGGATTCCGAAAGCCGCCTCGATGACGGATATTTCGCTTACGGTTTCCACAGAAACTCCCGACAGTTCCTTAGGCGTTTTCCTGGGACTTTTCCTTGACCCACAGCGCATTCAGCACCGCAAGGCCTGCGCTTTCCATGCGGCTCCGCAAAGAATCCGCCCTGTTGGTGAGGAAGGTGTGGATCAGCTGCAGGGGGATAGCCACGATAAGGCCCGCCTCAGTAGTAACCAGCGCGATGGAAATGCCGCCAGCCAAGAGCTTCGGATCAGAGGTGCCATGCATGGTAATCACGTCGAAGAGTTCGATCATGCCCATCACCGTACCCAAGAGGCCAAGCAGCGGAGCTGTAGCGGCAAACACGGAAATCCAGGTGAGGCCGCTCTCGATTTTCGGGACTTCCCGGGCAAACAGCTCTTCCAGGGCCTTCTCCCCCGCTTCCCGGCCGGAATAGTCCTTCAGAAGCACCGTCTTCAGCACGCGCCCCACCTTGCCGTGGGCCCGTTTCACCTGGGCGCGGGCGGTCTCCAGGTCGCCCTTCCGAAGAGCCTTGAGGGTGCGACCCGTAGAAAGGCCGCCAAAGCCCGCAATCAAAAGCCACAGGAACCGCCACAGCGCCACCAGCAGGCCAAGCCCGAACAGCGTCACGATAGGGTACATCAGAATGCCACCGTTCCTGAAAAATTCCATCAGGTCGTCTTTCCAGGTGGTTTCTTGATGGTTTGCGAGCTCGGAGGAAAGTTCCGTACTCAAAAGCACGTCCACCGGCACGTTGACAAAGGCGGAATCCTTGGCATGGGCGAAGGCGGCTTCAATCTCTTTCCGGGTCTCGGGCGTCAGGTTTTCTTGCCAGCTGAAACTGCGCTTCTTTTCGCCGGCCACGGGGAGCATCAGGGCCGAAGGCTTGATTCCGGTGAGGCCGTCGGCGGCATCCGCAAGTTCCATGGCGTAGAGGCCACCCATGCGGAGGCGCATGCCCTGGGCCACAGACCGGCCAAAAACCAGTTCCCCCTGTTCCATCTGGATTTCGCGGGTAAAGCCCATCTCCGCGCGGGCGGCGTCGAACAGTCCCTTGGCAATGCGGACCGGGTCGTCCTTGTACAGGCCCATTTCCTTCTTGACCTTGTTCTGGACTTCTACCCGTTCAGAAATCTTGAAGGGGATTCCCTGTTCCTGAAACTTGGCGAGGGTCTCCAGACGCTCCGGGCCCGCCGCAAGAGACAAAAATTCCGCACGTGCTTTTTCGGCCTGCAGCTTGACCTGCGCCAGGTCTTCCCTAGCCACGCGCACGTCTTCGAAGAGGCGGGCCCGCTCCGACATCAGGGCGTCCACCTTCTCCTTGCTTTCGTTATACTTCTCGTTGAAAAGTTCCCGCTCCTGGTTGGCGGTCTCACGGTCTTTCCAGCGGGCGGCAACGGCCATGTCCCGCTTTTTGCGGGCTTCTTCCAGGTCGGCCTTGGCGCTGTTCAGTTCGGCCCGCTTCTTGACGGCGTCGATATCTGCAGGAGCCTGCTGTGCAAAGGCTGCGGGAGCAAGCAGGGCGGTAGCTGCGACGAAGAAAAGAACACTCCAACGAATAAAGCGGGGCGTTGCGGGGGCGGCGTCTGAGCCCCTGCTCGAAGGGGTAGCGAGCGACACAGTGCGAGCGAGGGGAAGGCATTCCCCTCCAATTCCGAATTCCGAATTCCGAATTCCGATTTTCATCACAGCCCCTCCTTCGGAACGACCACGGGAATGGTCACCAGCCTCGGGGCGGTCTTGCCTTCGGCCACCTTCATCACGTCCTTCAGGGCGGTTCGCATGGCGAGGTTGTCGGAGACGTTGTTCCAGCGGTAGGTGCCGTCGGCCCCGCGGGAGAGCCACAGCACGTCGTTGCCGTCGTTACTCACAAAGATGCTCTCCACCGCGCCGTAGCGGAGGTAGGTGCCGGGCACGCTGCGGGCGTCCACCTGTAAGAATCCCTTGTAAACCTCGGTGGTGTAGCCCAGGCGGATACGGTCATAAAAGACTTCCAGGGTGCGGTTCAGGGCGTCGTCCGCCTCGATGAGGCCCTTGTGGAGCTGGCCCGCGATTTCCTGGACGCTCTTGACGGCTTCTTCGTTGCGGTAGGGGAAGTCGGATTCAAAGACGGGGGCCAGGGAGTCGATAACTTTTGCGAGGGTCTCGCCGTACTTGGCCTTGCGGCCCTCGAACCAGCGGACAGTGCCTGCAGTTTTCTGGCGGGCCTCGGCAAGGTGGGACAGTTCCGCCTTCAAGGAGTCGATTTCCGCCTTCAGGGTCTTGTTCTGGGCGGCCAGGGCCTGGACTTTTTTGCGGCCCACCTCCACGAATTCGGCGTGGCGTTTTTTCTCGGTGTCATGGAGCGACTTTTCGCGGGCGGTTTCCGTCTCCACCGCCTTGATCTGGCGACGGACGGACTCCACCGTCTCCTGGGCAAAAGCCGCAGGGGCGAGCAGGGCCGCACAGAGGAACAGCTTTACAAAAGGATGAAAATTCATAGGCGAAAAATACAAAAAAGGGCCTTGAAAGGGCCGAAAAAAACACGAAAATGAACAAAGTCCGCCTTTTTTGACCATTTTTACCCAACAATATCCATCAGGTCGTAATACATAAGGCGGGTATGGGGGTCATTATCCTCGGCATTCATCCTGCGAAAGCCGTTCTTTTCGTAGAACGGGACCGCATCCAAGTAGGCGTCCACTGTCAAGAAGCGACAACCGGTCCTATTCTCGGTGGCGAACATCCATTTGATGTAATCCAGCATTCCTGAACCAATCTGATTCCCCTTTGCAGTAACATCAACACCCAAACGACACAACTTGACCGCAGGGTAACTTTTCAAACGTTTCTCGTTTGGGAAGCCGTTCTTTTTGCGGAAGCGATTGAATTCAGCCTTATCCTTGAAATCGGTTATAGCAACCTTATCATTGGCAAGACTGCAATAGGCGTAAACCTTACTTGCATCATCAATGCTAACGCAAGCATAAGTAACAGCAATCAAATACTTTTGAAAAGCAGAGGCCCGAATCAAGATAAAATCATTCAAATCCCTATCCCCGCAGTCAAAATGTTTAACTGCCTTAGCAGGGCGCAATCGGACAAAATCCAGACGGGATTTATCTATACGGTTCTGAAGCACGGGTCATCACCTCCGTTGGCCGCTTCGCGGGCACGCATCTTTGCCATGCCTCGCTCATAAGCCTTTTTGAAAAGTTCGTAATTCCGTTGGATGCGGGCACGAACTTCCGGAGGTTCCGGGTGCCGCTCTTCCATACGGGCCAAAAACCGGCGAGCATCCTCGCCGAACAAAATAGGGGTCTCTCGAATTTCGCGAGCCATGTTTCCTCTTTTGTTATACCATATAGAAACTGGCCAAAGGCCAGGCGGCAACCAGTCAAGTCGGTTCCATTGCCCTAAATATACACAAAGTCAAAGCAAAAAACAAGCCCCCGAACAAAGGGCTTGCATTTTGTCAACAACTGTTGCTAGAACAATATGAGTGTTACCTGTGTTACTGCCAGGGAGCGATTCTCACAAATTTGCACTGATGGCGATTTTCATCAGGGCCGCAAAGTCCAATTTCTTGTCGCGCGCATAGGACAAAAACGCCTTTTCCTCTTTCGTAACGCGAATCTGAAATTTTAGCGGCGAAGCAAATTTCGTCTTGCGCCCTGCGTTTTCACGAGCGCCGCCATGTCCGAACTTCTTCTCGTACAGGGCAAGGCCCGACCTTTTCCGATACTCCCTCTCGGAGATGACCTTTTCACCCTTTGCAACTTCCGATTCCTTTTTCTTGAAAACAAAACCCTCGGAATCTTTGACATAGACATACGGCATACTCAAATCTCCTTCAAACGCTGCTTGGCAAGTTTGATTATAGTTAAAAGATTTGATTTTGTCAACATATTCAAAATATAACGATTTAGTTGGGGGAAGCCTCCCCCTCGGCAAAGCCTGTAGTCTTTGCCTACCCCCTCTGCGGGGATACCCCGCAACGCCCCATAAAAAAAAGAGAGCCAAGCGAGATTACTCGACGCACCGCATAAAGGCAGCACTCTTGACCCTAATACCCTAAAGATAACATTATGTTTCGCCATCGTCAACACCATTCACAATCCTCTTTCGCCCGATATGGCGCAAAAAGCGTGCCAATAATGAAAACGGCGATTTCAAGCAAATTTCGCCATTGATGCAAAAGGGAGGAACTGATTAATCACTTTTTAAGTAGTGATTAATGACTTTAAGCATTTTTGTGAGGTAGGGGAAAGCCTCCCCCTCGGTTGGGCCGTGCCCAACCTACCCTCTCGCCTAGGGGCTTAGCCCCTAAGACCCCACAATGTCATGGCGGCCCACGAGCCGCCATCTAGAAATCACTTGATGGAAATTCGCTGAGTTCGATTATCTACCCGCACAAGGTAATTCCCAGCCATATTCATTGGAATATTGAAATTCGCAGATTCAACACGACCTTTTTTTAGCACTCGTCCCTGCATATCAAAGATGGCATAAGCAGAGCCAACTTTCGCATTAGCAATTTGAATACTGTATTCCACTACGGAAACGTAGAAGGTGGGGATATCGCTAGCAACAAATGCTTCAGTATTTTTATTGCCACTATTAGAGGATTTTGCGGAAGAGCTACTGGATTCTGCGATGGAACCACTAGAAGAATTAGTTTTCAATTCATAAACCGCTGTTACAGTTGCATCAGCTGTAAATACTGTTGATGTTGTCACAAGTGAGGATGAACTGTCATACCAACCTTTGAATTGATAGTTTTCATTCATCAAAGGAGCTTCAGGGAGATTGTTTAGTCTGCCGTTTTCGTTTGTTAATGCGACCGCAATTTCCTGTCCCTTGGGATATTCAAATGTTACAGAATAAATTTTAGCGGTAAATGGCGCATATAATGCGGAGACTGTCATGTCTTCTGGGACAATTTGTTTTCCGTCAAAAACATTTCCATTTTCCTTGACCCAAGCGACAAATCGATACCCTTCGGCGGGATCTAGATTCTTTGGCACTGAAGTAAGGCCTTTGTTATTGGAATATTCATAGGTGTATCTATAATAATTTGAAGCTCCATCATCATCAAAGGCAACTCTATATATTGGTAAATTCTCTGTATCTGCAAAAATTGGATAGCCATCTTTACGGCTCCACGTACTTGTATTATCTTGTGTTCCTGCAGTTGTATTCAAGGTCCATGCAAATTGGTCTTTTTGCATATCAGCAGTAGAAAGAGCATCAACATTTACCGTATCCGCCTTGTCATTTGCAATAGACACGCTAATATTTTTGATTTTTAAATCATAATAGGCGTTATTTACCTTTTTCACTCGACCAAACAAAGCGCCTTTGTATGCATAATTGTTTGTTCCTCCCGATATATAGCCAATAACGGAATCAGCGGCACTATAAACATTTTGTGCAGAATCAGCATATCCAGCAATGCCACCGACCCAAATTCCATTTTCGTATAAATAGCCACCTTCTAATCGAATTCGGGCGTCAACATTCGCCAAATTATAACTATCTGTGATTTTTGTGTAACATCTTCCAACAATTCCCCCTGCATAAACTTCTCTCCCACAACAACTGCCGGAACCGTAATTTCCGCTTGGCCGATGTGAAAGTTCACCATATGCAGATATGCGCCCTTTATTGACGCTTTTACCGATATAACTACCGCCATAGGCGGCAATCCCCCCTGCGTAAATATCCATATCACAATCATGTTTGTCTTGATTTGTGTGGGTTATTATAGATGCGGAAACACGTCCATTATTGGTACAGTTTTTGATTGTATCTGCGGCAATGGCTATTCCACCTGAACAAGATGTCCCGCATAAAGAAGAATTTTTTCCACTAACCACTGTTCCATTATTCGTACAATTGTCAATGACATTAGCATAAATAGCTATTCCTGCCGCATCAACTTTCGCAATTATTGAATCGTTGTTTATGCTGTTTGCTACCGAGCCACCACCGGAACAGACAATACCCGCAGCCTTGTCAGCTTTAACGATTCTATTGTTGATACAATTATCAATAGTTGATACTGAATCAATGCTACCGGCAATACCACAAGCTCTACCTGATGTGCAACCAATACAGCCAGTGATAGAACCGTTGTTTAAACAATCACGAATAATCACCGAACGACCGGACTCAATTATTCCGCCCATACTAGGAGCAGCAGCAACATCATAATGGTCCCCTAAAATAGAGCCTTCATTTTTACAATTATCTATTATAGCGGATTCTGCGCTACCAATTATACCACCAACAAGGCCTCGATTAGATTGGATTGTGCCAATGTTTGTACTATTGAGAATAGAAGCTGTTTTTAAAAAGCCTGCGATTCCTCCAATGACTATGTAACCGTCTGTACCGCCTGTTGTAATATCGGCATAATTTTCGCAATTCTCTATGGACAATCCATTTTCCGTGTAGCCCACGATTCCACCAATATAACTTTGCTCACCTTTATACCCTGGTGAGTGTATGTCGCCAACCGAAACGGCGTTTTTTATGCTTCCCGTATTAAAGCCAACAATTCCGCCGATATTTCCGGAAACGGAACTTATACTTCCTTCAAAAGAAACTTCCTCGATGTGACCATTATTTTTTCCAACCAGCCCACCTATATTTCCACTTGTTTTGAGAACCCCTTTAAATAAAATGTTCTCAACACGCCCATCGCTTGTTCCAATTACACCGCCAATATTTATTCGGTTTTTTGTTGAATTGTAATTTCTGACGCTTGCAGTTACATAAGTATTTTCAAATTTTAAATTTTTTACAACACCACCTACACCCAAACTTCCGAACAATCCTAAGCAAATTGAATCTGACTGATATGTTCGATAAATTTCATAACCTTTACTCACATATAACCCTCGAATTACATGATTGTCTCCATCAAAAATTCCGTTAAATGATTTTGTCAAACTATCGCCAATGGGAGTCCAGCTCGTAGCCTCGCTACCAGAAGTGAGAGAATCTTCCCATAACACAATATCCTTTGACAGTTTTGCGTTGATTTCTGTTTTTCCCGAGTTTACTTGTGTGGCAAACCAGGCGAGTTCTTCTGGAGTTGAAATCAAATAGAATATTTTGCCATCAATCTTTGTTCTTAATTCAGGTTCCTTTGTTTCTCCAGTCCAATTGGCAAATGCACATGTCGCTACAAGCAACAGTATCATCATGATTTCAGCAAAAAACTTTACGGCTATTCTTTTTGCTTCTTTTTTGTTGCAAGCCATACAGACCTCCATCGTTAAACACTATGGAGTCCAGCCCCCGTCTGCAAAGAACTACACCGATTTGCATGGATACAAAAAAGGCGCAAGGCGAGAGTCGCAGCAGAACGCTTGCGTTCTGATATGACCGAGCCGAAGACCTTTTTCTACAAAAAAGGCGTAGATCGTTGCGATTTACCTAGATGGGGCTCTCGACAGCCCTTGTACGATAAACGCAAACGACCCACGCCCCAAACGGGCGACAATAAGCCTATCGAGATTGCTTCGTCACCTTACAGTTCCTCGCAATGACAACAGGTATCGTCGAAACACGCAAAAGACACCGCAGAATTGCGGTGGAATAAACGTGTTCACGTGAGCGTCTGCCTTGTCCTCGTACAAGTTGAAATTGTCGAGATTTCATCTAGAGAACAAGAGCAAAACTCTCTAATATGTCACCATAAATATACTTTCAAGCAAACAAAAAAGAATGGGGTTTCGTAAGAAGTATTGCGAAAAACGCCAAAATAAGCGTTTTTTACCGAATTTTCTGATATTCCAACTTGGAACAACTTGTCATTTTTGTCAAACCGCATTTGCTATTTTCTGCACATTGGCCGTTCGGCTTCGTTGTCGGGAATTCCGACCTTTCCCATATCCCCCGACAGGGGCCCGCAAGGGGCTTGCGTTCCATAGGATAGGCTATGGAGGAAAATAAGGGCGAAATCGTGCTGTATCAGCCGGAAGGCGAAGTGCGGTTAGAGGTTCGTGTAGAAAACGAAACCGTATGGCTTACACAGGCACAAATTGCCATTTTATTCGGGACAAAACGTCCTGCAATAACAAAACATCTGAAAAACATCTACGCATCGCAGGAAATAGAAGAGGATACCACATGTTCCATTTTGGAACATATGGGTAACGACTCTAAACAGGTGTATGAGACGAAATACTACAATCTTGACGCCATTCTTTCAGTAGGCTATCGTGTTAATACACAATGAGGCAAGGGGTTTTTAAGGGGCGGAGCCCCTTAGGAGAGGGGGTAGCGGAAGACTTGCCTTGGACCCTATCGTCGCTGCGCTCCTCCAGGGTGACAACAGGACAAGGCTGTAGCGACCTTTGGACACTTGGCCTTTAGGCCTTAGTGTACATGGCCACCTTTAGGTGGTGCGGGAGACCTCCCCCATCAAAAAAATCCTCCACAAAGGAGGATTCGTAATTTTGGAACAACAGTCGCCCTTTACAGCGTAACCTTCACCTTTTCGCGCATGGCCATGACGCAGGCCTTGGCCTCTTCCACCGTGTCGCGGCGAGCAAGGAGCACGCCCATGCGGCGGTGACCCTTCAGTTCGGGCTTTCCGAACAAACGAAGCGCCGTGTCGGGTTCGGCAAGCACATCTTCCAGGCCGCTGAACTTCACGTGGTCAGACTCGCCCTCCACCACGATAGCCTTGGAAGCGCTGGGGCCGTGGAAGGCGATGTTGGGGATAGGCAGGCCCAGTATTGCGCGGGCATGCAGTGCAAACTCCGAAAGGTCCTGAGAAATCATGGTAACCATGCCGGTGTCATGGGGCCGCGGGGACACTTCGCTGAACAGCACCTTGTCCTTGCACACGAACAGTTCCACGCCAAAGATGCCACGGCCGCCCAGGGCGTCGGTGACCTTCTTCGCGATTTCCTTCGCCTGCTCCAGCAGTTCGGGCTTCATGGGCTGGGGCTGCCAGGATTCCTGGTAGTCGCCGCCCACCTGATGGTGACCCACCGGCAGCAAGAAACTGGTGCCGCCCACGTGGCGCACCGTCAAAAGGGTAATCTCGTAGTCGAAAGGCACAAAGCCTTCCACAATCACGCGGCTCGCCGCACCCGTGCGGCCACCCGTCTGGGAAATCTCCCAGGCCTTGTCCACATCGGCCTCGGTCTTCACCGTGCTCTGGCCGTGGCCCGAAGAACTCATCACCGGCTTCACCACGCAGGGGATGCCGATCTCGGCGACGGCCTTCTTGAAATCCTCGTAACTGTCTGCAAAACGGTAGGGGCTGGTAGCGAGACTCAGTTCCTCGGCGGCCAGGCGCCGGATGCCCTCGCGGTTCATGGTCAGCTTGGTGGCCTTGGCCGTGGGAATCACGTGGAAACCTTCCTTCTCCAGTTCCACCAGCGTGTCGGTAGCGATGGCCTCCACCTCCGGCACGATAAAGTCCGGCTTTTCCTGTTCGATCACGCGACGCAGTTCGGCACCGTCCAGCATATTGATGACGTAGGAACGGTGGGCCACCTGCATGCCCGGGGCGTTAGCGTAGCGGTCCACGGCGACCACTTCGACGCCGAGACGCATCATCTCGATGATGACTTCCTTGCCCAGCTCGCCCGCACCGCAAAAAAGGACCTTGGTGGCGCTAGAACTAAGAGGTGTACCGATTTCAGCCATATAAACTCCTTGGTTTACGGGAAATATAGGAATTATAACATAAAAGGGGGAAGCCTCCCCCTGTACAAAGGTTCAAACAGGGTCTCCCGCAATATCATTCAGGTCAAAATACATAAGGCGAGTGTGTGGGTTGTCGTCTTTGGCATTCATTCGGACAAAACCGTTCTTTTCATAGAAAGGAACAGCATTCAGGTTGGCATCTACCGTCAGGAACCTACAGCCGGCATTGCTGTCCAATGCAGACATAGACTTGATAAAATCAATGACAGTCGTTCCAATTTGCTTTCCCTTGACGGAATTTTCTACGCCCAGCCTGCACAACTTGACCGCAGGATAGCTTTTAAGCCGTTTCTCGTTTGGAAACCCTCGTTTCTTGCGGAAACGATTGAATTCCGTTTTGTCCTTGAAATCGTCCAAAGCCACCTTGTCGTTTGCAAGGCTGCAATAGGCATAAACCCTGCTTGCGTCGTTGGAATCAACGCAAGCATAACTAACGGCAAGCTTTTGCTTTTGGTAAGCCGAGGCTCGGTTGAGAATGAAATCGTTTAAGTCGGCATCACCGCAATCAAAATGACTAATAGCCTTGGCCTCGCGGAGCCTAATAAAATCAAGCCTATTCTTGTCTATACCGTTCTGAAGCACGGATCATCACCTCCATTGGCCGCTTCGCGGGCACGCATTTTAGCCATGCCTCGCTCATAGGCTTTTTTCATGAACTCGTAGTTGCGAAGACGACGTTCACGAATTTCTGGAGGTTCGGTGCGCCGTTCCTGCATACGGGCTAAAAAACGGCGAGCATCCTCACCGTACAAAATCGGAGTCTCTCGAATTTCGCGAGCCATAGTTCCTCTTTTGCTTTGTCCATATGGTAACAGGCGTAGGCCTGGGTGGCAACCCCTAGTGGTTCCTACCTAAAATATACTTTATCCTCTTTGCAAAAACAAGAGGTCGGTCCGTTTTTCGATCATTATGCAAACAACTGTTGCATATTAAGCGTTTTTAACCCTAAACTTTTACTTTATCGGTTTTTCCACAAATCGACGAATGGAATCAGAAATCCGCAACACATCTTGCATAGGCATTTTTTCTTTTTCCCTGTCAAACAATCCAGCAAACGCGCTGTCATTAACAATCCAAAATTTTGAAAAATCTTTATTTACGTTTTTTACATAAGCGCCAATCATTATGCCTACCCTGTAAACGGGAATTCGTTGATTAATCCATTCGTGGATTTTATCTTCTAGCCATTTTCCTTGGGAATCTATCTTGTCCATTAGGTCTTTTTGAAGTACCCCTGTACTATCAAAGAGTTCTCCATCCTTAAATACGAAATCCGCTTGGTTGTATTCTCGGTCGGGCAAAGACCAATTTTTAGAATCAATGGTGAATATTCCCTTTGTGCTTATGACAACATGATCTATGTTAAATTTCACAATTTTGTCATTATTCTGTTTTTCACAAACTATGTCGTGGAAAACAAATGTCTTGTTAGAGGAAAATTTCTCCAACATGGACCCTACATATCTTTCACCATCCAAGCCTTTTCTGTAATGCCAAATTTGTCGATGCAGCTTCTTGATTTTGAAAAAAGCTCTAATGGAGAATACGACTAGTAGGATCAAGAGAAAAACAACCGTAAGAAGCTCAACCTTCAGAACTCCAATATAAATCATACAAATAAAAATCGTTGCAACAAAAATTACTATTGGTAATAAAAGTATTTCTGTAATTTTATCATACAACAGATTTATTTGATTCTCAAGAGATTCCCCTTGCACATGGGTTCTAAAATGTTGCTTTCTGTTCATTGTAAAAATGCGGCTTAGGGTAAAATATTTTTAATTATAATTCATTTTTCAAACTTCACGTCTTCCGTATGCTTTCGGGGACGCACCACGACCGTGCCCGCAATTTTATCGTGCCAGCCCTGTTTTTTTGAATCAAACGCAACCCAAACAAATCCTAAACATAAAGGAATTATGGATATAAAGTATGCAAAATACCTTAAAACTAATTGTCCTGTCGTTGGTGCTTTCCCGTTTTTTGCGTCAACAATTTTTGCAGACAACAGCATTTTCCCAGGAGTCGCTTGCTTAAGACACCAAAACAATATAACGGCTACAGGAGGAAAAACATAGCTCATTACAAAGTCCACAGGCCCAGCAATAAAATCTTCACTAATCCAATAGTCGGATCCGTAAAAAAGCGTTAGTATGGGAAAAGTAATCAAACATTCAAGAATACCATCTACTAGGGTCGCCCCAAAACGAGCCCAAAAACCAACATATTCCAATTCATATTCTTCTTGCATTGTAACCTCCTCTACTTTATCAGACAATTGTCGCCTTGGACACCCATTATATTACCCCCATCATTTATTGTACAAATGACAGAAATTCTTTGGCCTTTATTTAACATAGACAAGTTTTTCTTTTCCTTTTCGGGAAAGATAGCATGAACAAAGTCAATGATATCCAAAGGACCACCACACGAATTAATATAAACAGAAAGAATTCCTAATGTATTGTCTATATTCGCAACGCAACCAGAAATTTCAATTCTTTTTCCATTGAACATCTCACCTGCTCTAATTTCGTTGTTTTTGTATTCTGATAAGATTTGCTTAGCACTTATGCTAGTTACAGGAGTCTTTGATTGCATTAGCACTTCTGTTTGAATGGGTTTGGACTTCGAATTGAATGTAAAAGAGTTCTTTTCTATAATTACAGCCAAAACAAGCAAGAGTATCAAAAA
The DNA here is from genome assembly GCA_946183925.1 of uncultured Fibrobacter sp. Taxonomy (GTDB): domain Bacteria; phylum Fibrobacterota; class Fibrobacteria; order Fibrobacterales; family Fibrobacteraceae; genus Fibrobacter. The sequence goes on along the minus strand of CAMHDS010000014.1, from coordinate 24,482 downwards.
ACCAACGATTCCAGCACATATATAGACCTTTGCTGATGATTTTTCTTCTGGTAAATGCATATGCTGTTTCCTTAATTCTTTTTGCGGAGTACCACAAAAAGGACAAGTTTCATGTCCTTCACCGATTTCTCTTGCACATCTTAAACAGTATTTCATATCATTCCTTCTCCCAGGCAAGGACGGGATAGCCGTCGTTCAGGCCGCTGTCATAGACAAAGTCGTCGCCGAGGAGTTTGGCAAAGTCGGCAGATTTCATTTCGGTCTCGGTCTTGGGAGTTGCCACGCCCCCGCCGTTGTTCTGGCCAAAGGGTTCCTGGTCGCCTTGTTTCAGGTAATAGTAATCCGCCATGGTGGTATTGTAGTTGTAGCCAATCATTAAGCCTACAAGGGAATCGCCATCGACTTTGCCGCTGGAATAGATAGACTGACTAACACCAACTTCATTGTGACCCGATATACCGCCAACATAAATATTTCCGTATATATCACCCACATTGTAGCCATTTTCCGTCGCGGAGTTTTTCACAAATCCGAATAGTCCTGCTACGTAATTAGTACCATTGATTTTGGCGGTGTTAGCAACATCCTTGTTAGTAGAGCATTCGTTTTTTCCTATAACACCTGCTGTAAATTTTTCACCGTTTATTTCACCCCAATTTATTGAATTTGTTAAAGTTGCCTGCTTGATGGATGTTCCACAGTTAAGCCAGTATCCCATATATCCTGCTATTCCTGCGGTGTGTTCATTTCCAGAAACCTTGGCATAATTGAACGCATTACTTAACACAGAATTTGAACCAAGATTTCCCGCAATACCTCCTGTATTGGATGTGCCGATTATTTCACCTTTGTTGAACGCCTCGGTAATTCTTATGTTTTGTCCACTTCCTATAACCCCTCCTACTGTTTTCACCCCTGTAATAAAGCCCGCGTTTTCCACATTTTCCACATTTCCGACTTTACTACAACAAACGGATTCATAAGATCCTATTACACCACCAGTCACATTGCCCGTTCCAATTATGGACGCTCTATTTATTGACCCCTTTAAGATTCCTGTACCTTTTAAATTTCCGAGAATTCCCGCAGTAGCGTTCCCTCCCGTCACCCACGAATTATCGACGGTAACATTCGACACTGTTCCGCTAGAATTCCCAAACAGTCCATTATGGGAACTCGTGGTATTGATGAACATGCCGCTGACTGTGTGTCCGTTGCCGTCAAAATTTCCCGTAAAGGCGACGCTGGAATTACCTATGGGCGTCCACTTGTGTAGTTTTGTGGAATCAGCGACCAGGGCGCCCTTGTCGTCGATAACCTTGCCATCGTTCAACTTGATGTCGGCGGCCAGCTTGTAATACTTGCCCTCGTATTCCGTCTCGTTTGCCCCGACGATAAAGGCTAATTTTGCCAGCTGCTCGGCGGTCAAAATGATATAGGGACTCAGCTTGGTTCCAGAACCGCAGGCGAATTCCTTTGCCGTTGTGCCGTCCCAGGGCTTGCCCGGTTCCCCAACGCAGTCCTTGTCCAGCACGTCTTCTGAACTACCCGAACCCGACGAGCTGTCGTCAGCCCCCTTGCTATCCGAACTCTCCGTGGCAGAAGCTTTTTCTTCGTCATCATTAGAAGACGCCGACACCGTCTGGGAGCAGGCGGCAAACATTGCCGCCATTCCGAAGATTGCAAATAACGCCTTGCGCATAAAAACCCCTTCTAGCCCTTTCGACTTGCGATTCAGGGCTACGTTGTTCGTTAATATATATTATTCAATACGAAATAGGAGCGTCCTGAACCACAATTTTCTTAGAATCACTTTCGCGAATGACTATTCCTGGTGAATTTCCACTCTCGATAGACTTGACTCCTCCATAATAGGCATTGTCAAACTTCTTGGAGTTACGGTTAGAATCAGCATCACCCTTAACCTGGATTTCTGGCATATACCTATTCGTGATTTGTTGAGACGGGATTTGTAAGGGGGCAAAGAGTTTTGAAGGAGCCTTAACCATGGACTCGTTTGGAGAACTTAAATCAATAGAATCACCGGGGTTTGCAACACCATAATGTTCTGCGATTTTTCTCACAATTTTTTCATTAAAATCGCCCAAAGGTTCAAAAAAAGCATTTTCTCGTATAGTTCGGTAGTCATTGTACAAGTGGATTAAATCACGCCTTAGGGAATCCTCTGTATAGATTTCTTCCCCAGCAGAACGCATGGCCATTTCCCATAGTTTACGTGCCACCTCGTTCATGCGTGAAAGCCGATGGTACATAGCATAATTTTCCATACGACGTATTGCGGAAAGCAAGGCAGCCCGTGGAGCTGGATTGAATATCGCCGATGTTACATGTGCAGAGAACTCCGCATCCAAATTCAATGTCAATTCAGGATGTTCAATCTGGTCCACAAGATGCTTCGCCTCGTGAATTGCCGTTTCCATAGCAAGCGCCGTCTTGATATATGTTTTCGTATGTCCTGCGAAATCTTTTTTCATCAGGGTCTTATATATTTTACTGGCCTTTTCCACATTCAGATTCAACCCTATAGAATGCCAGAATTTATCAAATCGCCTGTCTTCGTACTTTGAAAAGAACTTGCCCTGTTCTATCTCGGCGGCAATTTCTTCAACATTCGTTTTTACCATATCGTCTATTACGACAACACGATTTTCTCCCGCCGTGTAAAAACCTTGCAGAGGAGGCAACAATCCCGGCATAATCCGTTTCAGGTTCAGTACAGAAATACTTTTCCATTTGTATTCAGATGGAGGCAAAATAACATCATCAACCTTTAATACATTCAGGTTGCTCCGCTGATTCAGCACCACAAAAAGATTGTATTCCACAAGAACCTTATTTAGGGCATTGAGATTATCCGTACTAGAAACACCACCATTGTTGTAACGGTGCAAATCATCAACAAAGTCCCTAAGCACATGTGGACTTCCAAAGAATTTTCCAAACAGGCAAATCAAATCATTTTCAAATATTTCCCGATCAATTCCCGATTTATAAGGTTCATTTTTTGTCAGGGAATTCAAGTACGGAGCAAGTACATTCACCACATAATCTTTTCTAGCGCCATTTCCAGTCCTATCAAGTAATTCCACGACCTTAGCATGTAGCATCGCCTCGTAAGCAAAGCGTAGGTTTGCCTCCGTCCCCTTTTTTACGATATACTTCTGAACTTTGCGAACTTCTTTGGGGCTAATCCCAAAGGAACGAGCGACCAAGTCCACATAGGAACTGTCGTCATTCGCTTCATCCAGTTGTCCTTCATTGAATACATGATAAGCCAAAATGTCATTTTCCATCTCGGGATATTCGGAGCAAGCAGAAAACGCAAATAACGCGAAGGCACCGAGCAAAAAGGCGATATATTGCATCAAGTAATTCATCTATTTATACTGAACAACATGTTTCAAAATACATTTTTCTGCCGTATATGTTCCAAAAGTCAAGCCACGACCGATACAACTCGCAGCAAAACGGTTCCCCTTTTGCAATCGCAAAATTTCTTTTGACTGCCTACTTGAAAAGTAGAGATCCATTTCCTTAACCTTGTTCGTAGGGTTTGCGTATCCAAGGCCGCCTGATTCCAGTTTTATCAAATAATCACCCCAAACATTTTTCTCTACAGAGCCGACCTGTCCTATGATACTGAAACGTCTATTTTCATATCTCACCTTAGCCTGAGCCGCATTCTGATTATATGCCACAACTATGTCATCATGGTAAACATGCCCACCATAATCTTTTTTTGAATTATCACTAATTTCCGAAAGAAGCGACCCTACACTAAACAATATCCCAATACCACACATAACAAAGGTTACTATACGAAAAAATTGAGGTATCCGTGAGCAAGTCCGTCCTTTAAAATACTTTCCATTCAGCATTCGTAATATGTCAATAAAAACCCAAACTGTCAGTCCTAAGACTAACAAAGCCGAAATGACTTCATGCCCGTTAGCAGCAGACCGCCACGCAGCAATAGAAAAAGCGATTTTTTCTATTCCAAAAATAGCACGTCCCCAAACAAAATCGTGGACTCCAACTCCTCCAAAGAAAAAAGCCACCAAAACGGCAACCACTGAATTTACATCCGATTCGGCCTTTTCTTCGTATTCATCCAATTCGTCGGAAAAAGGATTCGCTACAGGTTCTTTTCTCGCCTGCACTTTCATTTGCCTGGGCTCTTGAACCGCCTGTTCCTGCGAATTAAGAGTTTCTGTATTAGGGACTATTTCTTTCTGATTTGTCGTTTCAGGCGGTTTGACGATGTCCTTTATTTTGTTGAATAGGCTTTCTATGCTCTTGACCGTATTCACCATGGCATTTTCAATAGTGACTATTCCACCATTTGACACAATCACCAATTGGCCCAAGGCCCTGTTCTGCGAAGCAACCATTCCCGACACTTTCTTTATATCGATACTTTTGCTTTTGACCGTTCCTTTCAGCGGCGTTGTCGTTACCAAAAGAAGTCTCATATCGGTCAGGGCAACAAGCCAAGAGTCTTTCCCTAACAAAGTTGTCTTTCCCGATACCGTAACCCGCACCATTCCGGCAGTAAAACCAAGAACCGATTCACCAGGTTTCAACAATTTGGCTAACGAGGTAAATTCCTGCTTGGTCCAAAAAGAATCAAAGTCGATTCCGTTCAAGGAACAGATTCCCCGCCAATCTGCATTTTCCGTCTTGACTTTATACACGTCGAACTGACTCACAAGGACTCCTTCTAGCTCCTATGCTTGTACAAACAACAAAAAAGCGTGGTGCCGAATGTACATACTGTAATCGAGGCTCTAGCAAAACCTATCCACCATACGTACAAACGACCCACGCCCATTGCTGGACGTGAGCGTTCGCCTTATTCTAGTGGATTTGAAACTGCTAGATTTCGATTACAAGAATAAGAACTAACTCATCGTTAAACTTGCGCCTATGTTTTTTACGCCACAGGCTATGTCAGTGTTTATTTTAGTAAAAGGGAGATGCCCCGTCAAGCGGGGCATGACAAGATGGTCGGGCTACGCTCGCAATAACACGAAAAAAGGGGTTTTAGGGGCGCAAGCCCCTAGGAGAGGGGGAAGCGGATGATACGGCTAGATGGCGCGGGTCGCGGCCCGCCATGACGTCGTAGCAGGAGCGTGGGGGAGGCCTCCCCCACTAAATCAAAAAAATGCAAACAACTGTTGCATAATGCAAGTTTCTGTCAACAACTGTTTGCCGTTTTTAGCAAAAATTCGCTTTTTGCGTTTTTCGTTTGTAGATTTGGTCTTTTGGTGACGGGAATCTACAAAAATATATTGACTTTTGAATATAAAATATGTATATTGAGAGCGTAAAAGTTCGATACGACGAGGAAAAGGCGAAGGCAGTGTTCAAAAAGCACGGCGTTATCATGGAGATGGTCCGACAAGAGATACTTGCCGATCGATTTGACATGGACGACGTCGCCAACCAGGACGGGCATCCAGAACAAAAAATGTTCATTGTGCTTGTTAACGGCTACGCACACTGCGCTCCCTTTGTCATAGAATCGGACGGAACATTTTTTCTCAAGACCGCATTCAAGAGTAGAGTTTATCAGCGGAGGTATGAAAATGGCGAACTCAGAATTTGACCCGATGGACGAAGAAGAACGGAAAATCATGGAAGCCATCGAGCGTGGCGATACCCAGCCCGTCCCTATCGAGGAACTCGAACGCATCAGGGCCGAAATCCGCGGTTCCGCCCACAACATCACCATCCGGATGAAAGACGCCGATATCGTGGGCATGAAGGCGAAGGCGGCACGTCTCGGCACAAGCTACCAGACGCTCATCAACAGCATCGTGCACCGCTACCTTACAGGCGGCATCACCATCAACGAGGCTTTTTAAGACAAACTAAGCCAGTTTGGGCTTGCCGGTCCAGCCCAGCTTTTCGCGGAGGGCTCCCACGAATCCGGTATGGCGCATGCGGATAAAGGTGGTCACCGCCTTGCTCTCGGCAAGAACCACATGCTGTCCGGGGTTCATCTGGTAGGTGAAGCGCCCGTCGAACACCAGGTCCAGGGGGCGGTCCACCGCCGAGGCAATCTGGAGTTTCTTGGAGGTGAGGGACAGCACCAGGGGCCGCACCGAGAGGCTGCTAGGCGCCACGGGAGTGAGCACCACCGCAGGGGTCGCCGGGTGGATAATGGGCCCGCCTGCCGCCAGGTTGTAAGCCGTAGAACCCGTAGGGGTCGAAATCAAGAGGGAGTCCGCCCAGTATTCCGTCAGGTTCGTGCCGTTATAGACCACGTTCACGTTCACCATGCGGTCGGGAGCGTGGGCCCGGATATGGACCTCGTTCAGCACCGTCTGCTTGCACAGGCACTTGCGTCCGTTATAAACGGCGGCATCGATCATCATGCGTTCGCGGGTAGAGAACTCCCCCGCAAGCAAATCGTCGAGAGTCTTGGAAAGGCCCTCTACGCGGGACTCCGCCAAAAAGCCCACGCGACCCGCGTTCACTCCCAAAATGGGAATGCCGTGCCCAAGAGCGATGTGGGCCGCCGAAAGCACCGTGCCGTCGCCGCCGATGGCCAAGAGCAGGTCCATGTTCGAAAGTCCCGATTCCTTCACTACGCGGATAGGCTTTTTCACCAGGCCCTTCAGGGAATCCAGGGCGTAAAAGCAGACCTTCGGGTGGCTTTCGGCCCATGCCGAAATCTGCTCCAGGGCGGACACCAGGTCGGCGCTCTTGTCCTTGAAACCCACGATACCGATTTTCTCGAAAAACTTTTTCATGGATTGCCCCCGTCTTCGGCCACGTTCTCGTCTACCATGGCATCGGCGAGTTTCTTGAGGATACCCGGGAAATTGGCCTCCACCACCTCGGTGTGGCCCACGGGTTCTTCGCAACCAAGCGCCAACGCGAGCACGTTCAAGGCGAGGCCCACCTGAGGGTTCTCGCCGCCGTCAAATTCGGGCACTGCCGTAATGTTTTCCAGCCCACGGATTACCAGGCCGTCATCATAGACGCCCACTTCTACACCGGTCTTGCGCAGGTTCTCTGCCAAGGACTCATTCACCGAGCGCCAAGCCTTGCGCTGCTCCTTGGGCAAACGCAAAATGGTCTCGCCTTCAGCAAAGCAGGCCGCCACCGCCAAGAACGGGAATTCTTCGATGGAGGTGGCCACGGTGTCTTCGCCAAAACGGCGGCCCTGCAGGCGCTTGCCCGCATCTACGGGGAAAACTTCCAGATCGCCGAACACGTCGCCGTACTTTTCACGGCGGGTCACAATCTCGATGTTGGCCCCCATGCGCTTGAGGCAGTTGATAGCCCCCACACGGCTACTGTTCAGCTCCACATTCTTGATGAGGATACGGTTCCCCTTGGGTACCGCCCCGATGGTAGAGAGCAGAATCAAGGCCATAGCCTCAGTAAAGTCACCGGGCACATAGTAGTCGCGGCCGGTCATCACCTTGGTCTCAGACTGCTCGGTGAACTGGGTGCGTTCTACCTTCTTGCCCTGGGCCATAAGCAGGCGGCGTTCAAATTCGCTGAGCTGCTCCACGCCGCGGCCCTCGTAACGGAGGGGCACACCAAAATACTGGAGCATGCGGGTCCACTGGTCGCGAACGACCGTCTTCTCTTCAAAGCTTATGAATTCCCCACGAATCAGGGCGCGGGTCATAAGCCTGTTCCGCATGATGTAAGGCACGCTTCCCAGAGAATCTTTCTTGAGGGAGGGCTCGGCGGTATCAAAGCGGAACTTGAAATCTGCTGGGCTGTCGGACTCCACATGAATCTTGAAATAGGCCTGGAGCCGTTCCTTGGCAAGGGCCACGGCGGCAATACCCGCCTCGTCATTCTCGGCGGCAAAGGTAAAGACCTGTTCTGTTTCGCGGCTCGCAAGAGTCCACAAAAGTATACTGTCGCGCTCCCCGAAGTTGATGGGAAGCAGGGAGGGAACGGGGTACTGGAATCCCTTGCCGGTAAGCACCATCTCGTGCCCCTGCAGGTTCAGAGTAAGACCGAATTCCTCTAGGGCATTCGCAAAGCTACGGCCTTCTGCCGACCAGGAAAAATCCTCCAGCACGGTGCGGCCATTGACCAGCAGCGCCATGACCAGGGTCAGGTTTGTCCGTTCTCTATCTGGATTCAGGTAGAATTCCATTATCTTCCCTTGACTTCGTAATCCAGATACTTCAAAATCTTGAGGGCACGGGCGGCCTCGTCTTCAGTCTTGAAGGCAAGCAGGAGTGTGCCCGCCACGTTCTCCCGGACCTTCATGAGTTCCACGTCGCGGACGTTGATGCCTTCTTGGGCCAGCGGTTCCAGCACACTGAGCAGCGCACCGGGCTTGTCCTTCAGCTGGACAGTAATCTCGAAGAATGCGGAGGCGGCGTTACGGCCCGGCGCGAACAGGCTTGCACGGCCGTCGTTACCGGCCTTGAAAATCTTTTCCAGCGCAGCGGAATTGTCCGACTGGCTGACGTCAGAAGGCCGCGAACCGTCCACCACCTTCAGGGCGTTCATGGCCTCGATGGTACGGTCAAGCCCTGCACGGACCTCTTCCAGAGCCCGGACAGTCTCCTTGCGGTTGGTGACGGCAATATCATGCCACATTCCCCAGCCCGAGGCGGCTATGCGGGTCATGTCCCGGAAGGCGCGACCGGCGTAATGCTGGTAGTTGTGAGAAAGCAGGCGCTCCGGCAGGTTCCCCGCCAGCGTAGAGCTGAGCATCTGGGGCATGTGGGAAACCCAAGCCATAGTGGCGTCGTGATGCTCCGGCGGGAACACCACGGCGGTAGCTCCCAAGAACTTCACCAGGGATAGCAGGGGCTCGTAAGTGCTTTCGGGCATGCCCTCGGGCGGGCACACGAACCAGTAGGCGTTCTCGAAAATGGCGGGGTCGTTGTGTTCGCAGGTCCGCTTTTCGGAGCCTGCCATGGGGTGGCTGCCCACAAAGCGGAAGGGGGCCGGCAGTTTTGAACCCGCCTTGCAGATTTCCACCTTGGTGCTGCCGATGTCGGATACCAGCACCTGCCGCGAGGCATCGGCACCCTTCGCCCAGGAGACATTCTTCAGGGCCTCCATGGTCTTCAGAATATGGAGAATGGGTCCGCACAGCAAAATCAGGTCGCTGTCCTTGGACCACTCCTCCACCGCATCGTATTCAAAAAACTCGTTGGCAAGCTCCAGTTCCCGGGCCCGTTTGAGAGTGGCAGCAGAACTTACCGCACGGATAATGGCCGGAAACTTGGCCTGCTTGACCGCAGCCGCAATGGAACTGGCCAAAAGGCCGAAACCCACCAAAGTGAACCGTTTCATCAATCCTCCACCTTGCGGGTCTCTTCCATGATCACCTGGAAAATGCGCTTCACCGACTCTTCGGTCAGGGGGCCGCCGCTTTTCTGGGCAAGTTCCCCCACCGCATTCAGGACACGGGCTTCGCGGCCCTCGTCCAGGACCGGCAACCCCGCCTGCTTCTTGACCTTCCCGATTTCATGGGCAAAAGACGCCCTCTTGTTCAAGAGGGTGATCAGTTCCCCGTTCAGGGCGTCTATGCGGGCGCGCCAGTCTTCAATAGTCATGGCGGGAAAGATAGAAAAAAGCGGTCCGATATCTTGGGGGCAAGGTCATTCTGACAACTATTTCGCGAGCAAACGGCGCAACCCGTTTCCATTTTTTCTTATTTATTGTCATTTTCTGACATAATTTTGGATGTATATTTGCCATAGAACCTTCAACAAGGAGGCCAACATGGCTAAAGAAATCTTCTACGTCAAGGTCGAAACGGCCAAAACTGCAACCGTCCATGCCTTCTCCCGTAGCGAAACCGGCATCCTGGACTACGCAGGCACAACCACACCGCAGACCGCAGAACTTTCCCAGATGCAAAATGTGGAAGGCAGCGCCTACTTCACGCCTTCGTGGTACACCTTCCTGCCCACAAACCTGCAGGCGGAAATTTCGGTTTTCCTGCCCGCAAGCATAGAGAACCTGGACGCCAACCAGTATTCCTTTTTGTTGCACGTGGGGGCGCTGCTTCTTGCCGTACAGGAAAAGGACGGCCTTCTGGCGGCAGAACTCCTGCACCGCCGTTCCATGGTATTCGCAAATTTCACCCCGATTTTGCAGCACATCTTGAAGCCCGTGGCGGCAGAGGCCCTGTTTGCATTTGTCTATGGCGGTTTTCGTGGCGAAAGCAACTTCCAACGCATTTACGCCAACAATGCCCCCATATCGACAGGCGAGACTGACGCCGCGGCCATCCTCTTTGCCGCCGCCCGCGACACCCTGAAACCCAATTCCGAAAGGGAATCCGCCGAAGCCATGTTCATCCGCTATTTCAGCGAAAACGAGAACCGTCACTTCGATTTTACCATTGGCCTCGTAGGAGCATCCAACCACCCCTGGCTTGCAGGAATCAACAAGTTCAAGAACCTTTCTGACACCGCGACCGGATTCCATTTCACCAATGCCCCCAACGCCGTCGGACAAAAATATCAGGATGTCTTTGCCTCACTCAAGACCAAAGTACAGGCTGAACCCTACAACCCCCACGACCACAACGCCATTAGCGTGAGCATCGAGGATTTGACTGCGATCATCAAGGGTTTCCGCAGCAAGGCCAAAGCAGGCTACCTGCGGGCAAACGGAGCCGCCATCCTCCGCAAGGCTCGCCCGAACCTTTACGGATACGAATCCACACTCTGGCGTATCGGCGGCAATCCCGATTACTTCGAGAATGCCATTGTCCTTCGTCTGAAATTTTAACAAATTTGGGGAATATTTCAGCGCCATCATGTCTCATTAGACATTTTGGCGTTTTTTAACGATATACAGAAAGGATCATCATAAATCTTTTTTAGATTCTGAATATGTTACACCTGAAATTTGCGCTGAACTTAGAACATCTCGCCGACGAGATGATCGAAGAGATTTCATCTGTCTGGAAAAATCCATTCGAAGCCCCCGTAGTCATTTTCCCGGACCCGAAACTGGAGCAATGGTTCCGCCTGCGTTGGGTGAAAAAGAAGGGCGTGCTTGCAAACCTGAACAAGAGCACCATTGACCGCTTTTTGTTCGACATTTTGGTGGGAAAAGACGACTCTAAAAAGAAATTAAGTTCCGACATGCTCGCGAACGTCATCATCTCTTACCTGCAGCAGGAATCGGACGGGAAACGCAATTATGAACTATTGGGCGAAAGCGTCAAGTCCTATCTCGAAAACGACGGCGAATTAGACGAAAACAGACTTTTTGATTTTGCAAACGTGATGGCGGGGCTGTTCCTGGAATACGAGACGAGCCGTCCTAGCGGGTTCATTGCCGATTCCGAAACCAACGAAAGCGCAAAGGGGATTCTCGACTGTTGGGAACAAGGCTCCTTGAAGGATTTCTTCATTACCCGCGACAAGACGGCCGCGGCAAACGAATCCTGGCAGCGTAAGTTGTATTCGTCCCTTTTCCATGCCGGTGATGGCGACAAGTCCCTTCTAACCCAGGTATTTGACAAATACGCTGAAAAAAACGGGAAAGAAATCACTTACCTCACCCTCCCCTACCTGTACAAGGCCTGCAAAAGGGAAGACGGCAATGTAAAATTCTACTACGAGAGCGGGCTTCCTGTCTTTATTTTTGGGCTTTCGGGCATGGGGCAGTTTTACCGCGTTATCTTGCAGGAATTCGCGAAAGGCAACCAGGTCTATGCGTATATCCAAAACCCGTGTATGGCATTCTGGGAAGACTGCAGCGGGACCCGCAAACCGCTCGAGAGTATGAAACTCGCGCTCCCGAAACTTGCGACCAGCCCTGACGATGAAAGCGAAACGGTAGATGCAGACGAAAACGAACTCCTACGCGTTTGGGGCAAGGCGGGTCGCGACAACATCAAGCTGTGGAGCATCGCCACCGACTACAATTTTATGTTCGACAGCAATTCCATCACCGATCGGAATAGGGAAATGTCCTGCGACACACTGCTCCACAACGTGCAGTGGATGATTGCGAACCGCAAAAACGTTTTTAGCGAAAATACGGGAATCCTTGCCAGAATTCCCTTTGCGAAAGACAAATCACTCAGCGTGACGACAGCCCCCTCAAAAATCCGCGAAGTGGAAATGCTCCATTCACGCGTCTGCAAATTACTTTCTGAAAAGGACACCGAAGGAAATTCAAAAGCGACGATTGCAGACATCCTTGTTGTGTCGCCTAATATCGACGATTACCGTACAGCCATTTTCCAAGTTTTCGACCAAACCCGCGATGGATTTCATATTCCCTTCAATATTGTGGACTCTGCCGCCCGAGACTCCCTTACGGCAAATGCGCTCAGCATTCTCTTTTCTATCCGTGAAAAGGGAGGGCTTTCAAGACCCGATTTTTTCTCCCTAGTGCGCAATCCCGTAGTGCAGAACGTTCGAAACATTCGTGCCGACGAAATTGCAGCCTGGGAATCCTGGGCCACCAACATGAACATCTACCGCGACCGCAACGTGGAAGATAACGGTGAAAAACGCCACGAAGAATCCTGGATTACAGCAACACGTCGGCTTTTGCTTTCCCGATTCAGCTACAGAAGCGTCGACTCCGACGATGGAGAAATTTCTCCTTACAGCGACATCAGCAGTGCCAACAGTAATTCCCTTTATCGGTTCGTTGATGCCATCGATTCATTAGAAAAATGGTGTAATCAAGGAACGGAGGGTGTTTCATACGACGAACTTCTCACCGTATACCAATTCCTGGATTCGTGGCTTTGCATGGGGAATCCACCTAGAGAGCTAACCGGAGAAAGTATCATCTACCATTCAGTGTCCTCCGCCCGCGAGAACCTCGAGTGTCAATATCATGCTGGCAGCAAGACCATTTCTTTCAGGTGTATTTCGCAAACTTTGCTACTAGCTGCGCGGGGCTCAGAATACAGTTGCGGCAACTTATTTATCAATGGGCTGACCTTCATGAAATTCGCACCCAACCGGATTATTCCCACAAAATACCTTTTCTTCATGGGAGCCGATGCGGCAAACTTTCCCGGTGTACGCAACACAAACACGCTTGACTTGCGCAATTCCTGTCGCCCCTGGCCCGGTGACGACACCGTCGTAAGTCGAAACCGTTACGCATTCCTCTGTCAGCTCATGAGCGCCGCGGAAGGTTTCTTTATCAGCTACGTCAACAAAGACTTGCAAAAAGACGAGGATTTCTACCCCTCGTCTATCGTGAATGACATCCGCAACTTCTTGAGAAATGCAGTCAAGGCATCCGGCATAAAAGAGAAGTCTGTACTCAAGGAACTTTGGCCCGACGAAAATGCGCCTCTCGACGAAACCCGACCGTGGAAAGACCTATACACCCGTCGTGAAATCCGTAACAAGAAGGCTCAACTGGAATTTGGCGGCAGCACCACCGTCGCAAATTTCACGCCTAGCGAAGCCGATGGCAAAGACACTCGGCCTCCCGAACAGGTGAGTATCTACCAGTTCAAGGAATTCCTTAAGGACCCCTTTGAATTTCGCGTCGCCCAGATGATGCATATCGAAGACGAAAAGGAAGATCCCGAAAAAACGGAATTCGAGCCCATCCATATCGACCATTTGCAGGAAACCATCATTCGACGTATGCTCCTGGCGCAAAAATTGGGAGTTTTCGAAAATGATTACTTAACAACCGAAGAAAACATACGCAACTACGTCATTTCCAAAGGACTCCTGCCCAAGGGAACTTTCGGAGAACGTTCTTGGAGTAACATTCTCGATGAAATCAACAATCTCGCAAACCTTATAGAATGTAACTATCCGAAACCGGGATTCCAGTACGGCAGGCGGTCCGTAGAACTCAAAATGAAGGGCTGGACGCTTCTCGGAAACATCCCACTTATGGCTCAAAATGCACATCAAATACATTTGATTGATACCGCGGGTGTCAAAATTCACCAGTATCATTTTTTAGCAGGTTACATCCAGGCGCTAGTCCTTATCTGTGAGGCGGGGCGCAAGAAACAACCTATTCCCGAAATATTTGCAGATGTCTATTCAAAAACAACATGGCAGGCAAAACACATAAAAATTTCGCCTGCTGTGGCCGAGCAGCTACTTGAACAGATTTACCATAAAATGTTTAGTGCCCAGATGAATGCAAACGGAGAATGGGAGCGTTATAGCAAGGTTATTCCCATAGATATGGTATTCGAAAACAAGGTCAAAAGCTACGATGATTACATCAAGGTTTTTGACGACGAGAATCATTCCCCCTGGAAATACTTTGCGGGAAAGAAATACTTTGACATCGAGAAAGTCTGCGGATTTTCTGACAGGTGTTTTATGGACCTCTGGAAAAAGGAATGCCAGGATCTTATGAATTTAACACCCGGATTGTGGAATCCCGACAAAGATATCACAGGAGTAGTCAATGACCCAGATTAAGCCTTTTGAAATTGACGATTTTCATTTTGGGAACGACCTGTATATCGATGCTTCGGCAGGTACCGGAAAGACATACACCATCCAGCAATTGGTAGCGAAACTGGTACGTGGTGAAAAAGGCATACCAGGAATTCCGCTTTCCAAGATTTTGATTGTTACCTATACCGACAAGGCCACAGGAGAACTTCGTGACCGCATCCGACAAAAAATGGAAGAATGTCTCGCCGAAGAAAACCAAGATTGCTATCGCGAGGCACTTCAGAATATTCACACAGCACCGATATTTACAATTCATTCTTTTTGCCAGAAAGTACTCCATGATTTTGCGTATGAAGCAGGATCCTCGTTCAGTCTAGATGTTGTATCGGACGATAGTATCGAGACCTTAATCCAACAACTTATTCGCGACAGGTGGTCTTTTGAATCTTCTTTTCAGGAAATCTTGAACGCCCCCAAATTCAAGATGGAGACTTTCGTCAAGAATTTCGTAAATGCCGCTGGTTTCATGCTACAAAATCATGGAATAAGTCTATTTGAGCCTGATTACAGCACGCTTGACGGAATTCTCACATGGTATCCAGGTGCAAAAGACGCATGGAATACGCTGCTTGAAAATAAGGATGCTTCGGCGGAGAGAGAATACAAGGATAAAAAGAACTTTGTAAAGCTTTCTGATTTCATCGAAGCCCTTAAATTATACGATGGCACAGATAAGCTATTTAACGGAAAAAAATTCGACAAGAATTGGCGGGGCATTTGGGTTGCCAACGAATTGAACGATGCTGTAGATTTTTTCTTTAATCTTCAAAAAAAAGACCTACAAAAACAGAAGCTCGAGAATTACCACAGGTTCATTTACGACCATGTGAACGAACTTGTCGATCTATGGCAGAAGGGTAAACGAGAAAACAAAACGCAGTCTTTCAGCGATATGATTAACGGAGTCCACGATTCTATCGTGAGAGGAAATGGCGACCTGCTGCAAAAACTACGTGAAACCTACCGCTACGCCATCATTGACGAGTTTCAGGACACAAACCAGTTGCAATGGGATATCTTCAAGACCATTTTCCTGGACGCTACCGACAATAACATTGTGGTTGTGGGAGACCCCAAGCAGTCTATTTTTTCGTTCCAGGGAGCCGATGTCAGCGTGTATCATAAAGCCATCTCCGAAATCGGCAGAGAAAATGGGCGACAACTTTCGACAAACAACCGCTCCAGCGATGAAATTATTGAAGCCTGCAATGAACTTTTCAAAGGAGATTTTTTAGACAAGGGTGACTTTTCTAAATCGGATGTTCCTCCTGCAGACCGCAAGAAAAAGCCTCCCACTCTGAACGGCAATCCAACTAAGCCCTTCTGGATTTCAAAGATCAACGACGAATTTGAATTTGCCGACTTTGTCGTGAGAAAAATTGTGGAGTGTTGCGCACCTAGCACTTGCGACAACGCAAAAACAGCATTGCAAGTCTTTGATAAGGACAAAAAGAAAATGCGGAATGTCCGCTTTTCGGATTTCGCCATTCTTTCCCGTACCCGAAGCGAAATGACCGCCATGGAAAACGCGCTTGCACAGGTGGGAGTGCCGTATGCCCGTTACAAAGATACGAACCTGTTCTGCGGTAGGGAATGTGCCAGTTGGATTTCGTTTCTAAAAGCCCTTAATGCGCCCGATTTCTCTAGTTGGAATCGAAAATTTTTGAACGAAGCTCTCATCACGGACTTTTTCAGGGTGCCTCTAGAACGCGTCGAAGACGAATCCTTCACTTACCCGACCAGCCGAATCATGAACCTGTTTATATCTTGGCGGCATCTGGTTTCAAAGTCCCGCTGGGCAGAACTTCAAGAAAGCATTTACCAGGAAACTGAAATAGACAAATATCTGAGTACGCCTGCGACCTTACAACAGCTAGCAAAAATCAAGCAAATCGGGACTTACATTTTCGATTTTCTGTACAACAACCACGTTTCTCTTGAAGAAACCATAAAACACTTACAGGGACTTGCAAACGATTCTGAAGACGTTGATGATGTCGATGGCAACCTTGTGGCAAAAGGTAGCGATTTTGATGCGGTAAACCTTATGACAATTTACGCTTCAAAAGGACTCGCTTTCCCTATCGCGATTATTACGGGCGGACTTCGGGGTGACAATTTCAAACCTGAACGCGCTCCATATTCGTTCAGTTTCGAGGAAAAGAAATTCTTCGGTTTTGACTCTGATGTTTCCCGTAGAATCAATCTAGACGAGGGTCATGCCGAATGGAGGCGCCTTATCTATGTTGCCTATACACGCGCAGAGTCCTTGATGATTGTACCGCGGTACAAAATCTGGCACGAAGATGCAGGCGACGGCGATTGGAAAATCAACCCAAACAAACCATTCGCATTTTTGGCTCGTGCACTTGCAAATCTTTCTGAAACAAAATACGCCCGCGACCAACAAGACGACCCCTATGCCGAAGTAGGAGTCTCCGATTTAAAGAATATCGTTGCCCAAATATTGCGCAATGCAAAAGATGAAAAAATCGATACAAGCGAATTACCTGATTTCGAAGTTTTGCAGCGTAACGTGAACGAAGCATGTATCTACCAGTATTCCTATTCTAGCCTTGCTGCCAAGAAACGACTGCTCGAAAGCAAGTCCGATACGACTCATAACGAGTTTGACGAAATTTCGATTGACGGAAGCCGGACAAACCGCGAAGACGCAGTTGTCTCGGATCGTGATGACCAAGATGCTGAAGTTACACCTCTTTCTCGTGAAAATTTAAGCATCGTAATTGACGAAGCGTCTTCGCTGGAGAATCCCTGCAACAGTTACGATAAGGCCGCACCCATTTCGAGCCTTCCGAACTATCCCCGCGGAGCCAATTTGGGCGATGCTTTACATAAGGTTTTTGAGAACTTAGATTTTGAACGTGTTGGCAACTTGCCCGACGAAGATGCCGCCCGCAACGATGAAGAACTTCGCAACCTGATAATCCAAATCTATCAGGGAAATTCGATCCATATCCAAGAACATCCCGAATGGAGCGATCTTACAGCCGATTTTATCTGGAATACAATGAATGCGGAGCTCCCCGAAATTCACGGAAGCGAGGCGACCGGAAAGACTTTCCGTCTCAAGTCTTTACCTGCAAATAATCGACGGGCCGAAATGGGATTTCATTTAGATGCCCACCATTCGGACAAGTCCAACTGGGTTAATATCCTCTGCAAGGGTTTTATCGACTTGATGTTCGTTCGTAAGGGCGATGATGGAGAAGACTATTACTCCATTCTAGACTGGAAATCAGACGTAATGGATGAAGCCGACTACAGCAACAAGGACGCACTTTCTCAAAAAATAGCAGACGAGTATTCTGTGCAACGAGTACTCTATAGCTACCTGCTTATAAAATGGCTCAGGCATTTCTACAGCAATATGAATGAAGAAGACATTTACGAGCGGCATTTTGGCGGTATCTACTACGCCCTGGCCCGAGGTACCCATGCAAATACCAGCAACGGCATTTATTGCCAAACATGGAAAAGCTATGCAGACCTTGAAAGGAGCTACCGCAATATAGCCGCACTCATGAGACGCAGTGCTAAGGAGACCGCATAATGGAAAATACGAACATCTGCGAAACTACAGCTGAGTTTTACTCCTTGCTCCGCGAGATGCGCGGCATTTCCCCTATAGCCGAAAAGATGCTTAACTTGCTCAATTCGCTTCAGCAAAAGCCGCAGTTGTCACAGAACGCGCAAAAGGTACTACTGGTATACATCTCTCTGCTGGAAGACGGCAACACGCGTATTCCCCTCGATTCTGAACGTCTTTTCGCCAAGTGGAAACAAAAATGGGATGGTCTCGTAGTGCAAGCAGAAAGCCGAGATACATTGAAAGGTATCAAGCGACAGAAACCTTACGTAGCGGCGGACTTTTTTTCATCAGTCATCAGGGATGGCGTAAAAGACTTACTTTCGGGGAAATATGCGCAAATTGTTGGAAGCGAATCGACTCCCCTATGCATTCAGCAAACTTCCGAAGGCCGTTATCTCATTTCGGCCAAGCATCTTGAAGACAAGAAGCATATTGAAAACATCTTCAAATCGGGATTCTTTAAGGAAGTTGCGCTTGACAGCAACGACGAGGAACAGACAAAAAAATTCATTCAGGGGCTTTTGCGCGAAGGTTCCCCTATTGCTTTTGACGAACATCAAATCGAAGTTATTGTTCGAGGTACAAAGCAGAATCTGATTATTACAGGCGGTCCCGGCACAGGAAAGACAACTGTTATCGGTTTTTTGCTGTGGAAGCTCTTAGAAAGTGACAAAAAATACCTAAACTGGGATTTGTACATGGCGGCCCCCAGCGGCAAGGCGGCGGACCGTCTCGCCGAAAGCATGGAAGACACCCTGCGCGAAATTTCAGACTCGAAAAAGAAAGAACATCCGCACATTTTAGAAAAACTAACAAAGGCATCAAACAGTACACTCCATAGGCTCTTGAAATACAGTATTGCAAAAGGCGGATTCACATTCAATTCTGGTAATCCGCTCCCTGAACAAGCCATCTACATCATTGACGAAGCGAGCATGATTGACATCTCACTCTTTGCCGCCTTCCTCCAAGCACTTTCCCCCAGCGGAAACTTCAGATTGTTTATTCTTGGCGACCCAAACCAGCTACCCTCCGTCGATGCAGGCGCGGTACTTGGAAACATCCTGGAATTCAACCGCAATTTCGTGGTCAAACTCACCCGTTCCAATCGTTTCGGCGACGATTCTAAAATAGGCATACTCGCCGGAAAAATCAAGCGGGGCGAAATAGTCCCGTTCGAAGCATCTTCATTTGAACCACACATGCGCTATTGGGAACAAGCCGACAGCATCTACATGCTTGACCTGAATCAGGGAAAAACTCTCTCCCGCAGAGAGGAACTCCGGGCAGTCGAAAACCTTGTCTGCAAGTGGACAAAAAAATTCTACTCACCGCTTATGGAACTTGCCCAGTCCGTAAACCCGGACATCGCTGCAGATTGCATTCCTCCCGAGCAACTTGAAATCCGGAACCAGTTATGGGAATTGGCCAATCGGTCACGCATCCTATCGGCAGAACGGCGAGGAAACCGGGGCGTTGAAACATTGAACCAAATCGTCTCGGAAACGCTTACCCAGGCTGTGGCCCCCAGGTTCGTGGGACAAATCCTGATATTTAATCGCAACCAGAGCGAATTTGAACTGTACAACGGCGACACGGGAATCGTGGTGCAGTCCGCGAGGCACGACCAGCTTTTCTTGATGCTCAAGAAAAAATCCCAGTTTGTATTCTACCCGCTCTCCTATTTCCCAGAAGATTGCTTAGACCCCTCCTTCGCGATTACCATCCACAAATCCCAGGGATCCGGCTACCCGAACATCATGATGTTCCTACCTACACGAAAAGGGCATCCGCTATTAAATCGCCAGATTCTCTACACGGGCATCACGCGCACCAAGAAGCAAAGTCTCACCACCATCGCCACCCCCGAAACCTTCAAGGCCGCCTGCGAGACAGTCATCGAACGCGATACAGGTATAGAAATCCAGTAGAAATCCTTTTTTTTGCTTAATTCGTCCGTAGAAAACTTATATTAGAGGCAAGGAAATACAATGAAACTACTTTGTCGCTACATAATTTTTGCCGCGGCCCTTTTAGGTATAGCCGGTTGCGCCTCCGCCCCCCCATCCCACGACGCGGAACGCGCCAGGGCACGGGCAGGATACAGCGCGCTAGACTCCGAAACCAGCCCTGCAGCAAGCACCCCGTCCGTAACCTCGGCCCCTACCGCCGCTTACTCCGGAGTTTCTCGCCCCATACTGATGGCACTACCCGCCGCCTCGGGTAAAGGCTCCTCCCCCATGGAGGTCGTTTCCAACAATCCCTTTGCCAAGGCCGTCATGGAAGGTATTAACGAGTACCTTACCGAAAAGGGCTACGAGGTGCGCTCCCTGGAAGGTTCCGAAGACCTGTCCAACCTAATCCAGATGCAGGGCGATATTTCTGGCAACGGCGACGACATGTCCTACATTGCAGGGCTCGCCCTCGGCGCCGATGTCTATATCAAGTTCTCCGGCTCCATCAAGAACGACATGGTGAACGTCGAACTTTCCGCCTATGAAACCTCCACAGCCAGGCAGCTCGGCTCCAAGACCGGCATGGTCCAGAACCACGGGAACAGCAAGGACAAGCAGCGTTACCTGGTAATTTCTGCCGCCAAAAAGGCGCTCCCCGCCCTAGAAAAGACAATCCTCTCTTACTGGAACGAAGACGCCAAGAAAGGCGTCCAGTATAAGGTGGTCCTACGGATTGGCGAACGGTTCCAGGGTTCGGGACTGGAAGACCTGCAAGACCTGAGCATATCTTCCCTGAGAAGCGCATTCAAGTCGGTTCGAGTCAATAACGTAACCGAAAGGACCATAGACATCATCGTCTATGCAGACCCCGAGGTTTATCCGGACGCCTACGCCGTCTATTCGGCCATCAAAAGCGCCGTTTCCTCTTCTGCCCAAGCAAAGAAGAACAATATCGTCAACAAGCTTATCATTCTGGAACTGAACTAACCCGGCATTCCGCATGTTTCCGAAAGTCCTCCTCATTTTCTTCGTTTTTGCCATAGCCGTTTCGGCCAAGGTTATTTCCTGGACCGGCTATTCCGAAGAATCCCAGGAGGCGGCTACGGAGGCGGCACGTGCGGGGGTAGCCAAACAGATTTCTGTACATATTGACGCCTCCACAAGCCTAACCCACAGCGAAGCAACCTCCGACAACGGCAACTCCGAAGTCGAAAAGAAAATCAAAACCCAGAACTTTTCCCGATCGGACTTGTTCCTGAACGGCGTCCGCATTCAGGTTCTACCCAAGAACGGCAAGCGTTTCGGAGCCACCGCCACCCTGGATCTGGACGAGCTCGTTTCCAAATACAGGTTCAAGCTGGAAACCCTCCAGCGCACAATCAACGAAACGGAAGCCAAGGCAAGGCAGGCCCTTGTAGAGCTGCGTTTTGTCGAAACGGACAGGCTGCTCGCCACAATCCCAGGAATCGTAAAATCCCAGGAGCCCATCCTGGAGGAAATGTCCTTATACACTCCTCTGGACAACTCCATGCGGCTCAAGACGGAATCCGCCGCCATACAGCAGGCACTGACGCTAGCCCTACGGCAGCTCCAGATTTCCGTATCAAAAGAAGGCAACCCGCAAGAACTCGGCCCGAAATCGAGCTTTCTCCTAACCGTAACCGTAGCAGGCCCCAAGGGGCCTATCCCCAATTTTCCACTCCTTATCGAAAACGGCGGAAAAGCCCTTGCAAATGCCGCTACCGACGCCCAAGGTGCAGCTTCCTTCCAAATTCCGGCAAGCAACCTGACCCGCGGTTCCGGCGAAATCCTCATCCATCCGGCCATTTCTGCAAACCAACGCAACCTCGCGGGCCTCATAGCAACCAAGGTTCTCTACCAGGTTTCTTCTCCTGCATGCCCGCTAAATCTCACCTGCAACCAAGGGCCGTCGGCTTGCACCGCCGTAGCCGACCAGATTTCAAAACACTTCGGCCAGGTGGTGCAAGACAGGAGCGCCCAAACAGTCACCGTCCGTATCAAGTCTACTTCCGAACGCACTCTGAAGAACATCACCAGCTACAAGGTCAGCCTTTCCCTTTCGGCGGGAACCAGGGAATGCAAATGGAGCGGAACTGGAGCCGGCAGGACAAAAGACGAAGCCCAGACCAACGCCCTGAAAAAGATGGACCTGGGCAGCTGTATCGAAACCCTTGAGGTCTGCCCATGAAATGGATAAGCCCAAAACTTTTCCAGTTTATGGGGACCATCATTCTTAGCCTTCCAATCTTTACGATGGCTGAGCCCTCCGTTGTTCTTTCAACTATTTCAAAAGAAGAAATCCAGTCAAAATTAAAGCAGTTACAAACATACAAGGATCGGGAGGATTTGGATTACGGAACACGCCAAAAACTCACCGACCTGTGGAGCGAGGCACAAGAAATCCAGGAAATGAACGACCGCTGTAGCGAGATTTCCCTATCCGAAGAACTGGACAGCGACTGCGATTCCTTTTACAGAGTAACCCTTCCCGAATTCGAAAACCACTACCAGGAACTTACCGGAGAAATCCGCCTAAGCGGGACAAGGCTTGTCGCCAGCATCAAAGATAAGCGCGAGGCCATCGAGACTTGCTACAAGGCCATGCCATTACATAGCTGGAGCCCTGAACAATGGCTTAAAATGGAAGGAAAAGCTTCGCCGGAACCGCTTTCCGATGGAGTAGAAGTCTCCTATTATTTTGAAGTCGATAAGGACCCGCACAAGTCCGGAGCCTGGAACCAGCAGGTATCTCTGTGGTACGATGCGTGCCAAGAAGTCTTGTTCCGCAACAATGACAGGAATCAGCTTGCGCCCCTGTTCATAGAAAAAATGACAGGCAATTCAGAAGGGGAATATTTGGAGTTCAAGCTCGCATCAAATAAAAAAGATTTTGACATTTACTTGAAGAAAGGTTTTTCCGCCACTTACACGTTGAACGGCAAGGAGCTATTCATATACAGCTTAGATGAAGACGAAAAAATCGGAAGCCTCTTGTTCCAAGTTTCCTATGACAATTCTGCAATGTACCTCCAGCTACCTTCGGAGCAATACAGCGGCAAGCAGATTTATTCCGATCGAAAAATCAGGAAAGGCCTTGAAGGCCATATCGTCTGGGGTAAGTACCGAAAGCCCACCAAGGTTCAGACCTACAATTACAGCTATGAAGAAAACGAGCCGGCCTCAGACTACACATCCGACCAGAATACCAATATTAACGAAGGGCCCAAAGTGCGGGATTACGGCTTTTATTTTCAGTTCAATACCGGTTTTGTCATGAGCTTCTTAAGTGCTTCCCAGGAATTGAAAGAGGAATTTGAAGGAACCATCAATCCAGACTCCACCGAAATGTTCACCTGGCCCATGACGGTCAAGTTGCGTTACTACGGCAGAGCTGGAGTTATCGGAATTGGTACCGGCGTAGCACTTTCATGGCTGGTATCAGAAAGAACCCGAGAAAAGGATGCCTACAGCAACGAGTCTGAGCCGGAATACAAGTTGCTCGATTTTTACTTTGCCCCGGTGGCCATGGCAGAAATGGCATTCGGAAGAGACGTTGAATTTGGCGCCAGGGGACATTTCTTTTTCCACCCGGATAGACCCACCCTCATGCTGGGCGGCTATATCTCGCTTGGGGACGTCATGAACCTGGACATCGGCTGGGTCAGCATCGCTCACAGAACGTGGACCAACGCCTATCAAAATTCCAACGGAGCCTATGTCGGCTTGACCGTTTCAATGCCGACCTACTCCCTTTATTCAACAGAAACTTCGCATTAGTTATACCAGCATAACTATCCACAGCAATAATTAATTCCAAGAAATTGCTTTATTTCTAAATTTTAGACCATGATTGAATCCATCATCCTCGGCCTTTTGCAGGGCCTCGCCGAATTTCTCCCCATTTCCAGCTCCGGCCACCTCGTGCTGGGCCACGAACTACTCGGCATGAATGAAGCGGGTATGTTCTTCGACATCATGCTCCACGCCGGAACGCTTCTTTCCATCTTCGTGGTGTTCTACAAGAAGATTACCGACATCATCGTGGGCTGCATCCGCAAAAATCCGGACCAGTTGCGCGAAGCAGGCTACATCATTCTAGCAAGCATCCCGACAGCGATGATTGGCCTCGGTTTCAAGGACATGCTCGAAGGCCTTTTCGAGAACCCGCGGGCCGTGTGCGTTGCCGAACTTTTTACGGGCTTGTTGCTGTTTACCTCGCAGTGGGGCGCTACCGGAGCCAAGCATCCGGATAACGAGGGCGTCAAGATGAACTGGTGGCGAGCACTCGTGACCGGTAGCGTCCAGGGCATCGCCTGCATTCCGGGCATCAGCCGCAGCGGCTCTACCATCAGCGCCATGATGTTCATGGGAGTGAACCGCAAGTACGCCGGCGAATTCAGTTTCCTCATGAGTATTCCTGCCGTGGGCGGTGCCGCACTCCTCGAC
>CAMHDS010000013.1 GCA_946183925.1 uncultured Fibrobacter sp. | reverse complement strand
TGTGTTTTTGCAGTTATGGAGGCGATTTCTGGCGATTTTCTGGAGTGAGATTTGCAATTATGGGGTTTGAGTGGTGAAAATCCTACAAAATTGTCGTAAAAACAGGCTCTAGTTGACATAACTATATCAATTTTTTTGCTAAGAATTCCTGCTAAGATTTTTGCTAGAAATTTTGCTACGAATTTCCCACGAAAACGGCTATATTATGCGACATCTATATTGTCGGTTTGCAAGACAAAAAAGTGTATGATTTTTTCAGTTATGATGATTCTAGTTTACATAACAGTGCTAAAAATTCCTGCTAAAATCTTTGCTAGAAATTTTTGCCAAGATTTTGCTAAGGAAAAACTTACTCATCCACATGGTTATGCGTCATACCATAATTGAGCGGTTTTCTGGGCTTTCTGGACTGTCTGGAAAAACCTTAAAATTTTTTCAATTCCCCCCTTGCAAGCCGTCCGAAACTGTGGTACAATATGCGGCGTCTTGCGGGACAAAGGAGTTCGGCAAGGCACCCAACAAGGACAAAGACAAAGAAAGGACTAAAGACAATGAGCAAAGAACTGAAAATTGGCGATTGGTACTATCGCATGATGGGCTACGGCGGGAGCGACAGCCAGATGTGTTGCATTCGCCGCAAGACTGGCGAGCAGACCGCGGCGGGCATGCTTTCCCTCTTCAACGGGACGGGAAAGATTCAGCCTATCCCCGTTTCGGACATTTTCGAGGCGGTTGACGAATGCGGGCGGGTCTTCAAGGTGTCCGCCAACGACTTGGCCGCCAACGGGCATATTGGAATTGGCACTTTGGAGGAGCCGAAGAGCAACGGACACGTTGCTTGGCTCTACCGTGAGGATGCCCGTTTGCTCGTGGAGATGGGCAAGTACACGGCGGAGGAGATCACGGCGGTCTTCCCGATGGCGCTCACGGAGTACGGGGATGCCGAATATGAAAAGTACATCGAGGAGCATAGCAAAGAGTTTACCCCGATGACGGACAAGCAGGAGGAGATTCTTAAGGCGGCATACGCCGCCAACTGTGAGAAAGAGAAGAAGGAGGCGGAGGAGGCAAACCGCAAGTATGCGGCGGAGGTTGCCGCCCTTCGGGTGAAGTACAACTATATCCCGTGTCCCAAGACGGACGGCAAGTGGCTTTCCGTGGGGGAAAAGCGGCGGAACGTTCTGGCGGTTCTGAAGCATGATTTCCCTGGGGTGAAGTTCAAGGCACACACCCGCAACGGGAGCACAAGCGACTCCATTACCGTGGAATACGAGGACGGCCCCGCATACGATAAGGTGATGAAGGTTCTCAATGCCTTTGAGACCACGACATACAATGCTTATGAGGACATTCACGAGGACTGCACCCAGCCCGCGGCGTGCGTGTGCGGAGGGTTTGACTATGTGTTTCTGCACCGCAACACTAGCCAAGACGTTTACAAGTTCGTTCATGACTACATCATGGCGCACGTTGGCGGTGCTACGGAGGAGTGCGCGAGGGGGACGGCTCACAAGGTTTGCGCCAAGACGGACTTTCCCGCTGGAGGTTTTGAGCTGGAGGGGCTTGAACTGACGAAAGCGGGGGAGTGGGTTCTGCTCATCAAGGCGAAAGCCGAGCCGAGCAAGCCGACCCCGCCTAATGGCGGGGGGAACGGCGATGGTGTGACGATTACGGAGAACACGGAGAAGAACGGCATTGAGATCCGTTTCCCGTCCATGCCGTCCGAGGCTATCCGCAACTACATGAAGGCTAATGGTTGGCGGTGGAGCAAGTTCGCACGGGCTTGGTACAATCGGGCAACCGATGGCAACCGCAAGATTGCGGCGGACATTGCCGCCATGTGGGAGAAGGAGAATGGCAAGGCGGCGGCATGAGCCGATAGCCGAGGACAATCAACGGGCGGCGGCTCATGCCCCGCCCATAACCTAAAGGAGAAACGAAGAAATGATAGACAAATATGCACCCAAGACCTACACAAAGGATGACTTGATGAAGAGTACATCCAAGGGGAAGGACAGAATAAATGCGGTGAAGTATCATCTCCGTCGCGCGGTCTACTTCCCGTTCCAGTTCCTCATTGCCCTGATTTATATGCCGTTCATTCTTGTCGGGTTCGCCGCCATGTGGTCAGAGGGCCTTGCATTTGACTACACGTACATGACGGAGCGGAATCCGATTGTGAACCAGAACGGCCCCACTAGGATGCGCATGAAAAAGCACTGCTTTCTTGCCCGCTTCATCTTCCCGTGGCTTTGATTAGAAAGGAGAAAACAAGATGATGCCATCCGATGCACAGAGGCAGACTATTGCCCTCTTTGAGATTGCAAGGCAGCTCCGAATCAAGAACCGCCTTGAGGAGTTCCGCCTGCGCAAGGAGTATTCCTCGGCGGAGAACGACCCTATCATTGACAAGATTATGGAGGACAAGCGATGATTACCAGAGGCAAACCATACGAGGCGAGGGGCGAAGATGCAAAGGAGCGGAACATCCACAAGCGAAGGGTCTGCTACATCACGTCTGGAGTGCCAACTCCAGAGCAGAAGGACGTGATAGCCAAAATGGAGCACATAGTTTCGGTCGGGAAAGTGAACGGAGACCCCTATCGCGTAATGCGGAATGCGGAGTACATGGGGATAGACTTCTATGAAGAGGAGTTGAGGGCAGACGGGAAGTGGCACAGGGTAGAAGACCCCGACGTTGCAATTAGCCTGATGCAGACGGGGGCATTATGAGCATACCGCTGCCGAAGCAGAACCGCATGGCATGGCGGCTTGCGGGACTGATGAACACCCGCATAGACGCCATATTCGACTGGAGGGAGATATGGGCGACCAAGGCATTCATCCCCAGCCCAACGGCAATCGAGGAGCTGATGGTAAAGCGGGGGGAGTATGACGGCGAGGCCGACCCGTGCGAGTCGTTGTATGATGCGATAGGCAGGGTGTACGGGGATGAAGCCTTGGGGATAGTGAAGCGGCTAGTCGGATGCGAGGAAGAGGGGGGAGGAGAAAAAAGTTGAAAAATCTTTAGTTGCCCCCTTGCAATCCGACCGTGGGTATGGTATACTATGTCCCGTCAAGCCCACGGTGGGCGGACGAACAAGGACAAAGACAAAGCAAGGACAACAAAGATGAAGAAGTTCGAGACTGGCGATGTGGTTAAAGTCGTAAGCAAGGAATGCGCTTCTTACGGCAATGTGGGTATCGTGAAGAAAATCACGGACAACAAGACGTGGCCCTATACGGTCATGTTCTTGGATGCGGAAAGCGAATATTCCGAAGATGAGCTTGAGAAGGTTTGTGATGGCAAGCCCCGTAATGGCAAGGAAAGCCGCAAGACCATACCAGTTAACACAAGCAAGAAGATGGTGCAGGATGCGAGGGCAAAGGCTTTCAAGAGCGCACGGCTCCGCAAGGAACTGAAGGACTGGTTCAACCGAAAGGGGGACTGCCCCGACCCCGAAATCACTGATTTCAAGGAGTGGGTAGAGAGGCTTGCCGACCGCCTTGCGGGATGGATTAAGAATGACAAGTTGGTTACTGTGGAAAATCTTGTGACCGCCTTGAAGGTTCAGGCTATTGGGGATGCCAACGCCATTCGGTTTGCCCGCAAGGCGGAGAAGGACGGATGGAAGACCGACACGAACTGCTACATTGAGGAAGGGATAGTCTATGCTAGCGTCTGGCTCTCTGGAAAGGATGCAAAGGCGACGGAGAAACTAGCGGATGCGATGGCGGAGAAGTTCCGCGTCTTGGGGTATGCAACGGATATTTGGGTTGATGAGGAGGATGACAAGGACGTGACCGTTAATGCCTGTCTGGACTTCCCCCTCTATGTCAAACTCACGAAGAAGGGAGGGCGGTAAGATGGTTGTCGCAAAGGAAATGTCGCTACTTGACATCCTGTCGGAACTGATAGACCATTGCCGCCATAGAGGGTCGGAGCCAAAGTACATGAGGTTCCTTCTCAAGGTGTACGACAATGCCTATCGCGATAACGGCTTTGCCGAATGTCTGGAGTCCTGCCTCATCTTTTCTTCTGGTTATGCCCCTTCTCTTGACAAGGTAGAGTTGACCTTGGCACGGATGGAGGGCGGCATTCGCCCGTTGCTGGAGGACAAGGGGATAGTTAGGCCGTTGCCCGAAGTGAAAGAGGAGGTGTGATATGCGAAGAGTGCAGACATTTGTGGTGACGATTGAGACCCCTTTCGAGGATTCATGCGGTATGTACACCCATGAACTAACGGCAGGGGACATCCGTAGGGCTTTGGAGAATGCTTGTAGTGAAAGTTCAGAGGTCTCCGTGGCTGAACGAGGCAGTATGGTAAAGGGGGATGAGTGATGAAGATTTGGCGAAAGTGGCGGTATCTGGTTCTGGCGCTTGCCCTTCCGTTTTCCGCTTGTGCATGGTCTGGGCGGACTACGGAGGTTTATTTGAACATTCCTGGGCAGCCCGCCGTGCATTGCGTGAATGCAGAGGTGATTTCACTTCCGAACTGCATGGTTAAGATTCGGATGCCGTGGGGGGTGACTTACACGACTCACATGAGCAATGTCGTGTTGGTTGAGCGGAAGGGGGAGTAATCATCCGCAACACGGGGCGGGAGGGGTGATGGAAGTCTGGCGGTGGCTCCAGAAAAAAGTTAAAAATAATTTCATTACCCCCTTGCAATACGACCGCAGTTGTGATATACTATGCGGCGTTTGCGGGACACAAGGTGTGTTCCCCACAAGGACAAGGACAAGGACAAAGACAAGAAAGGACAAAGCAATGACAATCCGAGACCTACAATACAACATTCAATCCGCCATTGACACGGCGGAAGGAATCACCGACAATGCCGCCGTCAAGTTTTGGGATGGCAAAATCTATGCCGTGGAAGTCTACAAGGACGAAAAGGGCTATGACCCCTCCCGTGACAAGTGGCATGAGATTGGGGCTACCACGGACGGGATTTTCTCTAGCCCGTACATCTCCAAGCCCGTAGACTTCGGCAATCCCCGTGAGGTGGATGACGGCACGACCTACACTCTTCCAGAACTGGCGGAGAAGGTTCATATTGATTCTTGGGTAGAGGGCATTAGCGCCATGTGTGCGATTGACAAAATCCGCAAGGAGGTCTACGACATGGCGGGGATGGTTGAGGATGAGGACAATCCGATTTGTCCTGGGGAGTTTGAGACGGAGTACACGGAACTGGCGGAGAAGTATCATTTCCGCTTCAACCGCAAGGGGCAGATTGTTAGCTACAACCTCAAGTCTAAGAGGGAACCAGTAAAGTTCTCCCCGTTCTCTGGACTGAAGATTACCGCTAAAGTGGATTGGGACTTTGACGAAGGGGACACTCCGCCCGACCCCAAGTTTGAGGTGACTTTCACCCCCGATGAGTTGAAGGACAAAGGCATTCTTGAAAAGGCGGAAGATGAGGCTATAGAGACGTGGCTCTTGGATGAGGATAAACTGGAGGAGTTCCTTAGCGACTACCTTACGGACTCCACCGACTTCTGCCACAAGAGCTTTGAGTACAAGTATCAGCCCATTGCGGCATAAGCAAACAAGGACAACAAGGACAAGCAACGGCGGGCAACGGTGAGAGCCGCCCCGCCTATTCAAAGGAGAAAACATCATGTGGCAGATGATTAAGGAAAACTTGGACACGAAGGTGAAGCGGTGCTGCGGAACCTATACATCCTTCAAGCAAGGCTTGCAATATGCACCAGAGGTTATCGACGATAACCTCATTGAAATGGGTGTTGACCCCGATGAGCGGGACAATGAGATTGGGGACTTTATGCAGATGGGCGGGAAGGTGGCGATTGCCCATAACGGTTTCCAGTTCTACCTCACGAAGCAGATTAACGATTGCTACGGGAATACCGTCCGCGACCCCTCTGGTTGCATTCGGATTGGAGGGAAGGTAGTGTGGAAGAGGGGGCGGGACATCCGCATTGCATTTGTCCGCTCCGTTGTCAGTCCAGACAATATCCTCATTGAGACATTAGACGAAGAGCACAAGGTGCAATATGTCCCACACACGGAACTGAAGGCGGCTTGATGGAAAAAGTTAAACTTTTTTCTTTTACCCCCTTGCAAGTCAAACGGAAGTTTGGTATACTGTGTGCCGTTCCCCCGCGTGGGGGAAATCAATAGGACAAAGAAAAGAAAAGGACAAAGACAATGAAGTTCGCTGGACCTACAAAGAAGATGATGCAAGCCCTTGAAGACGAGGGGCTTAACATTCGGTGGCCCGATACGGGAACCGTGAAGGATGACAATACCCTTGCTATTGAGGGGACATTCTACACGGGAACGGCGGGGCAATACGAGAAGCTTGTGGTTATTGACTTGCGGGATGAGGGAGACTTGTCAACAAAGAAAAATGTAGATGCGGCTATCTCGAACCAGTTGGACGAGGCATACGAGAACTTTTCCGTGGATGAGGAAATGGAACTCAACATGGGGGCGAACGGAGCGCCTAGCGCCGCCGACCTTCTCGCCGATTTGCAAGAGCAGGATAGCCGCCTTAAGCGGTTTGCGGAGGTTGCGGAAGCGGTGTCTAGCGGGCGTGAGATTCCCAAAGAGGAGGACAATACGGAGATTACGATTAGCGGAAAGGATGCAATGCGGATTGTGGAATTGCTTAAGAAAGTTGGCGATTACAAGTATACTCACTCTTTCCCCGATGATGACAAGGCATTCGCAAACATGGTTGCGGATGAGATTACAAAAAAAGTAGAGGCGGCATAAAGGAGGGCGGAACAATGACCTACAATGAAATGACTGATGCCCTCTTGAACGGGGGAAAGGACGGGACGGTGAAACTGTCTGGCGACATGAAGAACCTCATTGATGCGATGAGGTTTTTCAAGGGCGGCAAGATTGGCATTCGGGGGCTTGTGGAGCTTGACCAGTCCTACTACAAGGGGACGAACATCCGCAAGGCAAACCTTGCCGATGCCAAGTCCGTGTACAACGTGTTCAAGACGTTCACCACGGACAACAAAGAGGCATGCCGCCGTCCAGTCATTGATGCGGAGCACAATGGGCTTGCGGCTACGGACGGGTGGAAGATGCTTGTCTGCCGCATTCCCCGACAGTTCCCGATTTGCGATGCCGTGCCTAGCGGTTTCTCAAATGACATTGCCTTCCGTTGGCGGGAGATTGCGGAGGACATAGAGCCGACCGATTTGGCTCTCCAGTCCTACCGCCGCATGGCTACGATTGCCAAGGGCGGTGAGAAGCACGGATTGCTTCAGGCGATGAGGGATGCGGTGCGGGCATACTACCACGATGACGGGGACGGATACTTTAACACTCTCCGCCTTAAGGTGGCTAGGAAGTTCTACGATATGCGGGGAGTTGCCGACCTTGTGGATGCCCTCTTCAAGTTGGGCTGCACCAAGGTGGCTCTCTGCGAAAAGACGGCTTGGTCTTGCGACTATGTATGTGAGCACACGCCCCTTCACCTCTTCGGTTTCGGGGCGGAGGTTGAGGCGAAGGGGATTATAATGCCCCTTCGGTATGCAGATGATTCTATGGGGGCGTTCGTGATGCCCCTCGATGGAACCGCCACACAGAAGAAGGTGGCATAAAGGAGTAAAAATAAAATGGAAGAAATGGATAGAAAAAAGGAAGTGAAGGAGAGGCAGACGGCATTCATCCGATGCGACGGATGGGTGATTAGCGCCGACGGCATGCAGAGGCTCACCAAGGCGGGACACAAGGGACACGACAGATTCATGGAGTCCCTGAAGTCCCAGATTGGCGACTGGCATAGGGTAAGCAAGCCCCTAGACCGCGATGCGGCGGAGATTGTGAAGTCCGTGAAGGGGATGGTTGCAAGGGCGGTGTTCGTCTCAAAGGCAATCGTCAATGAAGCGGAGCGGCGGGCGAAGAAGGAGGGCAAGCAGTATGGCTAAAGACAACAAGGCGAAGGGGCAGGGGTATGACATCCAACCCGCCCTTGCTGCGATACGGCAGAAGAGGCTCGAGAGGGAGAGTCGCGGGGAGTTCCCCGCGGAGTTCATGCGGCTCTCTCTGACGGATGATGCCTACAACATCGTGAAGGGGATGGACAACAGAACCTTCAGGGAGTTTGTATCTTCGGCAATCCGTAAGGCGGCGAGGCGGAGATAGCCCCCACTCATCCCCCTCCACGTCCCGCCGTCCAGACCGTCCGCACTTTGCCTTTCGGGTGCGGGCGGTCGCTTATTTAATTTTTTTTCAAAAATCTTTCTTTACCCCCTTGCAAGGCAAGCGGGGATTTGCTATACTATGCGCCGTAGCCCACAAAAGGGCATAACAAGGACAACAAAGAAAGGACAAGACAATGACAAACGATGAATACTTCAATGACAAGCCGATGAAAGAGGCTATTGCAAAGTGGCGGACGGATTGTAACAATGGGTATGGTGGCGATGTCGCAGACTGGCTGAAAGAGACATACTTCGACTTTTCTAAAGGAAAGTTTGTCCGTGGTCGGTTCTTCACCAATGAAGAGGTAGAAGAGAAGATCCGCAAGATGGAGTCCAAGAAGGTTACTGGGTTCCTCTTGGAGTGGAAAAACGAAAAGGGTGAGTGGTTCGCTTCGGAGTTCGAGCCATATGGAGGTTCAGGAACGAATAGATATTGCCTTGAAAATGATGTTTCTGATGATTGGTTTGACAATGAGGTTAACGTAGGTTTCTTCAAGGCCCTTGGGGAAGCTTGGATTGGGACGGCGGACGATTGGGACTTTCGGCTTGGAGTTGATTTTGATTGCCGCAAGACGCCCGAAGAACACCCTAATGAGGAAAATGTGTGGGAAGGTAAGACGAATGGCGGTTGCAATACGGATGGTGAGCCGTGGCGCGTCCGCAAGATTACGATAGACGGAACATTGAGCGAAAAGGCAAAGAATTTCATTCGCCGCAATCCAGATGTGTTCTTTGATTATGTGAAGTGAGAATGGAAAGGACAAAGACAATGAAACTGACGGACACCGACAAGAAGTATCTTCTGGAGAAAATCTACGGAGGTATCAAGCAAACCTTTGAAGAGGACTTGCCGCAGATTGAGGAGGCGGCGGATGTCACGACCTACACACTCTACAAGGGGGACAAGAGCGATGGACGGATTAGCCGCACAAAGGCAATCGCCCTTTGCGGACGTGAGGGATGGCTTTCGGGGCTTTCCCGTGCCGCTTTCCACTGGACGGCGATGCGTGAGGTTAAGGGCAAGCCGAATCGCTATGTGGGATTTGATGCACACAAGTTGTTTCGCTAACGGATAAACAAGAAAGGACAATGGCAATGAAAGCAAAGTACACGGTTGAAGTTGAAATGAAAGAGGGGTATTCCCCAATGACGGAACGACGGATTGAAACCGCCGTATGGGACAGCGCCCCGACCCAAGGTTCCATCCGCAACGTCTCCGTCAGGGGCGGAAACGTGTCGGATGACTTGTCAGTGTTCGCCGCCGACCTCTTCGCATACGGAGAGCGGAGGGGTGGCAAGTGGGTTCTGTTGGATTACTTCAACACCCACACAAAGGCGGCTAATGCGGTGAAGAGGGCGAGGGTGAACACCCTTCGGGCATTCTGCAAGGACAAGGAGTTTGCCGTGTTCCTGTTCAACCCCAACACATCCGTATGGGAAAAGTGCTGAAAAGTTCAGACACCCCCTTGCAAGCCTTCCGCAGTCTGTGGTACAATATGAGCCGTCTCGGGAAACAAGCGATTTGAACTAAACGAAACGATGTCCTATAAGGTCTTGTCCGACCTAGCCCTTTGGAGGGCGGCCCCGCGGTGCAATATCCGACGGGGCTTTTTCATGCCCCGAAAAAATCTTAACTTTTTTACGATTGCCCCCTTGCAATCCATACGGAGATAT
Source organism: uncultured Fibrobacter sp. (assembly GCA_946183925.1). GTDB lineage: Bacteria > Fibrobacterota > Fibrobacteria > Fibrobacterales > Fibrobacteraceae > Fibrobacter. The sequence goes on along the minus strand of CAMHDS010000013.1, from coordinate 29,821 downwards.
GATATACTACTGGTGCTTTCCGCGTGGAAGGCATGACAACAAGGACAAGGACAAAAGAGAGGACTGAGAAATGGTAGTAAAAGAATTCAAAGTTGGCACACGTGTTCATATGAACGATGAGCCAGAAGGGAATAGCGGAACGATTACCGCCTTGGGATGCGCCCGCGCCCACGTCTCTTGGGACAACGGCAATTCCACGGATGAGGACATTTCCGAACTCACCCCGATTATTCCAGACACCCCGCGGACTAGGGTCGGAAACATTGTTTCCTACTGGGGGAAAAAGGCGACCCCCGCCGACCTTGCCGCCGTCCGTGCGATGGTTCAAGAGGCTATTGACGCTTGCGGACTGGATGCCACGGCGAAAGTGGATGTGGACAAGGATGAGCATTGCGTCACTCTTGGACACAACCCCATTAAGGCGGTGATTAAGGTGCGGAACACCTACCCCGCCGTCCGTATGCGGAACGGCTCGGTAGTGAAGGGCATGGACACCATTACCGTGCTCTTCCGCCGCTCTGGAGGTATCTTCAACCTTGAGAACTACCCCGATATGTGGGATGTGCTTTCGGGAAACCGCCGCACGATGTCCCGTGAAGATGCCCTTGCGGCGGGCGATGCTATCCAGTGGGAGGGTGAGGATGTCACTTTCAATGCCCGCACGAACGGCAAGGAGCGGGGATATCGCCGCCGCTACTGGACTCCTTATGAGGGCGGCGTTCCTGGGTACGGCCCCGAACACCTTGGCGGGCATTACGGGTATGCGGACACTTGGGAGAACCTTAAGCCAGATTTCGCCGCATATGTGCGGGCGGTGGCTCACGACCTTGGATATGAGAACAAAGTGCAGAGAAGGGAGGTGGCTTGATATGAAGTGGGGCAAGTAATAGACAACTCCGAATGTTGCGATTACGGGGCGACGGCGAAAGCCGCCGCCTCTTTGCATTCCAGACGGAGGGGGCAGTCGGCTGCCAGACGGGCGGCTCATCCCGTCCCGTTCCCTTCCCCGTCCGTCGATGCCCTAGCAAAATTGCTATGCCGACCTAGCGGATTTTCTAGTCTGGACACCGCCAGAAAAAAGTTAAATTATTTTTGATTACCCCCTTGCAAGGCGGACGGGATTTTGGTATACTATGCGCCGTTGGGACAACAAGGCCCCACAAGGACAAGGACAACAAAAACCGAAAGGACTAAAAAAATGGCTACTAGCAACTTCAAGTCAATGCGGGATTTCCCGCTCATTGTGACGGAAGACCTCGAAATGAAGGTTTGCCCCGAATGCGGTTGCGGACAAGGCGGAACACCCGACAAGTGCGAATGTTGCGGTGCAGACCTTACCGAAGTTGAGGAAGTCTACGATGAGTTGGGTATGCAAGACCGCATTAGGCAAATGGAGGAAAAGGCGGAGGAGTTGAACGAATACCTTACCTTCTTCACCGTCTCCGTTGTGAGCGGATACTACTCTGGGGTGCAGTTTTACGTGGATGAGAAGTATTGCGATGTTGAAGAAATGGACAATGACGAATCCAATTATGAATTCGGCATGTGCCGTTCCAAGATGCTCCGCAAGTACAAGAGCGAGGGTAATTGGCTCCGCCGTGCCTTGCAGAAGGCAAAGAAGGAAATTGGGCTTATGGAGTTGGGGGTGGTTGCCCGTTTCAGCAACGGGGAGGCCATGTACACGGAAATCTCCCCCGAAATGCCCAAGAGGGCGGCGCTCAAGGTTGCCGTGAATGCCGCATAAGGAAACAACGGAGGGGCTAGGCTAGCCGCCTAGCCCTTCCACAATCATTCACAAGCGAAAGAGAGACGGAGAAGACAAGATGATAGACTGGATGAGCGAAAAGTGCAATCGGCTCATGGACAAATACGGATTGTCCGCATACGGATTTGACAAGGAGCGGGACGGAGCGGATGCCGAAGTCATCCTTGAAGTTTGCGGGGAGGAGACGGAGCGCCCCGCACGTCTGGGAAACGTGGTGAACCTTACCGATGATGAGATAGAGCGGAGGTTTGCGGCGGCGGCTTTCGCTATTGGGATTGATGAGGGAATTGATGCCCTTGTCACGTTTGCCGATAGGATGCTTGACCCGTCCGACAACGGGGAACTTGACGAACCCGTGCCGTTCTGATTCTGGGGCTAGAGGAAAAGTAAAACTTTTTTCAATTACCATCTTGCAAGGCAAACGGAGATTTGATATACTATGTGCCGAAGCCCCGCGTGGGGCTACTAACAAGGACAAGACAGAAGAGGACGAAGAAATGAGAATTAGAGACTACATGACCGTGACGGAGACTATGGATTACATTCAAGCCTACGGGCTTGAGGGTATCACCCTCACCGAGGTCGGGCGGAATGCCGCAATCACCATTCTGGAAAAGCGGGAGGGATGGACGGCGAAGCATGCCGCTCACCTCCAGATGTTGCGGGAAGGGCGGAACCCGATGCCGCTCAATCTGGGGCGGACTGTGAACCGCACCCGTCTGGGCGATGCGATTGAACTTGCCCGCAATCTCACAAGGGAGGACCGCCGTAGGGAGAAGTGCAAGCTCCGCCGCAAGGCGGCTAAAGCCCGCCGCCGTGCGGCTATGGCGGCGGCTACGGACAAGGCGGCATAAGCCCCGCCTAATTGATTGAGCGAGGCACGACCAAGCCCGCCCTTCCCCCTTACGGGGGAGGGGCTTTTATTTTCCCGCAATTCCCCCTTGCAAGCCCGTCCGAAAATGTGGTATACTTCATCCCGACGATTTCCGCCGAGTGGCGGGGAGTAGTCGCCGTGACGGGTTGGGAGTTCATGTGAGTTGGCTCAATTCGGAGCGGCGGCTACGGGCTTTTTGAGTTCAAGGAGTGCAAGGAAGATGAAGAAGATAGAGACTGATGCGGACGTGCTAGAGTGGGCGCGGACGATGGTAGAGGCGAAGGGCGATAAGTTCACCGCCCTTTCCAAGGGAGAGCAGTTCGTCATTGCGAAGTACATTATGTACATGGCATTTGGCGAAGGGAAGACGGCAGAGAGCGATTCGGTTGGGCAACCCGCCGTCAATCCAGAGACCACGACCGCCACGGGAACCAAGGCGGAAGAACTGCCCCCGCCCCCGCCGATGCCCTCTATCCAAGGGGATTCCGTCACGACACCCCCAGAGCCGCCCACTTCAAAGGCTACGATGACAAGGGCTTATGTCTACCACAGAGCGGGCCTTGACGTGCAGCAGGCTTACGACAAGTTCCTCGAGTGGTGCAAGGAACATCCCAAGTGCAAAGAGGTGATGGACTTCTCCACTGGCCACAAGAGCGTCGATGCCGCATTCGCCTACTGGCTTGGGGAGATTGTCACGGTTGATGTCCCCACCACAACTTATTGCACTATCTAGCCGATGGACACGATTCCAGAGAGTGCCGCCACAACCCTAGTGAGGATTGAGGTTCTTGTGCTGCAGGGTGTTCTCCGCACAGTCCTTCTGTCGGCTTCTGGAGTCCTACTGATTCCGTTCGCCCCGTTCCTTATGTTGTTGGTTCGGTGCAGAGATTCTGGATTGCCTTGGTGGAAGAGGGGTCTGATGCTCCCCGTCTGGTTTCTCCTAGGGGTTCTGATTGCATTGATGGCTCCGTTCTCCGCATTGTGGAAGGGGTTGGCGGACACCGCCCGCATAGTCTGCGTGGAGTGGACGGAGAGGTGGCGGAACGGGACTGCCAAGTATCCAGACGGACGCCAGATGCTCATCCCCACGGCATTCCACGAACATCTGGTTGACGTTGCCATAACGAAGGGCGTCATAGCGGACTACAACCAAGAGGCAAGGCAGCACGGACAGGGCATTCCGCCAAGTTGACTGTAAGGGCTTCTATAGACAAACCTTTAGCCGCCGTCTTATCCCCACCCCCTAGGACGGCGGCTATTTCTTTTTTTTATTTTTCACTCATTACCCCCTTGCAAGCCTAAAGGGAGTGTGGTATACTATTCGCCGTCAAGCCCAAAAGGGCAGAACAAGGACAAAGAAAGGACAAAGACAATGACAAGAAGTTTCAAGGTTACGATTACAACCAAGAAGGGCGAGTCGATGCCCACGGAGGAGCGGATACACGAAGCCGTGTTCGGGTGCGGTATGTCGTGGGACTCCATTCGTCTGGTTGAGGTTGAGGCGATTGACAACAAGAAGAAGAAAGTCCGCAAGGATGGGAAGCGGTGGAACCTGCAGAAGTTGGCGCTTGAAGACTTGGGGCTTTCCAACCTTCAAGTGGTTCAACTGAATGAAATTGGTTCCCAGATTGCAGATGGGATGGCAACCTATCAAGAGATGGCGGAAAGCCTTTCCAACGAAGAGGCGGTGTATCTCTTCGCATGGTTGGAGAATGAGGGGATTAAGGTGACGAAGGGGAAGGGCAAGTAAGATGACGAAGGACACGGCAGAGCGGGTTGCACGATACAACACGACAGAAGAGGTGCAGAGGTGGAGTTCTGGCGTGGCGAAGTTCGCCGCAGAGGCACACCCTTCAGTTGTGAATGCCGCCGCCAAGGCTTGCAACAACTGTCCTTACCGCAACAACGTGTCTATGGGAGGTTGCATAGGCGAGGAGTGTCCAGTCAATGCCGTCCGCAAGGCTCTTCAGTTGGCTACGAAGCGGGTTGCGGCGGGAACGAAGGAAATCTACAAGGCGAAGTACAGAGTCAACACGGCTTGGAAATGAAAGGAATAAAACCAATGAAGAAAGACAACGGAACAACCAAGAGGGGGCGGACAGTCTACCTCAACAAGAAGCAGACTCCCGATGCGGCGAAGTGGGTGCGGTGGCTCGAAGAGAACTGCCAAGCATCCGCAGGGCCTCACGGGAACTTGACGGGGATGCGGAACCTCTACTGGGGCAAGCGGGCGCTAGTGGTAAAGGCGGGTGCTTACCTATACCTCATCAAGAGCATAGACGATGGGCGGATGTTGCCTTGGGAGGGGCGGTAAATGTCTAAAGAGGACATAGAGCGGTTGATTAAGTTGATAGAAGCCTTTCGGCTTGAACTATGCAAGGCTAACGAAGGACTCCATGATGAGGAATGTAGGGGATGCCCTAGCTCTTCTATATGCGATTCGGCTTGTAGCGTTTGGGCTAAACTTATTAGGTTGAGAGCCGTAAAAAGTGGTGTTAAAACTTTTTTCTAAAATCTTACATTGCCCCCTTGCAATGCGACCGAAAGTGTGGTATACTATGGGTGCTTTCCGCGTGGAAGGCACGACAACAAGGACAACAAAGACAAGGACAAGGCAATGAAGAAAATGATGATTACGGAAGACAAGGGCGAAGCCAAAAAGGTGGAAGCCTTCTTTGAAGAGATTCAGCGGGCTCTTGCGGAAGGTAAAACTTTTGTGGATGCAGATTGCTATTGCGAAGACACAATTTCTTTCACAGACTTTATGATAGACGGAATTGACATTCCATATGGTGCGATAGTTTATGTCTATCGGGACATTGGCAACGGTGAAGCCGTCTGGGACATCTACAAGTTTGGGTATAATGGGGAGTTTGCCGTAAGCAAGGACAATGAGGGCGATGTGGCGGGGCTTGTGAATGCGGGCTTGAAATGGTTTCCCTTCTGATTGATTTTGACTACACAGATGCCCTAGAACGGCGGGGACGGCGGAACAATCCGCCGCCCCTTTTTGCTTCAGACTTCGGCGCTCGATGGTGCAGCCCAGTTCATCCCTACACAATCCGTCCGCCGATGGTTTAGCCTAACGACTTTGAGGTGCTTCCGACACCCTTCCGACACCCTTCAAAAAAAATGAAAAAAGTTTTGATTACCCCCTTGCAATACAAACGGAGATTTGATATACTATGCGCCGAAGCCCACAAAAGGGCGAAACAAGGACAACAAAGAAAGGAATAAAAAAATGACAATGTATGGAGCGGCTAAAATCTACCAAGATTTCAACCATAGGTATCCGCCAAGGGCAGATGCTTTGATTCTTGTAAGCAAAAGCAAAACCGAATGTGAGGAATATATTAAAGCCCATAGGCGAGAGTTCCTCGAGATGCACGGTTATTGCTTCCCCGCCGTTATAAAGTTTGATACCAAAAAATGCCCCAAGACGATGCGGTATCTTCGGGAATCTCCGCAGTTGCATATAGCCGCAAGTGAAGAAGACGAGTATTTAGCCTCTTGTATGATTGGACGATAAAACGAACCAACAAGGACAACAACAAGGAAAGGACAAAGAAATGAAAAAGACAGTAAACAACAACGGCAACCGAAACCGCAAGGGCAAGTTGGTTATCCGTCCCGAACTGGTTTCTTCCCCAGATGAGGAATGGACGGAGTTCAGAGTCTATAGGGGCAAGCCCAAGGACGGATTCGCCATTGCCTCTTTCCACAAGGAAAGTGAGGCGGAGGCTTTTGTGAGGGAAGCGGCATAACGGACAACGAAAGGAGACCGAGGGGGAGGGCTTGCCCCTTCCCTTCGGCATTTTCTACCAATGAAAACGATTGCTTACATTGTTGCCACGGCATTAGCCGTGATGATGGCGGACACGACAGAGGCGGCAACCAAGGCGGCGGCATTTCTCAAGACTGTTGAGGGGTTCCGTTCCACCGCATATAGCGATGCGGCGGGCAACCGCACGATTGGCTATGGGTTCACTTCCGCCAGTTGGGTCGGCAAGAAGAGGGTTTCAGAGGGCGAGGCATCCGTGGAACTCTCCCGAATCTGCCGCCGTATCTCCGCTATGCTACGGGCGGAACTGGGCGGGCAGACGCTAACTGTTGCGGAGGAGGCGGCTCTGATTTCCTTCATCTACAATGTGGGATGGGGGAACTTCAAGAGCTCCACGATGTGCCGTCTGCTCAAGGAGGGCAAGCGGGGGGCGGTTGTGGCGGATGAGTTCACCCGATGGGTGTACGTGACGAAGGGCGGTCGCAAGGTTGTATGCGATGGCTTGAAGTCAAGGCGGAAGAAGGAGCGGAGGCAGTTCATGGGGTGCTAGGGATTGCCTCTAGGCAATGGTGCGGGGCGGATGCTACGGCGTCCGCCTCTTTACTTTCCCCTTCTGCGATGCTGCAATCATCCCCGCCGAAGTCCGCCAAGCCCAATGTTCCCAGACTGTTCGGCGCTCGATGTAGTGCGGCTCCGACACCCCCTCAATCCCCCCGAAAGAAAAAATGAAAAAAGTTAAATTACCCGCTTGCAATGAGACCGCAAGTGTGATATACTTATCGGCGTTGACCCCGCGTGGGGTTGATGAACAAGGACAAAGACACCGAAAGGACAACAAAGATGAACACGAACACGAACAACGGAACCGCCAAGGGCAAGGTTTTCACAAGGGTTGTTTTCTTCATGGCACAGAACCCGTGCAACTCACAGTGGGAGGCGCTTGCATACTTCCCCGACATTCCGTGGAACAACTATAGCAAGAACAAGACTTCCTATATGCACGAAGGGCAACACGGCCCCTGTGCGGAGTCCTTCATCTTTGAGGACTGCAAGATTCCCGCCAACAAGCAAGACTTGAAAGCGGTTGCCCGCCTCAAGAGCGAACTGGAGCATTTGGATGAGCCGTATGCCCTAACCGTGGTGGACACGGCGGAATGGCTTGCCGCAAACAAGGCACGGGCGGAGGAGGTGGAGGACATCATCTTCCAACTCTGCTACAAGAAGGATTCGGAGGCTATGCTTGCGGCGAATGCCAACCGCAAGAGGGCATAACCAAGGGAGGGGAGAGAAAGCCACGGAGGGCGACGGGACACACCCGCCGCCCTTCTTGCATTCTGGAGTCTCTCAAGGCTCCTGGAGTCGCTCAAGCCTAACTCATCCCGCCCCAAGTCCTTCCGCGCCCGCCAGACTGTCCAGACGGCTAGCGATTCCGCTAGTCCGACCTAGCCGATTCTCTAGCCCTTCAACCCCGCCAGAAAAAAAGTTAAACTTTTTTCAATTCCCCCCCTTGCAAGGCGGACGGAGATTTGCTATACTATGCGCCGAAGCCCACGAAAGGGCGAAACAAGGACAAAGACAAAGAAAGGACAAGACAATGAAAAGCAAAGTCATGGATGCGGTAGAGAATGCGGTTAGCATGATGCTAGAGGGCATTTTGCTCACGCTTCCCTTGTGGGTAGTGGCAATCGGCGGCTCTGCCGTTGTCGGCATTGCCTATCTCTGCAAGTGACAAACAAGAAAGGACAAGAGAAGATGAGCAATCCTAATGACATAGTGGCGGTGAAACTGGAAGGGTGCTTTACGGAGTGGTATAGCCCCAACTACAAAGAGCCGTTTGAGGACAATGAGGAATACCGCAAGTATTACGAAGAGCATATCATGGACAAGCAACCCGTCATTGGCCCCGTGTTGGGCGGGGTAGATGGGCAATTCCTTTCCGATGACCTCCAATGCGTTGCGGAGCGGCTTTGTTGCGATGCTTGGGAGCATTGGCAGAGGAACACGGACGATTTGTGCGATACCATTGAAATGTGCCTTGCGGACGGCAAGCCCCGCACTTGGAAGGACATTGAGGGCAAGATTACGGAAGTGAAGATTACCCCCGTCACGAAAGCGGAACTGCCGCCCCTTACCGATGACGCCCTCAAGGTGTTTGGTGACTTCGGGTGGCTCATTAAAGAGCGGTACGAAGCGATTTGACAACAACACGGCGAAAGGGCTAGCGGGGATTGTCTGCCCCCTAGCCCATAGCCTAAACAAGCCTACAAGAGAGGACAATGACAAATGGCAAGTGAGAATGCAGAGACGGCGGCAAAGGCTATGGAGCGTGCCGTCAACCAGTTCGGCGGACAAGAGGATGCGGAGTACATTGTGCAACATCTATGCTCAATGCACCGCACTCTCAACCAGGCGTTCGTGTCCAGAATCATCCTCCCGTTCGTCCGCCAGATGGCGATGCGATACAACACGGGGTGCTGCGATGCACGGAACGAATCCGCCTGCAAGGCTTGCTTCCTTATGTGGGAAGCACTCAAGGCGGAGTACGGAATTGAGGACGGGGCGGACTTCTCCCTTCCGATGGTTTGATTTCCCCATACCACGAAGCTAGCAACAATGCACGGGGCGGACGGGATAAAACCCGCCGCCCCCTTTTCATACCTACGATTCCGCCTAGCATTTCCACGTGGAACATCCGCACCCATTCACCCATGCAGCCCGCCCGTCCAGATGCCCATTTCCACCCACTCCAAAAAAAAATAAAAAATCTTTCATTACCCCCTTGCAAGGCGGTCGTGGATATGGTATACTATGGGTGCTTTCCGCGTGGAAGGCGAAACAAGGACAAGGACAAAAGAAAGGACAAAACCATGAGCAACATCAATGCAATCAAAGTTGAGAACCTTGCGACCTATTCTAGCCGCAAGTCTTTCTACGGACGGGCGAAGGTCAAGACCTTCACCATTGGCGCCGCCGTTGTGGAGGTGCTTGTTTCCTATGATACGGCGGTTGCCGCCCATGTCACCGCAAACGGAACCGCCCGTATGTTCCGCCTTTACGATGAAGCCTTCTTTGAGGGCGAAATTGAGGGTTGGAACGACAAGCCCCTTTGCGGCTATTCCGTCACCACGGGCAATCACCTTGCCGCTTTCCATGCCCGCAACAATGCCGAATGGAAGGGCAAGGCGGCATGGTGCAAGTTGGAACCCGTCACTCTTGACGAAGTTTTTGCGGTAGCGGACAAGTTCAACCGCAAGGCGGCATAAGCCGAAAGAGGGGAAGGGGCAACGGCAACCGCCGACCCCTTCCCCGAACACCACAAGAGAACCAGACAAAGAAAGGATAGAAGATGGAAGCGAACAAGGAAAACGAAACTGGCGATGTGGAACTTCGGGGGCTTTATGCCGCCATGAACATACACCGCAAGGTCTTGAACCTTGTTGCCATGTGGACGGCTTTTGACCCCTTCGGGGCGGTTGTGTACGAACTCCAAAACCTTGCGGCGGAGGCTTGGAACCTTCGGGAAGAGGTCGGAAGCCGAAAGGATGATTGGGACTTCACGAAAGCAACCTACTACCCACTTCGCCCTATCAAATGGGAGGGGAACCACTATGACACTTTTAAGAACCACTTGAAGAGCATAGAAGGGGCCATCCGCCGTTTTCTCCAGAACCCTTGGATTGAAAAGGAACTTGACGAACCCCTTACCGTGACTATTGACAAGATGCGGGATAGCATACGGGAACTGCGGTCGCAGATGTGAGGGGAGGGCTACGGAAAGGGAGCGGGCGGGCGGCAGAACACCCGCCCAAAACTTTTTTCAATTTTTTTCAATTCCCCTCTTGCAATCCAAACGGAAGTTTGATATACTACTCGGCGTTGGGACAACAAGGCCCCGCAAGGACAAAGACAAAGAAAAGGACAAAGACAATGAAGAACAAAGTCATGGATGCAATTGAAAATGTGGTTAGCATGATGCTTGAGGGCATTCTGCTCACTCTCCCCTTGTGGGTAGTGGCGGTCTGCGGTTCCGCCGTTGTGGGAATCGCCTATCTTTGCAAGTGACAGACAAGAAGGGACAAAGCAATGAACGAAAAAGAGTTAGTAGAGACCGCAATCAAAGGCACGGTTATGGAAGGTGCCGAAATCACCTTTTATGATGTTATCGGAGAAGGGGATGATAAGGAAACTTGGTTTATCCTTAGAAAGCCCGATTTCAATCCTAACTGGCTTTACTTTGAAGCGATGGTCAAGGGGGGCAAGGTGCTTTTCGGGCTTCACGGAAATATCGGTTGGCACGGAGAGAGTACCGACCCGAATGAGACTTACCGCAGAATGTTGGAAATAGGGGAAGATAAGTAATAAACAAGTGGTGTGTGGGGGGGCTATCCCTCCTCACACAACAAACCGACAACAACAACACTACAACAAAGAGGACAAAGAAATGGACACGACAAACGAAACAATCACCCTCGGCAACTCCATGGGGCTTGAGATTGACTTCAACCGCATTGAGTACAAGGATGCCGACTTCAAAGGCCCCAAGTGGCTCACGGTTAACATCCCTGCCTCTGAAATCCGCGCCCTCTGCGGCAAGGACGGGACGGGCTACTTCACAGTCACGGAGGACGAAGTGGAAATCGCCCTCATTGACTGGCTTGCGAAGAACCTCAAGGGCGAAGTCTCCAAGTTCAACTGGATGTGGGACACCTACCGCACGGCGAAGGTTGCCTAACCGATTTAGGGGGGCGGAAGTTCCCCTCCCTATCTCCTCTTCCGCCCCCCATTACCTTTCAACCACAAGGACGGCACGATGAAGAAGCCTATTGCATTCTTGACTTTTGAGGAGTGGATAGCCGACCAGATTCGGGCTATGGCACCCCATGCGAAAACCATCTGTCCAATAGATGTATACTTTGCGGCGGGGGACGATGATGTTAACGTTGAATTCAACCGCAAGATTGCGGACTACCGAAATCACCACTTCACAAACAAGTCCCTTGCGGAGTTCTACGGGGCTTTCTACTGCTCCTTCAACTCTGAATACGGCATTACCCTAATCTTTGATTCCTACGATGATGTAGAGGACAAGGGCGGATTCTGGAAACCCAAGAAGAGAGGAGGGCGGTCATGAGGGTGAACATTGACATTCCGAAGAAATACTTTGCCCCGACTACTACGGCAAAGCAGAAACGGCGGCTCATGCGGAAGCATTGGAAGCATGTAGTTTTGTCATGCAAGAGAAAGTGAGGTACACACGATGCAGACAGACCCATTCATTATGCGATTCCGCAACGGGGCAACCTACCGACTCCGTTCATCCCCGGACTTCCCGCGGATGCTCGGCGGAACTATGACAGTCCGTTCAGAAATCAAGCCCACAGACCAATGGGGCAACAGAATCATTCTGGCGGACTTCATGCTTCACTACCCAGACGGGCGAATCGGCACGAAGCTTGCCGCCCGTTGTTTTGTGGAGGAGGGCTATGCCACCTTCAAGGATGCCTACGGGGAGAGGCAGATTCCCGTGGAGATTGCCGCACTCCAAGGCATTTACCCGAACTTCGCCAAGGCATACGCCATAGACGAACTGGCGGCGGAGAAGGTTGCATAGGGAAGCACCCTTTATGCGGAAGCGGAAGCACTCTGGAATGCCACCGAAGAGGGTGTGGTTCAAGGGAAAGAGACTGACCTTCTCACAGATAGGGGCGATTGTCGGTGTCACCAGAGGGGCAGTCCGCAAATACTATGCCCGCCACAAGTCTCTGGATGGATTGGGGGAAAGCGTCAATGGCAAGAGGATGGGCTATTGCCGCAAGAGCGGGGAGGGGATGAACATTGACACCCTCTTCCTTCAAGGGCGGATTGACCCAGACACCTATGCACGATACCTTCGGGAGTTCGGGGAGCAGCAGAGGCACGGCAAGGGGCATAAAGCCTATGCAACCGTGGTGGACGGAGTTCTCTACTATGAGATGTCCGACAAGGAGGACTACTTCTACGGAGGGATGCCGTTTGAGGACTACTTCCTGCATCATCCCTTCGAGGAAGTGTGCGGACTGGCGGCGTCGATGCTTCCCCTTCCAGACCTCACGAAAGCAGTTGTGAGGGAGACGGAGGGCGGTAGGATTGAGCGGTGGATACCCTACAACGGATGGCATACGGTGGATGGAGAGAGGTGGATGCCCTCTGGCTCAATGACGAAGCCGCCCCCAGACTCCCCCTTTGACGAATCTCTTGACGATTACCTTAAGAGGGTAGAGGAATGCACCCAAGACACCCTCTGAAAAAAATAAAAAAAATTGCATTACCCCATTGCAATACGAACGAAGGTTTGCTATACTATGCGGCGTCAAGGGCAATGAGGCCCGAAGCAAGGACAAAGACAAGGACAACAAAGATGAACAACTACAACGATAGCAACGAAGTGATTAACCTCAATAGGGTCGCTACCCTTACGACCCTGTTCATCGTGGTGATGGCCCTCTGGGTCTTCTTCGCAAACATCTAACAAGGAAAGGACAAAAGAAATGAACGGCAAAGTCAAAATCAATGTTGGCGATTACATCTTCAACAAGGACGATGTGGCTAAAGGATTAAGCACAATCCTCTATCGCGTTGACGAAGTGACCGAAAGGGATTTGAAGTGGTACAATGACAAGACTGGGCATTGGGAAGTCTATGCAAGGGAGACCCTTGTGAGTGCCTATTGCCTCGCCACTAGCCACCGCTATACCATCGGCATTCGCCACGACAAGGACGAATGGGCGGTACTCCCCGCAGAGACGATGAAGGTTCTCTGTGCCTAACCTAACAACCAAACCATTTGACCAGAAGTCAAGTCCGCCCCTCCCCCGTTTGGGAGGGGCTTTTTTTATTCCTCACTTCCCCCTTCACAATCCAGACCGACCGTGATATACTATCCGCCATGACACACACAACACACCTAATAACCCTTGCGGCGGCTCTTGCTATCGCCCCGCACACCTTCGCCCAAGTGGACGAAATCAAACGGGACTTCGGGCCTTCGCAAAGGCAAGTCCTCAATGTAATACGGGACTTCAAGCACGAACCCGTAACCGACAGGAAACGGGATGACATCCTGCCCCGCAAGCAAAGGAGATTCTACAACGTGGAGGACTACGGCACTCCGTCGCCCGTGGAGGATTGGAAGTCTGTCACATGGCTTGTTGAGGGTACATGGACACACCGCCCAGATACCGCAACTAACCTATGTGAGTCGTGCCGCAACGCCTCCCCCGCCCTTCTCTCTATCCATCGTTGGAAAGCAAGCAAGACGGCTCTATGCCCCGTTTGCGGTGCCGTCTCTACCTTCATGCACAAGCGCTTTGCAAAGATGCGGTTGCAATACCGCATTATAACCTATTCCCGAAAGGACGATGAGTCCAAGCTCCTCAAGATTACCCGCTTCCGAAGCCAATGCCTTGCCGTGGTGGACTCATTTGATGCCCTATCCTCTAGCGGAGAATGGGAGGAGGAACTTTCCCGCAAGTCAAAGAGGGACACGGAGGGTTTCACAATGGGCAAGCCGAAACCATCACAAGGCGTAGCCGACAATCCCTAGGCGGACTTCCAGACAAATCGGCTGTGCAGCCAACCCCTTTCCCCTTGCCCATTTTACCTCCCCAAAACACGGCAAGGGGATTTTATTATTTTTTCATTTACCCCCTTGCAAGCCGTCCGCCGTTTTGATATACTATGCGCCGTAGCCCACGGAAGGGCTAAAAGGACAAGGACAAAAAAGAAAGGACAAGAGAAGATGAACAAGAGACAGATTAACGCCGTGAAGAAGGTTATTGCCTACACCCGCAATGCCATTGCACAAGGCGGAGGCTACTATATGCCCTCCGACTACCAGACGGCGGCTTTGTATGAACTCTTTTCCAAAGCCTGCTGTGCCATCTCCAAGAGGGAGTATGCAAGGTTCTCCGCATACCTTGTGAGCATTGTCAATGCCAATCTCAATGAGGTCTATACAGTCTGTGCAGATGAGAAGCAATTGAAGGCGGTGGAGAAAGCCCTCTCCATCATTTCCGCCTAACCCAAGGAGGACACACACTATGTCTATCCGTGATATGCAGTTTGCAATCCAAGCCGCCATTGACGAACACGGCATTCCAGACGATGCGACCCTTGTCGCAAAGCCCACGGAGAACGGCACAATTGATTTCTATGCCGTCACCATTCCAACCGAAGGCCCAAACGGAAAGCCCGCCCAATGGTTCAAGTTGGGATAACCAGAAGAGGATAACACCCGTCATGATTACCTACAAAGTCACACTAAAGAACAACAAGCGATCCGCCACCAAGACGGTTGCCGTGCATGCGGAGACGGCTATGGAGGCGATGGGCAAGGCAAAGGCGGAATGCCCCGCCTACACGGAAGTCCTTGCTTGCAAGATTGACAAGGTGAACTTCTAGCGATGTGTCCACTAGTCCAGTCCCGCCGCCCCTCTCCAAGGCTCTCGGAGGGGGGCGGCTTTTACATTGTGAGACACTACCTTACACTCTGCTCGATGGGACGGCTGCATTCATCCCGTAGGCAAGCCCGCCGCATTGCCCGTCTCGAGATTCCGCTGACGGAAAATCTAAAACTTTTTTCATTACCCCCTTGCAACCCAATGGGGAATGTGGTATACTATGCGGCGTCAAGGACAAAAAGGACAAAGAAAGGACAAGACGATGAAACTCAACATCTTCAAGGCTATGAAGGAGAACAAGGCACGGCACATTGCCGATGTCTACCAGAACCAGATGCACCCCGAACTCTATCTCAAGATGGAGAGGGACTTGAAGTGGCAACCCGTCAAGACGGCGCTTGCAACTATCGGGGCTATCTTCGCAGTTGCCGTGTTCGCCGCAACCGCCTATGTCTTTCTTGCCGTAACCCCCTAACCAGAAAGGAACTGAACCATGAATGTCTCTATCGGCTCCACATCTATCTCCGTGACGGGGGACTCCACCCACGGGGATGCTACCCGCATGACAAAGAAAGATGCAGTTTCCCGTGCCGCTAGGTATCTCTCTAACCACGGCTATGAAGTCTCCACTACCACCGTCAAGGGCATTGACCTCATTGCCAAGGACAAGGCTAACGGCATTCTCGCCCTTGTGGCCGTTCAAACGCTCAAGGGCAAGTCTTTCCCCCTTCAACCCTTCTCACACACCAAGACCCGTCTAAACCGCTTCCACAGCCTTGCGGCGGGTGCTACGGCATACCTCACCAGACACCACTACAAGGGACTTCTCCGCTTTGATTCCGTGATGGTGAGGGATGACGGGGCTTTAGACCACTCCTACCGCCGCACTTTCCGCATTGGCGCATAACCCTAACGAAAGGAACCTACAAGATGGAAATCGTGGAATCTACAGACCACTTCCTCCAGACTGTCTACCGAATCTATGACGGGGTGCAACTCAAGGCTACGGCAGGCTTGAAACGGGATGCAGAAGTCATTAAAGCCGCTCTGGAGAAAGACAAAGAGGAACGGGCGAGGGAAGAGACCGCCTACTTGAATTGGTAAGGATTGAACCGACATGGAAATCATCGTAAAGTCATTCACACCAGAAGGACGCCCTTACGGCGAATTCCTTACCGAAAACCTAGATGATGCCCTTGCCCATTTCACGGCGGAAGTCCGCCTAGGGCATAGGGCTATCATTGAAGCAACACCTACAAACAACTAACCAAGAAAGGAACCTATATGGCGAATAAAAACAACCCCGTCAAGGGTATGTTCATCGGTGCTGGCATTATGATTGCGGGCGGCATTGGGCAAACCCTCACAAAGGGCAATTATCCGTCTCTCTGGAAAGTCTGTTTTGGACTCTGGTGTGCGGGTGCCGTCTACTGGGTCGCAAGCTTCATTGGACAACTCAAAAAAGATAAGGCGAAGGAGAAAAACAATGGCGAAGAGTAAGGACTGCAAGGCGCCGAACAAGGCTGCCAAACCCACACACAAGCGGACACCCCGCCCCAAGACACCAGAGGAGCAGTTGGAGCGTCTGTCGGAGAGGGCTAACGATTCATCCCTTCGGTTCGTCACCGTCCTCACGGACTCGCTCCTCGCACTCCCTCATGCGACAAAGGCTCAAAGGGAGCGGATGGAGAAAAGGCTCTACAAGTATTTCGTGAATGCACAGGTGGATGCTTGCAAGGCTAGTCACCTCGCTTTCATCAACAAACTCACCTCCAAGTAACAAACAGAAAGGAACCTACCATGGAAAAGAAAGAAGCTCTCCGCCGTTGGCAAAACCTCCAACCCGACCAACCCATTCTCCCGCACTTCACCCCCATTGCGGCGGATGCCCGTGGCTCCACCTTCGGGGCTTGCGGCATTCGAATTAGCGGCAACCCAGAATTCATTGATGCCGTCCTCTCCCGCCTCAAAGACCTTCTTGCGGCGGAGGCGGGTTCTACCCGTCTCAACCTCTCCCGCCAACCCGTGAAGCCCGTCACTATCAATAGCGGTGACTCCGTGGTGGACAAGAAGTGGAACAATGCAGACACGGATGCGGAGACTTGCTACATTCAAATCCGTGAGAGAACTGCCAAAACCCGCCAAAGGAAGGTTCGGGAACACTCCGACCCGCTCCCCAACCTTGAACTGCCCCTAGACGGCGGAAAACCCGCCCATACGGCTTCCGCAAGCAAGGGCAAGCCAACCACCCCGCCTACACCAGAGAAGCCCGCAGAGGATGAGGAATCGCCATTAAAGGTTGTTCACATCGGCAACCGCAACGGCGGCGAAGTCCTCTGGGATGATGAAGAGTCCAACGATGCCGTGGAAGAGGGGAAGAAGTGGTAATGGTCTTAAGGAGAAGGTGAAATGGCAGAACAGATAACCAATCGGGAACACTTTAAGGACACTCCTTTACGGGATGTGGAATATGCTTTTTGGGTTGCTAGAGAGAAGGGATTTAACAAAGGTTTTGAATCGTGGCTATCCTTCCCTTATTTTGAGCGCGAAATGTACTGTAAAGAAGGAAGGTTGATGTTCAAGGGAAAGGAATACAAAGGGCATTTCTATACTAATGAGGAATTCGCAGAATATCAGAGACAAGGGATGATTGGACGAAAGGAGCCTATATGCTCCTTCAGATAACCAACTGTTGCCGTATGGCTTGCCCGCACTGCCTTGACGATGCCAACCCCTATGCCCCCCACATGACGGAGGACACCTGCCGCAAGGCGGTTGCATTCGCCAAGGAAAGCGGGGACTACCTTCTCATTGTGAGCGGAGGGGAACCTACGGAACATCCGAAGTTCTTCGACATGTGCCGCATCGTCTCCCAGTCTGGGCTGCGCTTCTCCATCTGCTCCAACGGAATGTGGCTTGGGGATCCCAAAAAGGAGTGGGCTATGGAGAAGGTGGCTAAACTCAACGGCTTCTGCGGGGGGCAAATCTACTCCAACCCCAAGTGGTATCGGCTCCACAACCAGACTGTTGCCAAGTGGAAGGAGAACGGCTCCAAGTGGGAGGCTATGCACTTCGTGTTTGACACAACGGACATTCGGGGGATGAAGGACATCGGGCGTGCCAAGTCATGCCCAGAGGCTCTTAAGGAGGCGGAGAACTCAAAGTACCACAACTCCTGCCTCACCTCTTGCCTCACCCTTGTGCAGTCCCCAAACTCCCAAGAGTTCTTCCGTCTGATGTTCATGCAACAGAGGTTCTGCACCCCTATGGTGGACTTCAAGGGGGACATTCACATGTCCGAATCTTGCCTCTGCCCCTCTTGCGGAAATGTGAACAAGTTGCCGTCAGACCTCCTCTGGCTCGAGATGAGGAAGTTCCGCCCGTGCGGCGGATGCCTTGGGGGTAGGAGATACCTCACGGAGCAAGACCCAAAGATGGTGGCGGCTAGGAGGTTGCTAGGGCAGGCATAGGGAGGATATGTGTGATGCCCACGAATGACAAACCCCGTATGGAGCAAGGCACCCTATTTGACTTGCCCACCCCAGAGCCATCGACGCCAACGGCGATTCATTCCACCCCTCCGTCAAAGCCGAAGCCCAAACCGACATCGCCCGCACACAACAAGGATGCTCTAAAGCCATATGTCCCTAGGCACATTCCCTATGCGGACTATCTGAAGATGTTCAACGGCATATCCGAACTAGCACTTTATTGGTTCAACAAGCAAGCTCTCAAGGAGTGATTGGGACTTTTTCAAAAACCTTTCATTCCCCTATTGCAAGCCGTCCGCAGTTATGGTATACTACTCGGCGTCAAGGGCAAACAAGCCCGTCAACAACAAGGACAAGGACAAAAAGATGAAGACGAAAAAGAAAGCACAGAAGTCGCAGCCTATGACCCGCAAGGGTTGGGTTGTCCGCATCACGGATGCCAAGGGAGCCGTATACTTCCCCATCTTCAAGGACATGGGCCATGTTGACGTGGAACGGCATGATAACTTGTACGATGATGTCATTCCGTTCACTACGGTCTTCGGCACGAAGGAAATCGCAAAGTCCCGCATTCCAGATGTCCGCAAGGCGGCTCTTTCCAGAGTTAGGTCAACATTCCTTGTCCGTCCAACCCTACCGATAAAGGTTGAAGCCGTCCGCTTCTTCCGTCAAATCGGCTAACAAGTCCAAGGGGAAGGGGGCTACGACTCCACCTTCCCTAAACCCTCAAAAGCATAATGAACAACTGAAGATGAAAGACCCACTCTACCTTGTTATCTTCTCTGGCATTCCAGACTGGAAGGGTGAGAACATGACCTCCCCTTGCACCCGCCGATACCTCTTCTCTACACAAGGGAAAGCCGATGCTTTCGTGCGCCGTAGAACAAACACAAAAGACTGGTTCACTCACACCGCCTATCCGAAGGACTCTATGATGTGCCGCCTCAAGAGGGGCAGTTCCAACCGATACCAGATTGTCTCCGTCTATGTTGATGACGTGTACGATGAAGACCTCTCACCAGATTTAGTCCAACAGTCCAAGTCCTAGCCGTCACGGGTGTGGCGGCGGAGGCGGCGGATGCGGGTTTAGTGCTTTACCTCCCGTGTCCGCCGCCTTTTTTCTGCACCCCATTGAAAGCCGCTCCGCTCCTATGGTATAATACCACCGCTATGAACAAAGAGAACATTGACAACCTCAAAAAGGCATATACAACTAACCTTGGCCAACTGTGGGATTTTGAAGGGGAGGATCGGCGGCGGTCGGTTGCATTCATTGCCACTGTCATCGACTACCTTCGGGGGGACATTGAGGGGCTGCCCTCTCCTCTCTCCGACCTAGCCCGCAACGCCGCAGATTCATCCCACCCCTCTCCGCCAGACAACGGTGACCCAGACCCTATCTCCACGGAGGTTATGAAGCGCCTTGGCTCACTCGGTTTGCAGTCATTGGACGAAATCAAAGGCTACACCTATGATGACAGTGGGCATTTCCTAATCCATATCAAAGGGCGTATGGCAGACACTGGATGGGTGAAGGATGACCCTCAACCAGGGGCTTTGGCACTTATGATGGACACCTTCGGAATACCATTCCGCCTACTCTAGTAGGCATAGTGTCTATGTGGCATTATTTGCAACAAAGGAGCTACTATTATGCCTACAAGCAAGGACTTTTCCGTTGAAGACGAAGCCTACCTCTCCGCTATCGCCGCAGAGCCGAAAATGACGATGGACGAAGTTGGGGCGGACATTGACGAACACGGACACGTCCCAGTAACCACAGAGACCGCCACACAAGACCCCTTCACGGCGAAGGGGTCTCTTGCAAATGCTCTGGACGAAGCCATATCGGCGGAAACAGACTTCGAGCATACCACTCTCACAAGGGACAAGAACGATAACCTTGACTCTCACCTCACAAACCCAACAGACGATTTCCGCGACGAGACGAAGGGTGAGGTGGAGGGGACTACCTCCACCCCGCAAGGGCTTATCCAACCAGTTGAATCCAACAAGGTCGGGGAGGGGCTAGAGCCTACCATTCAGCAGGACAAGGCGGTGCAGGTGAAGGACTCCCTTGCGGAAGCCCTAGATGCCATCACGATGGACGGGGCGGAGGAGATAGAGGCTAAACCACCAATCGGGAAAGACCCCGAACCCGACCTTTCCAAGTACGATGAGGAGAACGCCTCTCACATTCCACTAAAGGCTCCTAACATTCCGCCCTCTATGGGAGGCGATGAGGACAAGCCAGATGCGAACGGGCTAGTCTATGTCTCCGCAACCTTCACGGTAGACCCAGACAAGTATGTGTCTAACAACTACCGCCCTACCAATATGGGCAAGGCACCTGATGCCGCCTCTGTGCTTAAGCAGAAGAGTGCGGCTATGCAGTCGCAGACCTCCACGCCAGAGGGTGAGGAGGCTATCTCCGATTTAGGTACTCCAGAGGCTAGGGAGTCTGCCGCTTCACCAGACGAGCCTACGGAGCAGCAGGAGAAGGATGCCGCAAAGGATGCGGACAAGGAGCAGAAGAAGGAACTGGATGCAGAGGCGGAGGCGGAAGCAAAGCAAGTCATCCCTTCGACAAAGGAAGACGATAAGCAGACGCAGGACGAAGCCCCAGAGAACGTTGTGCTGGACTATGCCACGTTCATAGACGGCTCTTCATTCATCTGCTTTGACGAAGTTTCGGACATCGACTACTCAAAGATAGCGATGGATGCCGGCCCAAAGAAAGCACCTACAAGGGCGAACTGCCAGACAACCTTTGCACAATGCAGGGCAAAGAACCCGCTCTTCTGCCGTTTCCACGGCCCTAAACTTCTCGAGGCGGACATCAAGACCGCTATCAAGGCTACTGTCGGGCCGGGGTGCGTGGTGCAAGTGACGAAGGACAAGAACTCAAAGAACAAGTTCACATTCCGCCTCACTGTCGGATGCCCTCCCTCCAAGAAGAAGATGGTGGAGAAGATGGTGCATATGTACCTCACACAGAATCCGGGCATAACCTCCTCGACGGAGGACTGGAATCTTGTGGGCAAGCACAAGCAGACCCAAGAGTTCGAGATGGACATTCTGCAAGCCGACAATCCGCCCAAGAAGGACACCAAGGCAGACCAGATGCTCTCCAACACGAAGAAGGCTATCAAGGAACACAAGAAGCAAGACGTGGTTGGTGAGACGGCTCCTGGGGTGGAGAAGAAGGCGGCGAAGGGTGAGAAGTGGCAGACAGTTGACGAAGACGTTGAGAACGAATGGGCGGACTTGGTTGACAAGACCGTACACAAGTCTCTGCTGGGCAACAACGAAGAGTTCCTTGCGAACTTCAACAACATAGCGAACCAGTTCGACCAAGCACACGATGCGGGCGATGCGGCGGGCTTGAAGCAAGCCCTTGAATCGCTTAAGGAGGAGATTGGCAAGTACGATGAGAACGGGGAGAAGAAACCAGAGGCAGAAACTGAAACGGCCACTTCTCCAGAGTCTCCGCAAGAGCAAGCCCAAGCGCCGCAAGCCACAGAGCCAGAGGCGCAGACACAAGCTCAAGAGAATCCTACATACGGCGAGTCCCCGAAGCTCAATGGTGCAAATGTTGACACATCTGGTGACGATGAGGCGGAGGGCAACGGTGGAGGGGCAGAGGCTAGCGAAGGTGCTGAAAGCGGCGAGAGTGAGGAGGTCGTGCTTCCCGCTCCGCCAGTTCTCTCCAAAGGCAATGAGGGTGAGCAATCCACACAACCTGCAGAAGAAGCAGATGCAAAAAAGAATGCGGCTTTTGATAAGGTGAAAAAGGCTTTGGCCGGTACTGGATATGAGAATGCAGATTTAAGCTATGAAGATTTTGGAGACACACAAGAGGTCTACATAGCAACTTCTGAAAACGGAGAGGGTACTCTTGAAGCCGCCATTGGCAAGGATGGCGGATTGACATTTGGAGTACACGACAACAATGGATTCTGGGGCAATTCGGATGACCCGTCCCAAGCGATTTCTGATTTTGAGAAGAACTACGGCGGAAAGCCGCCAGTCCTATCATACGGCGGCAAGGCTCACGAACTAGCCACCAAACTCTCTGGTTTCAAGAAGCAGTTCCAGAGCATCGTCGATGGAGGTGCAGACCCCTCGACAGTAGATGCTATGAACAATGCCATAGCCGGCGCTCAAATCACCTACGACAAGTTGGCGGAGCAATACGATGCCATTGACGAAATCGACAAGAAGATTCAGAATGTGGAAAACACAGACGGCATTGGAGTGATGGAAAAGGCATTTGAACTTGACTGCCTCAATATGTCAAAGAAGGAGGCGGAGGGTCAGGTGAACCTGCTCCTCAACAACCTCGAGTCAAAGGTGAACGGAATAGAGATGTCATTCGGGAAGGTTGCGAAGTCCGCAGCGGATAAGCAGAAGGGGCAGTTGGCGGACGATGTGGAGCAGCAGGTTGTGTCAGTGGCCAAGACGATATTCCCCAATGGGCCAGTGGAGGGTGTTGATTCCGCAAAGGATATGGTTGACAGTCTTTTTGATGAGACTGGCTCTGAACTTGCCAAACTAGTTGGAGAGGACAATGTGGCCGGGTTGGTGAAGAAGCACGGGGCGGAGAAACTAGGGGAGGACGTGGAGGATCAGGCGAAGAAGTTCGACGATGCCATACAAGAGTTCAAGGATGCGATGGACACCAATGACATAGAGGGTGCGAAGAGCAAGGCGCAGGAAATAAAGGGGATAGCGGGAATGCTGATGGGGAGTTTTGGTTTCTTGAAGGGGAAGTTAGGGATGATAAAGGCGGAAGCCGAGGAGATGGCGAAGGTGAACAAGGCGAAGGAGAGGCTTGCGAAGGGCAATGTGAGCCAGTCGCAAGGAGGTGGGAAAAAGCCAGTAGAGCCGTTTGACTTTGATGCTTGGCAGAAGGGTCAGCAGGCACAAGGCGCTCAAGGCGGAGAAAAAGGGATGAGCAGCGACCTTTCTTATAAGGTAGGTAAGCCTTTTGAAGGGCTTCAGAACGACATCAAGCCTTTGATTTCTAATGTTTTGTCTAAGAATGGAAGGTTTACAAACTTCGACACGTTCGACGATACGTCCGTTGAAGGCACTAAGCATATCATAAGCATGGAGAAGAAGCAGAAAGAAGGATATGACGAAGACAACGATGAAGAGTCAACACCTACTCCAGAGGAACTAGACAAATTGCTAAAGCAAATGAATGAGGAGTTCTCCATGTATGGTCTACAAGTCAAGCCGTCAACCAAGATGAAGAACTCTGGCAAGAATGTCTATTTTGAGGTGGAGAAACTAGATGGCGGAACGGCTAAGCAAGAGCAAGCACAGCCCAAGAATCAACTCTCCGACGAAGAGAAGAAAGCGAAGATCGCCGCCATGTCCCCGAAGCAGAAGTTGGAGGCGGCGGTAAAAATCTTCAAGAAGAAGCTCGCGGCGAATCCGAACGATTCGACTTCTAAGGCTAAGTTGGCGAAGTACGAGGCGATGCTCGCCAAGCTCGGAAAGTAGGGCTTTTGCTCATTCGCTATACTTTCATCTTACGGGTTAGGAGAATTCCACGATGGCTATCAAGAAGAATGCAGCCAAGGCGGACATAGGGCCGAAGAAGCAGGTCAAGGCGACGTTTGCGGAATGCACGGCCAAGGAGCCGTTGAAGTGCAAGTACCACGGGTTGAAAGCATTAGACAAGCTCATAGGGAACGTGCTTGCATCGTCTGGACACCCGATGCCTTTCGTGACGGACAAGCACGAAGGCGAGTACGAACTGCGGCTGCCTAGTGACATTGACCTCCCAGGAGGAGCTTACTCCAACTTGGTGAAAGCTCTTGCCGACAAGGGTTTTTCAATCACTAGCAAGGGGAAGCATGAGAGCGGGGCTTTTCAATATGAGATAAAGCCAAGCGACGGAAGCGGCTTTGAATCTCCAGAAGGAGAAGCCGAACTGGAAGATGCCGACATTCTCTCTTCTTCAAAAGCACCAGAGAACAACACCGTGTCCAAGTCCACAGTCACGAAGAAAGACCCGTTCGCTGAATTGGAGAACATGGATGTTGACTCACTCATATCAGAGAACGAACTCGATGCAGACCTCATGGACAACTTCGACGAACTGGATGAGGTGACGGCGGAGGCCACGGAGGACTTGGAGAACGAACTAATAGGGAATGACGATTACGACGACATCATCTTCTCGGAAGTGGACGAAAACCTTCAGCCAGAAGAACTTGACGAGCAGGACATAAAGAACCTCGTGTCCTTCAAAGGCGTCACGGATGACCACTTTGAGCAGAATCCAGACCTTCTTGATACCTACAAGGCGATAATCACAACCGGGAAGAATCCTAATGGTGATGCGCTTAACGAGCATCAGAAGGTGTGGTGGAACGACATTCTGTCTAAGACGAAGAATGCGAACGAAGACGAACTGCCCGCATTGAAGGTGCTTAAGGCTACCATGAAGAAGGTAAGCGGATACCAGGAGCCGAGTTCGCAAGAGATTACGGAAGCGGATTGTGTAG
Source organism: uncultured Fibrobacter sp. (assembly GCA_946183925.1). GTDB lineage: Bacteria > Fibrobacterota > Fibrobacteria > Fibrobacterales > Fibrobacteraceae > Fibrobacter. The sequence continues at coordinate 4,951 of CAMHDS010000013.1, read as the reverse complement.
AGTTAATGAAAGCGGCTGGGCATGATACTGACAACTATAGCGAAGCTGCTCCTGCTGCATGGCTTCACTTGTTCAAGACGGGTGAGAATGAGTTCGGGGTTCCTATAAGCGGGATGATATTGGAAGCTTGGAAGAGTAATGCTGAGAAGGCGGAGGCTAGCGGAAAGAGTCTTGCCGCACTTCCGGTGTTGAAAGCTACTCTAGCGAAGTTGGAGGGTAGGGAGAATAAGAAAACATTGACTGATGACGACATCGTTGAGGCATTCAAACCTATATTCAACCCAACTGTAGAAGGCCCTCTGGAAAAAAATACACACTTCAAGGATTTATACAAATCGGTTATCACGAACCATCTCAATCCAAATGGGGACCCTCTATCAAATGGGCAGCTCGAATGGTTTAAGGAAGCCTCTGAAAAAGCCCATGCCGCAGGTGTCAACAACTATGCCGTTGAACTTCTGGACAAGATGCTAGAAGAGAAGGGGATGATAGAGAAGAAAGGCAACACTTCTGGTGGAAGTGAAGAGCCGCCCACGAAGGAAGCACTATTGGACGAAATGGGCAATGTCATAAGCCACATACACGAGAATGGACTTAGCCTCACGTGGGACAAGAAGAAGGGCAACGAACTTGGGACTGCATTCGAGAAGGCGATAAATGCGAACGACTTGGAGGGTGCGGCTAAAGCCCTTGCCAACTTCAAGGACTACATACATAAGTTGGAGAGCGGTGACGAGGATACTTCCGTGGAGGGCGATTCTGTCACTACGGAGGAGATAGGTGACTTCTTCAAGAAGTGCGGGATAAAGAAGAAGTCTCTGCTTTCGGAAGAGAACTTGGCCGCAACGAAGGAGGCATTGGAGACTGGGTTGTGGCAGGGAAAGCCTTTGACGAAGGCGAACAAGAAGTGGTATGCGGCATTGGCGAAGAAGGTTCCAGACCACAAGGTAGCGAAGGCGATAAATGCGATGCTAGCGGGCGGTGAGATGCCAGTTGCCGCTTCTACTTCTACCGCATCTAGCGGAGGCGGGGCAAAGGATGCGATAGTCTCCGCATTGAGCGAGGGCGGCGGAAAGTCTATGGCCGTGGAGGGGATGTTGAAGCCGCTAGAACACGATGCCTCAAAGTTCCCGCAGAATGTAACCCAGAAGGAACTAGACGAGGCTATCAAGAAGGGCAAGAAACTTGGAGGGCATGGGGGGCTAGGAACAAGGCTAGTTGAGATTGGCGGGAAAAAGTATGTCTGCAAGGCTGCTTCTGGCACAGGTGCATCTGTCATCAAGAACGGCTACAATGCGGATATGGCCTATCGTGCGGGCGGCGTGTATGCACCAGATGCGCAACTCTATGAGTTCGGAGATGGAAAGACATACAAGCTCTCGGAGTTCGTGAAGGGTAAGCGGCTCATAGACGTGTGGCAGACGGCGGACGAGGCGACAAGGGACGGAATCAGAAAGGAACTGCTAAAGGGCTACCCTCTGGATGTGCTCTTCTCAAACTACGATGTGCTAGGGACTTCTCCAGAGGATTCAGTAAGCGTGACGATACAGGGAGCGGACGGCAAGCCGCAACAAACACACGTGGCTTTCAACAACATAATGATAGGCGATGACGGACACGCCTATCGTGTTGACAATGACGGCTCTTTCGCAATGACTGGGACTGGCGGAATCAAGAACTCGGGCGGAGGAGGCTACACCACGAAGGTCGAGGCGGAGAATTGGGGGAACTGGGCGGACAGAAAGTGGATAGACGATTTCCGCACATTGAGGAGGAACGAAAAGAACCTGGGGATATTCGACAGATACTCCACTGCGGACATATTCCTATCTGCTGGAAACATCAATCTGGATGCGGTTGTCGGAACTCTTCCTAACGGGATACAGAAGGCATTGGCGAAGCCTCTCTTCGAGATGAAGCAGATGACTTGGAGGGCGGTGAACATTTCCCTTGGAGGATACAAGAACAACGAATTCATCTCTATGGCTCTGGATGCCTCATACGAAGCGTCCAAGAGGGGACTGCGTGAACTCTGCAAGATGAACGTGTCTTGGAACAATGCTGGGTTCGGGGTGTACAAGAAGTCCTGGGGTGCATACCAGATGAAGGACTTTGAGGAGCCGATGCCAGAGGAGCCGAAGGATCCAAGCAAGGAATTGAAGGAGAAACTGCCGAACGATGCCTACACCGGTAAGAAAATAATCTCCGTGCTTCTGGGTGCGGTGAAGACAATCAACAACCACGGCGGTGTGAAGCAGACCGATGCACAGGGCAATGTTCTTGGCAACGGCTATGCGATGAAGGATCCAGACTACAAGCCCAATGCGTCCAAGATTGCGGAATGGGAGAAGATAGACAGGGAGAAACTTGAGGAACTTGCGAAGACGGATGCTGGCGCGGCGACGTGTTTGGGAATCTATGACACGATAGCCTACTCGAAGGCGAATGGGTGGAAGAAGCCGATAGGGCAGATACCGACAGACATAGAGATAAAGGCGAAGTTGCCAGAGGGCTACCAGAGTCCGACGGAGAAGAAACTGCTAGACGATATGGCGGGAGCGATAGAGCAGTTCAAGAAAGACCACGAGCATTATGAGAACGTGACCCTTCCAGAGTACCTTAAGAGGAAGTCAGCACACATACAGGCGGAGGAGGCGAAGGCGAAAAAGGCTGGAGGCTCAATCTACCACAACTTCCACCACTTTGCAGAATTGCTGATGGGAGACGGCATAAGCACGGACGGGGTAATGCACAAGGTGAAGACAAGCGGGATTGCCCCGATAGAGGATTCGATGCATGCCCAGAAAGGTTCGTCCTATGCCACGGCAGCGGTGAAGTGGAAGGTTCGCGAGATGATGGCTCTTGGGTACACGTCGGATCAGATTCTCAAGATGGGACAGAGCGGAGACTTGTACAATGGCAACAGTTATGTTTCCGTAATCAACAACCTTCTGCTTCCAAACAAGGCGGAGTGGGATATGGACATGGCATCGCAGGCGATGTACCTTGGGATGAACATGGTGAAGATGGAGAACGAACTGAACGATGTTTACGACAAGAAATCTGGAGTCATATTCCTCAACAGAAACATAAGTAGCACACCTCAAGGACTCAATGCCGCAGAAGAGGCTCTGTACAACAGCAAGACAGATATGGGATGGGTTGGCCCACACGTGGACAGTGCCGCAGACTGTATGCAGTTTGAGAAGAACTCTTGGTCAGGTACAAAGAAGCAGGTGTATGCGGTTCCATTGTCCAGAATCGTGTGCTGTGCAAACAATGCTACGGCAACGGGAGCACACCAAGACTATGGGTACAATGAGAACGAGTATGTCGGGAACCTCTACAATCTACCGTGTTGGGTGTACCACCCGTCCAATAACCTCACTTGGAAGGTTGCCATTGACAAAGCGAAGAAGAGTAGCGGCATGATTGGTATGCTAAAGAAGTTCGCACAGAGGTTAGGCTTCTTCAACACCTTGACAAATTAGGCTTACCCCCATTTACAGCCTATGATGAGGTGTGCTATAATACCCTGCGATGAGAAAAACAGAAAGAGCAAGCGATGGCAAAAGGCGAAGAGATAGACGAGAACTGCATTGATTTGGAGTCGGTTCACGGCGAACTGACGAAGATGGAGTGCATACACCCTTGGTCAGATGAGGTATATGAGGACACGAAATCACCGTTTAACCTATCCGGGTGGTATAGGCTCACTTATGAGGACGGTGCAAAGGTTGACGTAGGCAGTCTGTATGCCTATGCCTTGGCACAGGGTAGTTTCTGGTTCATATCAGATGATTCCAACAAGATAGATGATGCGGTCTTTGCAAGGTCGTTGAAGCCTCTTGCCTATTTTGCCAGAATGGGTGCTTCTCTAACCAGAGACAAAGAGGGGGAGTGTTCTTTGCCTACGTCTACTGCGGAGGCGGAGAACATTCTTTGGGGTGAGGGCGGATTCGGGGTTCCGAGGGAGCCGCTTGTGTATGGTAGCAAGACGGCGGCGGACAATATGGGGAAATGGGTGAATGACTGGCAGCAGCGAGGACTTATCAAGTGGGATGAAGAGAATGAAGAGTGGAATCTCACGCATTGAGTCCAAACCTAGTTTCTGGCGCTGGTACGGGTTCGACCTTGACGGGACGATAGCCGACAACACAAACCATGCTTTCGGGTATGGGAACATCGGAAAGCCTATAAAGAGGATGACCGACCTTATGAAGCGGCTTCATTCCAAGGGCTACAATGTGAAGATTGTCACGGCTCGTCTGGGTGATGTTGGAAGCAATCCAAGAGCGCATGAGGAACTGCGCCAGCACATCTGGAAGTGGTGCGACAGGAATCTAGGGTTTAGGCCAGAGATTACAGACCGCAAGGATGCCTCTATGGAGGCTCTTTACGACGACAGGGCGAAGCAGGTTGTTAGGAATCGTGGGATTACCTATGAGGAGGTGAACACACGTCTTGCGGCTTGCCTGGAAGAGGCGGTTAAGCATCTCCCGAAGGTGAGCATAAAGGACAAGGACTTCATTTCAGAGTGCTTGAAAGTGCTAAAGAAATGCAAGGTCTGACAGAAAAATTCGTTTAGCAACTTGAGCACACAACATCATGGCAGCCGGGGCGGAATAAAATCCGCTCTTTTTTCATTCACCCCCTTTACACCCTTCTGGGATGTGTGGTATCATATTCGGCGTCACAAGGACAACAAAGAAGAAAGTGATCAAAAAAAATGACAATAGAAGAGATGAATGAACATTATGATGAATTGCATAATGGAAGGCTTATGCCTGGTTCTACAAACTTTCGGGACAAGTGCAAGGGTGCCATATTCGGGACTATTGTAGGAGATGCGCTTTTTGCACCGATTGAGTTCTCTTCGAAACTAGGTCACAAGTGGGTTGACAAGATGGAGGGCGGAGGTGCTTGGGGGCTTCCTGCGGGATACTATACT
>CAMHDS010000012.1 GCA_946183925.1 uncultured Fibrobacter sp. | reverse complement strand
AACATCTACCCATGAAAAAATAAAGGACCCGCAGGGGGTCCTTTATTTTTTCAGGAGAGAGAGGGGTTCGAACCCTCGGTCCTGTGACAGACTCCGGTTTTCGAGACCGGCCCAATCGACCACTCTGGCATCTCTCCGAGGTTTGGGCCAATATAGCAAAAACCCGAGGTATTTTCAACCCAAAGAAAAACCCCTGCAACTTCGGTTGCAGGGATTCCTTTTGAAAAAATTCAGGCCTTACTTGATGACAATCTGCTTCGTTGCAGAAAGTCCCGCGCCCCTAGCCCGCACCAGGTACGACCCGCGGGCCATACCCGAAAGGCTGAACTGGTGAGTCCCGGCAGAGAGGGTCCCCTTGTAGAGGCTAGCCACGCGGTTTCCTTGCAGGTCGAATACGTCTAGAGAGATAGTTCCAGATTTGGCAATGTTCAGCGTAAGAGAGTTGTTTCTCAGGAGCAGATTTGCATTGGTGGCCGTTCTTGCAGTAATGGTGGCTGGTGGTGTATATGTATTCCATCCGGGCATGTCTTCGAAAGTGATAATCCGGTCATCTTCCATATTGTTCTTCCAGACGCTGTTGGCAGTCTGGCCAGGCCATTTCCCACCCCAGGAACTGTACCAGGGCATCCACCAACTCCATACGGCTTGGTCTGTATGCATATTGTTCACGTCGGGAATGGGACCGTTTTCGGACAGGGCCAGTATCTTGGAGGTGCCCCATTTATCCTTGAAGGAATCAAAGGCAGGGGAATTGCTGGAATGGTCATTGTCGTTGTTGTAGATGTCCACGGAAATTACGTCGTAGTAGTCGGCACCCGGGTCCCAAGACACGTCAAGGGAGGCTTCGGGGTTGAATACCCACACCAGGTTCTTTACGCCTTTTACGTTCACCATTTCGTCATAGACCAGGCGGTACAGGGCAGCGTATTGTGCACCCGTGGTGCTATTGCTCCACCAGAACCAGTTGCCGCCTGCTTCGTGCAGTGGTCTGAAGATGGCGGCCACGCCGTCCTTCTGGAGTTGCAGGAAATAGTCGGCAATGTAGTCGATGTCGGCAATAATTCCCTTATAGGCGACGGATTCCTTGTTCCAGTTGGTGGTTCCAGACACAAAGGCTTCCGATACGCGGAAGGTGGTCCATTCTGTTCCGCCGGAGTTCTTGGCGGCTTCTTCAGTTGCATAGAAAGCATCCTTCGCGTCGGTGGGGTCTTTCCAGTGCCAGCTGAATGCAGGGATTCCCCCTTGGCTCCACAGGTTCTTTGCCAGGAACAGGGCTTTTTCGTCATAAGCCTTGTTCCAGGAGCCGCTTGCGTTGGGTCCGGTAGAGAAGAGGAAGTCGAAACCCACCAGGGCCGGGTACTTTCCGCTGCGGGTGTAGATATCCGCTACGTCTTCGTGGGTTTTGAAGTCCTGATTAAGGGTATAGTGCTCCATATTGCCGGTCATGATGCCGGAAATGGTTTTTTTGCCGAAGTTCTCCACCAGGAATCCGTAGAGTTTGACAGCCCCGTCCGTAGCATCCTTTGTGACCAGGGTACTGGAGATGTTGAATGCCTTCGACTCGAAGGGGTTAATTTCGATGTAGTCCACCTTGATCCAGCCCCAACTGGCTGTAATGGCTACGGTATTTGTTCCTGCCTTTAAGGTGACACTGGTAGATATGTCCACATAATCGTTTCCTTCGTTTACGTGGAATGTCCCTGCCGAAGCCCCGTTGACTTCGATATTGTTGTCCTTATCACCATAGGAGCCCGCGCAGTGGATGACTAGGGCGTATTTCCCTGCCGCATCCACGGAAACGTTGTCGAAAGTGATGGAACCCTGGTTCAGGTCCACATAAGTCCCACTCTTGGCGGCTCCGTCGGCCAAGGAGGCCGATTCGGCTTCGTACTTGGTCGCTCCCGCATAGACCGCTGCCATCAACCCAAGGGCAACAGTGGCCTGCTTGATATTCATAAACCCAACCTCTCTTTTCTAGTGATTTTTTCTAATGATTGTTCCTAACCGCAAAATAAGAAAAAATAGCGGAAAGCGGGAGTTTTTAAGATATATGTATTTTATTTCTTCTGAAATTTGGCCCCGAATGTAAATTTTCGTGAATCTTCGGGAGGGATTTCTATCAGCCTGCGGTGGTGGTTCAGGGCGTCGGGCTCCGATGTCATGGGCTCGATGGCGATGCTTGCCCGGGTAGGGGGCGTGTAAATCTGGATGGCGTTGTATTGCCCTTGACCGGCCTGTTGCCAGATGTCCAGTTTGCCTGCGCTCCCTTCCAAAAACACGTGGGCCTGGGTTTGGGATTGTGCCGTCGCACTTGAAAAATCGCTCCCCAGGCAGAAACAGTCGTTGATGAACTCGTCACCGATGGCGCGGCCGCCCACGAAGCGTGTGTCGTCCTCGAAGTTTCCGGTGGGCAGGTCCGCCTGGTCCAAGAGGGCGAGCTTGCTTTCGGGGAGTGTCATCTTCAAGCAATCCACCTTTTCGCCCAGGCTGTAGTAGGGGTGCCAGCCTTCGGAATAAGGCATGAGTGCCTTTCCGATGTTCTGCACGGAGGCCTCTACGGTATAGGATTCGCCTGTAAACGTTACTTTGTTTGTAGCCTTGAAAGGGAAGGGGAATCCGGCGAAGGCGCCCGGCCAGTCGCAGGTGAAAACGGCGGTGCAACTTTCGGAGTCGCTCTCGAAGCTTTCGAATTTCCATTCCTTGTTCTGCAAAAAGCCGTGGAGGGCGTGGGGTGCCCAACTCACGTTGTTTACAAGGGCGTAGGTGTTGCCGTTCCAGGTGAACTTGGCATAGGCGGTGCGGCCCGGGAAGGGGGCGAGTCTGCAGCCTGCATTGGTGTCGGGGCCCATTTTGTAGATGTCATCGCCTTCCCGGTAACCGAAAAGCAGGTCCAGTTTGTCGGAACCGGTGACGATCGCGTCGTTTTTTGCAACGGGTATGCGCCAGGCGTTAAGACCTCCGCCGTAACCGCTCAGAATTTCCAGTTCGGCGCTGTCATCGCGCTGCAAAACATAGCATTGGATAGTGCCGAGAGGGCGAGAAATCAGTTTGAAGTTGCTCATGGTAGGGAAGATAGAAAAAAGGCGTGGGTTAGGAGTCATGAGTTGTGAATTATGAGTTGTGGGTTGTGAGTTATGAGTTGTGTGGTATGAGGTTCGAGGTTCGAGGCGCGAGGTTGACACCTCTTGAGACCTGCAGTCCTAACCACTGTTTACTGACCACTTTACCTCTTGAGACCAGCGGCCCCTAGATCCTAGCCCCTAGATCCTAGCCCCTAAATCCTAGCCCCTAGATCCTAATCCCTAATACCTACAACCTCTCAAACTTTTAATACTATATTTAATTGCATGGATTCCCGGACCATTGTCGCTCCCATGACTCCCGCAGGCGTTAGCGCCGTGGCGGCCATCCGCGTAAGCGGCCCTCAGGTGCGTGACGTGGTTCTGGCCCTGTTCGGCGAAAGCGCGGTGGCTCGATTGGAAAGCCACAAGGCCCGTCTGGGAACGGCCCGGGACCCTAAAACCGGTGAAACCGTCGATAGCCTGCTTTACCTGTTTTTCGAAGGGCCCAATTCCTATACCGGCGAAGACACGCTGGAACTTTACCCCCACGGAAACCCGCTGATTGTGCGGGAACTGATACAGGCCATCCGCAAGGTGGACAGCGTTCGTCTGGCAGAACCTGGGGAATTTACTCGCAGGGCCTTTCTGAACGGCAAGATGGACCTGGTCCAGGCGGAATCCGTGGCCGACGTGATTCACAGCGCGAACTGCGCAGAACTGAAAAACGCCCACCGCCTGCTTTCGGGCACCCTCTCGAAAAAGATTCAGGAATTGAACGAACAGGTGAAGGACATGTCCGCCCGGCTGGAGCTGGATGTAGATTTTGCCGAAGAGGAGGCCGACCCGGATTACGATTCCTGGCGCAAGAGGATTGTGGCCATCGGCAAAAAGATTTCGGAAATCCTCCAGAGTTTCCGCGGCAAGGAAAACCTGAGCCGCCTCCCGCTGGTAGTGCTCTACGGAGCCCCAAACGCGGGCAAGTCCAGCCTGGTAAACGCCCTCCTGGGCGAAGACCGCATTCTCGTGAGCAGCGTCCCCGGCACCACTCGGGACTTCGTGGAGGTCCGGCTGTTTTTGCCCGGCGGAGAAATCCGCTTGGTGGATACCGCAGGCATTGCCGACCGGGCCACCGACGAGCTGGACGCCCTCAGCATGGAAAAGAGCCGTGAAATACTGAAAGAGGCGGACCTGAAGATTCACGTGGTGGACGGGTGTGAATTCGGAGTTCGGAATTCGGAATTCGGAGTTGGAAATCAAAAATCTACAACAGATTCCGATGTTACCGTCATCAGCAAGTGTGATTTGCTGGATGAGAGAACGGCCTGCGGCCTGCAGACGAGAGATGAGAGGATTTCCAAGGTTCTCCTAATCTCCTCCAAGACCGGCGAGGGCCTTGCCGAACTCAGGCAGAAGATGGATGCCGCCCTGTTTACCGAAGGTCGCAGCCCCGAAGACATCTGGATTACCAGCGAGCGGGAACGGGCCTGCCTCGCCGAGGCCTTCGAAGGGGTGAAACGGGCCCTGGACCTGCTCCAGAAACAGCCCGCCGTAGAGCTTCTCGCCTTCGAGATGCAGCTGGTGCGCCGCTCCCTCCAGAGCGTGGTGGGCGAAATTTCTTCTGAAGATATTTTACAATCTATTTTCGCGGGGTTCTGCATTGGAAAGTAGCACTCTCAGCCTTATCGGTGTCTTTATCGGGATTTTCGCTTTCGGAACCTACATGGTCCCGCTGAAAAAGTATCCCGCCTATTCCTCCTGGTCCTATCTGGCGTTCATGTCCATCGGGGCGCTCATCTGCTCCATCGGTATCACCTGCGTTACGGGGCAGTTCAACTTCCACCCCGTAGGCATCGGGTGCGGGCTCCTCTGGGTGCTGGGCGGAGCGCTGTGCTTCTGGGCGGTGCAGGCCGAAGCGGACCTGGCAGGGACTGGCCTACGGTCCATGAGCGTGAGCATTTTGCTGTCGTTCTTTAGCGGGGTGGTCATTTTCCAGGAAAAGACCCTGCTGTACTATTCCATACCGGCCATCGCCTGCATGATTATCGGCATCTGGATTCCCGCCAGCAAGACAAAGTCCATCTGGAAAAACTGGCGCTCCCTCTTGTCGGGAGCGGTGTTCGGCACCTACCTGATTCCCTTCAAGTTCAGCGGCATGGGCGACATGGAATTCCTGTTCCCCTTCTCCTTTGGAGTCTGCATCGGGAGTCTCGTGCTGGTGGGCCTGGTGACATTTCGCCGCCGCAAGGATATCAGGCATTCAAACATTGTACCCACCCTCCTTTCCATGGCGTCGGGCGTCATGTGGATGTTCGGTACCTTGGCTATTTTCTGGACCATCGCCGACGACGGCATGTTCGGCTACGCGGTGGGTTACCCGCTTCTGCAATTGAACCTGGTGGTGAACCAGCTGTGGGGCGTGTTCGTGTTCGGCGAATACGCTTCCCGCGGAGGCCGCATCAAGCTTGCCATATCCACGGTGGTCATCTTGATTGGAGCGGTGCTGTTGACCCTCTCCAAGATGTAGCGAATTGGGTCCGGGAATCGCCCTAGATGGCGGCGATTTCCTGGTTGATTTCTTCGGCGCCCTTGATGTCTTCGTTGTAGATGGCGTTTACCTTCTTGCAGCCCAGTTCCAAAAGCCTGCGGGCTCCTTGGTTGTCGCTTTGCCTGCGCAGTTCCCTAATAGCGCCATCGATAAGCTTGATGTCGCGCTGTTCGGGATAGTTTTTCATGAACTTGTAGAACAGGGCAATCTGGTTTTCGTAGTCGCTGTCAGTTTCGCAGGCAAGCAAGAAGGGCACCACCCTGGTATTCAGCAGGTTGTTCAGGTCACCCACGAAGGTGTTGAGGCTCGCCCCTTCGGGGAACAGTTCTTCAGTTTCCCGCTGGATGTCGTCGTTGTCCATAATCTCGCCGTTTTCGAACTGCGAAAGCATCTCGTTCAGCAGGTTGATTTCTTCGACCTTGGCCTGTTCGCGGTAACGGGCCTGGTAAAAGACGGGCAGCGTGGTCAGGCAAAAGTGGGCCTGGTTCATGCCGATGAACTCGCCAATGTAATACACGTCGGCGTCTTCGTTCAGAATATCTTCTTCGCTGGCAAAATTGCAGATGCGTGCAGGAATGGGAATGACTTCCATGTTGGCCAGTTCGTGAAGGCGCTCCCGCAGGGAGTCTACATCCATGTCTTCGGGCAGTTCCACGCCGTCTTCTTCCATGGATTCCAGCAGGTTGTCGATCTTTGAATCTACGGCCTTGTTGATGGCCCTGCGGTTAGGCATCTTGGGCTGCTGGCGGAAATCCCCTTCCAGGGCGAAAAGACCGTTTTTCACCATGTCGTCAAAAGGCGTGCCGCTTCGCTCCGCATCGGGGGAGGGCAAAATCTTGGCGTAGGCAATCATGCGCCCGCACAGGCGTTGGTCGTTTCCTTTTTTCTGTTCGATTCCCAGCATAGCCACAATATAGTAAATAGTGGTGAGTTGTGAGTAGTGAGTGGTGTGTTGTGAGTGGTGAGTGGTGAGTAGTGAGTTGTGAGTAGTGAGGTTCGAGGCACGAGGCACGAGGCTCGAGGATGACAACTCTTGAGACCGGCTATCCTAACGGGCTACGCCCTACGGACCTTCGGTCCTAACCACTAACCACTAACCACTAACCACTAATCACTAGATCCTAGATCCTATCCCCTAAATCCTATCCCCTAGATCCTATCCCCTAAATCCTAATTACTATCTTTCCTTCTGTGGAACAATCTAGTTGGCAAAAGATTCTCGAGCTGTGCAACAGGCTTTCCACCGTCACCTACGAGAACCTTACGAAGATTATCCGCCTGGAATCGGCGGGTTCTGCCACTCGTGCCCGCAACCTGGATGACAGTTTCCAGAATGATGTGGACAGCTGGATGGGTGGCGGCACCTGCTTCAGCATGACCTGGCACCTGTATCAGGCCTTTACCGACATGGGGCTTTCGCCCCGTCTGGTCATGGGCCACAAGCGCAAAGAAAAAAACATCCACTGCGCTTTGATCCTACCGGATCAGTTCGGATTTAAGAATTCGGATTTCAGAATTAATTCCGAATTCCGAACACCGAATTCCGAATTCCTCTTCGACCCCGGTTACCTCATCTTCGATCCGCTCCCTTTGCCTGCACCTCAACCGTTTGGTTCCGGCGAGGCGTTTTTCCCGCTGGTCCCCAACTGCGTGCGGCTGGTGCGGCCTGCCGCCGATGCCCTGGAACTCTGGACCGGCGGTGCGGGCGGCCCCATGAAACTTCGTTTCGAGTATCCGCTAGAAGGTGTTTCCGTAGAAGAATTCAAGCAGCACTGGTCCGAAAGTTTCTACCGGGAGATGATGACCTATCCAGTGCTCAACCGCCTGGACCGGGAACGGGGGGTGCAGTATTACTACCAGAAAGGGAACCTTGTCATCCGCGACAAGGACGGTTCCCGCATGGAACGCATTCCCGAAGAACTTCGTGTGGAAAAGCTCAGCGAGATTTTCCACATTTCGCCGGACTTAGTTGACCGCGCCCTCGGAATCTTAAGAAAAGAACATTCTTGAAATCTTCTTAATATTATCTCTCGCCAGAAGTATTTGCGATTCTTTCCATAAATAAAGTATCGCAGAAAGTGAGGCGTAATTTTAATTTTAGAATAAAAACATACAGAACGAGAGTAAAAGCGTCGGCCAAGGATGGGGAGGGTGCAGGGAGGGGCCCGTGCGGCCTTCGCAACTCCGAGCTGGGGCCCCGCCCGCAAGAAAAAAAATTCTTGAAAATATTTATATTTTTCCTCAAAAAAGGAACCCGTCTTATGAAAAAACTTTTGATTCTCGTTGTTGCCATGGCCTCCGCCATGTTCGTCGCCTGCGGCCCTTCCAAGCTGGAAATGCAGGAAATGTCTTCTAGCTGTGACGTCATCATTGAGGTCCGTCAGGTGCTGAACGACTCCATCAGCCTCATGATCGGCAACACATTGTACCTGAACAGCAAGCAGGTGATTGGCGACAACCTGTTCCCCCTGCTGGTGAGCACCCGCGACCCCCAAGAAATTGAACGGCTCACCGCCACCGACGTGGTGAACACTCCCGAAGACCTCCTCAAGTATCTGCGCTTTACTTCGCCCGATATGGTGAACTTCGGCATTGTCATCGGCGAGACCGCCTATAACGAAATCGGTTTTGACGAGAATCATGTGGTGGAAACCCTGAAGAACATCTTCGTCAAGGTGGACGGCGGATCCCTGATCCTCTTCCACGAGAAGAACGGCGAACTCACCTCTGCAAAGAAACTATTTTAGCTTCTTCAGCTCATGCAGCAGCATGGCAAGCCCGATGAAGGCAGCACCGACGTCGGCAATGGGCTGGGCCATGAACACCCCCTTCAGTTCAAGGAAGCGGGGCAGTACCAGCAAAAAGGGTATGAGCAGAATCACCTGACGGCAAGCGTTCAGGAACATGGACCTGAGAGCCTTGCCCGTGCCCTGGAAGAAACTTCCTGAAACAAGCCCTAGCGGAATCATGAAGAAAGCCGCTCCGAAAATCCGCATGGCCCAGGCGGCGGTCTCCTGCAGTTTAAGGTCGTTTGGTGCAAAGGGAGCAACCAGTGCTTCTGCCTGCCACATCATGAGTGCCCAGGCCACAATCATAAATCCGAAGGCGTAAATGAAGGTGAACTTTAGGGTCGCCTTGACCCGGGTGTTCAGGCGGGCGCCATAGTTGTAGCCGATGATGGGTTGCGTCCCGTGGACAAATCCCAGTAGCGGGAGCAAAATGAAGGAGGCGATGCTGTTCACGATGCCGAAAGCGGAAATGGCCATGTCCCCGCCGGAAAGGACCCCGGTGTCGTGGAGGCTGATGTTTCCGTAGGTGGTGAGGCTCCAGGCCAAAATGGCGTTCATCAGGCTGTTGCACAGTTGCATCAGTGAAGGTGGGATACCCAAGATGATAATCTTTCGCACATAGGGGAGCCGGAGTTTCATGTGCCGCCAGCGGATCTTGATGGGCGTGTCCTTTTTCACGAAGAACTGGGTAATGAGGGCGCTGGCGATAAGCTGGGAGGAAATGGTGGCCCATGCGGCCCCTTCGATTCCCCAGTGGAACTTCATGATAAAGAGCCAGTCCAGAATGATGTTGGAGACCGCTCCGATGACTTCGCGGAACATGGCCGTCTTGGGGTGGCCCATGGAGCGGATAAAGTGGTTCATGCCCGGTGCGATGGTCTGGAAAACCGCCCCGAAAAGCAAGATGCGCATGTAGCTGGAGGCCACGGGCAAGGTCTGTTCGCTGGCTCCGAACAGTTTCAGGAGCGGCACCATGAAAATTTCGCCCAGGGCGAAGGTGCAGACCGCCATCAGTATGAGCAACGAAAAGGAGTTGTTCAAGATGATGCTAGCTTGTATGTATTTCTTTTGTCCAAGGCGGATGGCAAAGAGGGTGTTGCCGCCCACGCCGATCATCATGGACATGGCCATAATAAAGAGGCAAATGGGAAAACACAGGGTGATACCCGCGATACCGAGGCTGCCTACGCCCTGGCCCACGAAAAAACGGTCCACTATATTATAGAGGGCGTTCACCAGCATGCTGATGATGGCAGGAACCGAAAACTGCAGCACCAGCCTTGGGATGCTTGCGGTCCCGAAGGAATTGAGGCGCTGGGAGTTCAAAGTGGACATTTCGGCGCCAAATATAGCAAAAGGTGAGAGCAGTGACAACGCTTGCGTTGGCAATGCCGAGCCGAGCTATATGCATTTACGCAAAGATAGAAAATTATGAATTCGGATTTCGGATTTCGGAATTGTTTTTAGAATAAAAACCTAATTCTTAATTCCGAATTTTCGCGAAGCTACGCTTCGCACGCCACCTGATTTCGTCCGCCTTCCTTGGCTACATACAAAAGATGGTCGCATTCCGCAATCAGGTCTTCGATTTTCCCGATATTTTCTCCTTGCTTGCTGGCAAGCCCGAGGGAGATGGTCACAGGGATAATGGTATCCTTCCAGGAGAAACGGTGGCGTTCCACCGCCATGCGGAGCCGCTCGGCACTCTTCTTGGCGTCTTCTACGCCGATTCCGCTGAGCAAAAGTACGAATTCCTCGCCGCCGTAACGGGCCAGCAGGTCCGATTCCCGCTTTTCTTCTTTGAGAATGCGGGCGATCTCTTTCAGCACCATGTCGCCGCACTGGTGGCCCCAGGTGTCGTTCACGTGCTTAAAGTGGTCGGCGTCCACCATGATGGCATGCACAAAGAAGTTGTTCCGGCGGGCAAGGGCAAGTTCGCCCAGGCTCCGGTCAAAGAAGTTCCGGCGGTTGGAAATCTTGGTCAGCGGGTCCATAGTGGCCGCCTCGTAGAGTTCCCGGTCAAAGGCTTCTTCGCTGGCATCCTTGAAGTCGATTTTCAACACGTGCTTGCCCAGCTGCAGGCGGTTGTCGGAATCCAAGACCATCTGGCTCACCGGATTTCCGTCTACGTAGGTGCCGTTGGTGCTGCCCAGGTCCTGGACCGTGACGTTCTTGCCGTCGAAGGTCAGGCTGCAGTGCTTGCGGCTTACCAGTTCGTCGTCCAGGCGGATGTCGGCGTCGGCGCCGCGACCAAGGACAACAGTGCCCTTTTCCAGGGCAATCTGCTTGAATTGCGTTTGGGGGTACAGGATTATCAGGTGCGGATGTAACTCCATGACCCTAAAGGGGATAGTGTTTCCTGGGGTGACGATGGTCTGGTCCAAATCCTGCATATTTTCTCCAATGACATATTTAATATAGTAAAAGAGGGGTTAGGATTTAGGGGCTAGAATTTAGAATCTAGGGGTTAGGATTTGAGGGTTAGGAAACCACTAATCTCTAAATCCTAGTCTCTAGTCCCTAAAATGTGATTTTCGGCAACATGTGACGGGCGTCGCAGCATGGAATGCATACAATTATGTTATTTTTAAGGAAAATGATAGGGGGAAGACCGCTTCCCCTGGAGAGAGGTATTTATGGAACGTAGATTGAACTTGGCCGCCCTGATGGGCCTTGCTTTGCTACTTCTGGCAACTACAACCGCTGCTGCGGATACAAACCCCGTACAGGAACAAGAAACAGTCCCCGGCGCCGTTTCCGGGAAGAAATTCTGTGTGGGTATAACTAAGTCGCAGGATTTACCCGATGGCGTCGCCTTCTTGAGTCAAAGGTCCAGTTCTTATACCCCAAAATCTTCAAGGGAACTTGTCGATGATTCGTATTACGTAGAATATTCGGAAACGTGCTTTGACCTGTGGTACGATGAATCTGTCGATGAACACTACAATTTGCAAGAGAAAACCTTTGCGGATGTTTATGGTTTTTTTGAAGCTTACGAAATTAGATCCTTGACGATAGAAACGGATCTTGATTTTGGGGGGCTTAATAGCGATAGTTCCTGTGTGGCGAGTTTTAGACCCTTGTCCTCTCCGTTCAATACCGTTGATGGTGGCAAACATACCATCAAGAACCTGTGCTATGTCTACAACGCCCCTGATCTGCAAGACAACCCCGATGCCTCGATTCTACCGGGCGTGGGATTCTTTTCGCAATTATCGGGTGCGAAAGTATATGATATGAATTTTGAAAATATCTATATGGTAGTGAACCCGGCATATAACGGGAGAATGTACGAGAGTATCGTACCGGCTGGCGTGGTTGCTGGGCGTCTTGGGGGGTATACCAGCATTACAAACATCTCTCTCAAAAATGTAAAGGTTGCCTCCTATGTGGCTGGCGGTGTGGCTGGTCTTGTTCCTGAATCCAGTTCCGAAGTCATGATAAAGGATGTTTCCGGTGAAAATGTGGAGGTGGCTCTGCTCCAGAAGACGGTGCCTTCGGCAATAAGTTGGGACGATTGTGCTCTTTTGGAATTTTCCTTGGGTG
The DNA here is from genome assembly GCA_946183925.1 of uncultured Fibrobacter sp. Lineage (GTDB taxonomy): Bacteria > Fibrobacterota > Fibrobacteria > Fibrobacterales > Fibrobacteraceae > Fibrobacter. The sequence goes on along the minus strand of CAMHDS010000012.1, from coordinate 28,181 downwards.
GCGTAGTTGGACAGGTTGAGGAAGGAATCTCTATTGCCAATGTGAGCATTGTTGGATTGAATGTTCGTTCCGAAGCATTGACGGTCGATAAAAATTATGAGAGTGAAAAATGCCTCTTGAGGGAGCGCCTAGGTGGCCTTGTTGGTAACCTGTACCAGTCTGAACAGGGTAGCGTGGCTATTGTCAACAACTATACCACAGGTAATGTTTCGGACCCGTCCCTTTACGAAGTCGAACAAAGTGACAGCGAAGTCGAACAAAGTGACAGCTGCAAAGTGGGCTTTTTGATGGGAAAGGCGAACATAAGGGATGAGCGCATTTTTATAGCGAACAACTACCATTATGGTGAATCCGACTATATGGCGGAAGCCACTGCAGGTGCGCTTTCCATAGCGTATGTAGATGTAGAGGATGATGGATGGAAAAGACAGCAAATGTGCGGTGAGCGCGCGGGTGACGCATGCTACAACTACCGTAATACCATCACCAACCATATAGAGCCTATTGGGGTGACGTTCGATACGACTCGTTACCACTGGGATGACGACAATGTTAACTATTACGCCGGTGCGATTCCTGCCCGCTTGATGAAAAAAGACGACTTTGCGATGGCTTTGGACAGCAGTGCAACGGTGCTTCGTCCTATAGTAAGTAGTGATCTAGACCTGAAACACTGGTCCCGCAAAGATGGTGTAAACAATGGGCTCCCGGTGTTTGCTACCGAAAGCCTCAAGCCTTTCTATGCGGTTACTTTCGAGGTGGACTATTCAACATATTCCAACTTGTCGGAATCGTACAAGCAAAAATGGATAGATGCCGGTGCTAAGGAAATAAAGGACCCGACCGCGCTCGACGTTATAATGAGGATAGAATTGACTGTCAATACCACTAATACGGGCAAGCTTCCCAGCGACACGTGGCTGACTTCCGCTATAACAATGGGTTCCGGCGATTATTACTGGCTCTACAAGGATTTCGAATCCCAGAGAAAAATACTATTCCCCTTGAATAAATCTAGCGTATTTAGTTCAAATGTGAAGTTGTCTCTTTCGCTGCGAGCGTCGGTGGTGGTGCGCCATGGATTCCTTAATAGGGAAAATGATGTGGATGTGTTCTATACCGTGGACAAGTATGCCGGTTCAGTTCTCAATACCGATTTATACTTCATGGGTAATCCCGTAGAGTTTGCCACTAACGACAGTATCTGGTCGAGGGTTCCCTACCTTGCCGAATATACGGGTGGAAATTATCAATATCACACCTACCATTTTGCCAAGAAAGAATGTGAGACTCCTAACAATTGTTTTTACGATTATGTTGGCCAGGGAAACTTTTACAGCGACTCGTTGCATCGTTTCTCAAATGGGGACACCCTCTATGTGATTTATGATGAATATGGTATACCATATAATGAAGAAAGTAATTTTGATGCTCCTGGTGGTTATTTGTATGTAGCAGATCTCCATGGGGGTGGCTTTGGTGCCGACGGAGCCTATGTGCAGGCAATGGGTGTGCATAGCGATGGAGAACGGGTGCTGTTTGGTGTTCCTGAAATGTTGTATATACAAACTGAAGTGCCGAGTAATGTGTCCGAAGCGCTATCTTCTAACAGAGAAAATATGTCATTGGTGTTTTATTCACCTTACCTGAAGGTTGACTATCCTTCTACGGTCTGGGAAAATGTGGACGATATCATTGCCCTTGTGGCGGTAGGGTATGTGAGTTCTTCGTCTGCTCGGGATTGGATGTCTGGCGTGATATCCGCGTTGGGGGACCAGTACGGCGTTCCTCGCCTTCCTACAGACACGCTGACAGCCTTGGAATCGCCTGCTGTTATATTGAGTGAAATCAAGGCGAAAGAAAAAAATTCTGTAAGCTATGCCCGCTATGTGCGTGTAAACAAGGATGGTGAACTGGATTTGAACAGTTTGATGAGCGCCTTGAAGACAGTGGGTAAGGATTATGCCTACGAGTACCCCATTTTCGTTGGTTTGTTGCCGAAGGTTTCAAATGTTTCTTACCGAGTCACTTTCGATATCAATACCAGTACGGATTACAGACCTCCCTATATTGCCGATGACTGGATAAATAAGAAGAAACTTGAAAAATCCTACACGCGGGACAACAGTAGTGAACCGTTCTACGAAGGTTACCAGTGGCTTGTCTTTAGGGAAGATGCGTGCTATACAGGCTATTGGTCTCCTGATTCCTATAGTGGAAATACGATTTCCAGTTTAGACGAAGTAGAAGAGATGGAAAACTACCCTTATACGACAAACAAGGATGGCTCCAGGTCGATGACGCTATATGCTCAATGGACATACGATCTAGGTCGCTGCCTGGATAATGACGACAATCGGGTTACCTACGATGAACACGAAAACCTGGTTTGGAACAACCGCGTTATCAAGGACAATTCCGAGTTGGGTAATGTGGTGCTGCAGCAAATTTGGATGGGCGACACCCTGAGGCACAAGTCCGAATCCCTGAACGAAGGGGTGACCGGAGTGTATGTGCCTTTTGCCGACATGAACAGTTTCACGTTCCAGGTCTATGCTGACGGGTATCCGGGTTACGAACTGGATGGTGATATCAAGTTCGTCTACATGGACTATGAAAGGCCTACTGCCAACAGCGACGGTAGCCTGACCTCCGTGAAGCTCAAGGAAGGCGACGCTCTGACCATCACTCCGGAAATGTACGAGGCCATGGAGTTCTTTGCCAGCTATACCTACAAGAAGTATAACATCGAATTCATGCCGCTCAAGAAGGATGTGCTCTATGGTGAGAACTCTTCTGCTACAGCTACCTATCAGCTCAAGTCCTCAGATGACACCATTGACCTTCCCAGGTGGGTTTACACGGAAGACCAGTGCGTAGAAGGCTGGACGGCGCGCTATGAGTTTGAAATGCTGGATGAACCCAACGCAGAACCTGGTAAGGAAACCGCTTGGAACGCCGATTGGCCTATCGATTGCGAGGGCGATCCTGAGTGTGAAGCCGAACAGGAAGAACGTTGGTGGGTGTACAAGGTGTTCAACTTTGGACTGTCCGAAGAGCTTGTCTGGGACAACGGCAACCGCTTGGAGAAATACCCCTTGTATGCAGCGTGGGTCAAGGCCGAAACTTGCGTCAAGAAGTTTGGCTATAAGCAGGCGAAGCTGGCTGTCGCCGAAAACGGCCTTGTGGAGTTCAAGGAACTGTTGCGTGATTCCACCGGCAAGGTGATTGGTTCCCAGGTGCACAAGTTTGCCAAGGACAGCACAATGCTCCTGCCTTCTACCGTGAAGGGCTCGAACTTTGTGGTCCGCGGCGCTCCGTCGAAGGGCTACGTGCTGGATTCTCTGATCATGATTCTGGACGGCAAGACCTCTGTGTACCATGAGGGCGATACCCTCAAGGGCAAGATTGCTACGGCGACCTTCAAGGCCTACTTCATGCCGGAGAATCCCACCCCCGCGAAGTTTGCCAAGGCCGACCTGCTTCAGTCCGGAAGTGCCGTACAGTTTAAGTTTGCCACTAACGAGTTTGGCGCAAGTGGCGCTTCTGTAAAGATTGCTTTGGAAGACGACGACGGAAACGTGGTGGTGGATTCTGTGATCCAAATTTCGAAGACTCCTTACGAAGACTCCTTGGAATACTACCCCCTGCGTGCGGGCACTTACCTGCTGACTGCGACGGTCGCAAACCGCAAGTCCTCCGATGTGTTCGAACAGGATTTCGAGGTGAAAGCTGAAATTGCTTCCGCTGCCGAAGGCGGCTGGCGAATGCTGTCGCTGTCCAACGTGGTTATGGACTCCGTGACTTGGGACGACGACATTCGTTTCTACTGGTGGGATGATACTCGGAACACTGGCGCCTTCTGGCAATACCAGAGGCTGAATCAAGACGACAAGGTGGACAACCTGACGGGATACTGGTACAGCTCCCTGGAGGGCCGCCCGCTGGTCATGAAGAAGGACATGGCAGCTCCTAAGGACCCTGTGGTCTGGAATTTGGACAGCGTCTATACCGGTTGGAACATGGTGGCAAACCCCTACGGCTGGTATGTGGATCTTTACGGCGAAAATTCGAACAAGAAGAAATCTGCTACCGAAAAATCCAGCATTGAATTCTACAGCTGGAACGATAGCATTGGTGCCTACGAAGAAGTGGATGTTGTTGGTCCGTACGAGGCGGTATGGGCGAAGGTCACAGGCCCGAGCCAGTGGAAACTGCCTTCTAAGCCTGATTTTGTGTCGGCGGTCGATGAGAATGGCAACGACTCCTTGATGACCCCCCTGAAGAAGACTGTTGAGCTTGCTTCCGGCGGCAAGGGCTGGGCGATTCGTGCCGTGCTCCGGGACGCCAAGGGCAAGCGGGACAGTTGGAACTTCATGGGCGTCTCTGAGTCCGGCTGGGCCTCCGAAGAGCCGCCTTCCGGCATGGGCGACCACGTGAACCTGTCTATCAAGGACGGCAACAAGTCCCTGGCCAAGTCTTTCAAGAAGGCTGCCGGCGACAGCTACGAATGGACTGTCTCCTTGGAAGCCTCCGGCGAACGTGCGGGTTACCTGCACTTCGAAGGTATTCGTGACTTGAATGCCGCGGGCCTCAAAGTGTTCGTGACCGTTGACGGAACTACTACCCAGATGAACGAAGGGGATACCCTGAAGGTTTCCATCGGAAGTATGGCCAAGACGGCGACTGTACGCGTGGCTCCTTCTGCCCGTACCGTGGTGGCCCAGAAGCTGAACGGGCTCCGTGCCTTCCAGGCGGGAAATTCCTTGCAGGTCAGTTTCAACGTGTCCGAAAGCCTGGCTGGCGCCAAGGCCTATGTGGAAATTCTCGATATGAAGGGCAAGGTCCTGTCTTCTGTCTCGGGAACGGTCGTGTCCGGCTCCAACGCCTTGACCCTGCAGACCCCCAAGTCCGGACTCTACATGGTCCGAGTCCGCGTGGGTGGCAAGCAGGCTGCTGGCTCCGTCGCCGTGAAATAAGGCGAATGCTTACATTTGACTTACAAGCTAAGCTCCCGATAAAATCGGGGGCTTTTTTATTGCCATGACCACCCATAATTTCTACATTTGGGCCCACTATGACAAAGGCTAAATTCATCAAGTTCATCATCGCGTCAATCCTTGCGATTGTCGCTCTCTTCTTGCCCTACGAATCCCTCGGATTCGATGCTGCAAGCCCCATGGGAATTTTGAATCCCCTCGAAATCCGCGTCATCGGCGTTTTCGTGATGGCTGCCCTTTTCTGGATTCTGCAACCGTTCCCCATCTGGTCCACGTCGGTGTTGGTCATCGTGCTCATGATCGTGACCATGTCCGACTCCTCCCTGACGCCTTTCCGTGTGGATGGCGTGACTATGATTAGCCACAAGTCCATCATGGCGACGTTTGCAAACCCCATCATCATGCTTTTCTTGGGCGGATTCTTCTTGGCGGCTGCCGCCACCAAGTACAAGATGGACTTGAACCTTGCCCGCGTGCTCCTGAAGCCCTTCGGCAAGAACCCGAAGTTCGTGCTCCTCGGACTCATGCTCATTACCGCCGTGTTCTCCATGTTCATGAGCAACACCGCCACCGCCGCCATGATGCTCGCCATCCTCGCCCCGGTGCTCAAGCTCTTTGAACCCGATGACCGCGGTAAGGCTGCCTTTGCCCTTGCCATTCCCCTTGGCGCCAACATCGGCGGTATGGGTACTCCTATCGGAACACCTCCTAACGCCATTGCCCTTGGTGCCTTGAACGACGCCGTGGCCCGCGGTGACCTGGTGGCAAACCCTGTGACATTTGGCCAGTGGATGGCCTTCGGTATCCCCTACGTGATTATCCTCATGGTGGTGGCCTGGATTCTCCTCCTTAAGATTTACCCCATCAAGATGAAAGAAATGGTCCTGAACATCGAAGGTGCCGGCAAGTTCGACACCAGCCCCAAGGCCATTATCGTTTACATTACCTTTGTCCTTTGCGTGATTTTGTGGGTGACCGGTAAGAATGTCCACGGTATCAACGACAACGCCATTGCCATGATTCCCATGGCCGTGTTCGCACTCACCGGCGTGATTACCAAGAAAGACCTGAACGCCATGAGCTGGGACGTGCTTTGGCTTGTGGCCGGTGGTTTTGCCCTGGGCGTTGGCCTCAACGCCACAGGTCTTGCCGCCCACCTCATCAAAACCATCCCGTTTGCAAGCTGGTCTCCGCTGGCCCTGATGATTGGCTGCGGCATCATCTGCCTCTTCATGGCAAACTTCATGAGTCACACATCAACGGCTACATTGCTTGTTCCTATTCTTTGCGCCGTGGGCATTGCCTGCCAGGACAACCTGATTGGACTGGGTGGCGTGACCGCTCTCCTCGTGTCTGTGGCCTTTGCAAGCTCTCTCGGCATGAGCTTGCCTATCTCTACGCCGCCTAACGCACTTGCCCACGCCACGGGTTACACCGATACCCGCGGCATGGCTATTACCGGCGTTGTCATGGGTATCCTTGGCTTGGTCGTTTCCTGGATCATGATGATTTTCCTCGCGAAGATTTCCTTCTTCGGGACTCCAGCACCCAAGGCTGCCGAAGCTGTTCCTGCAGCCCCTGCTGCTGTTGAGAAGGTAGTGGAGGCGCCTGCCGCACCCGCAGTCGCTGATTCTGCAGTTGCTGTTGCTGATACTGTCGCTGCTGTCGCCGCCGACTCTACGGTCGCCGCTGCCGCTGTTGCTGCTGATAGTGCTGCCGTTGCCGCGCCCGTAGCAGACTCTGCCGCTGCGAAGTAATTTTCGATGCAATATTGCGAAAGTCCCTGGCTTGGCCGGGGACTTTTTGTATTCAGAAATTTTCATAGCTTGTCATGAAGACCGAAAAAAGGGGTGAAATTTCCCGCTTCGGGTATTTATACCCCAGAGGGCTTTTTGTTAGGCAAAATTTTACCATAATTCTTGGTGGATAATCCTCCTAAAAAAGTATTTTTTACAGGTATAAACAACGGAGTTTCTATGCTCGATTTATTGGCTGTTCAATCCAGTACGGCTAACGCCACTATCATCACCTTGGCCTATACCCTGCTGTTGGCCTTTGTGCTTTCTTCCATTATCGGTTGGACCTACGAGAGGACCTTCCTTGGACTTTCTTATTCCAGAAACTACGTGCAGGCCCTGGTGCTCAGTTCGGTGGTGGCGGCTACCGTGATGCAGGCCATCGGTGATAATGTGGGCCGCGGTCTCGGGATGCTGGGCGCCCTTTCTATTGTGCGCTTCCGTACCAGCTTCAAGGACCCTCGCGACATCATGTTCATCTTTGCGGCACTGGGTGCAGGCATTGGTTGTGGTGTGTATGCCTGGGGGGCTGCCGTGGGCGGGACCCTTGCCTTTTGTATCGTGGCGTTTTTGCTTTCCCGCACGGGTCTTGGCACCAAGCATTTCTTTGACGGTATGCTCCGCATGGCTCTGCCCAATACATCTGAACCCCGCATGGCGGTAGAAAACATAATGCGCAAGAACCTGAAGACCTACATATTGATTACCATGCGTGAGGTGAACGGCGGCGAGCGCATAGACGTGGCCTACCAGATAAAGCTGAAGGCGTCTAAGCCGGCGGCGGATATTTTGGCGGAACTTGCCAAGGTGGAGGGACTTTCTGACATCCAGTTCATGATGCAAGACGCCACCACGGACATGTAGGGGAGGGATTGAAAAATGGCTTTGAAAAACACCTTCCTCATTTCTTTTATCTACAAGTGCAAACTTTCTATCGCCTGGATTCTGGCCGTGGTGGCTGTGGTGGGTCTGGGGTATTTTTACCAGGGAAACGTCGCCCTGTTCCAGGGCATTGCCGAAGCTTCTGAAACCATCATCAGCGTGCCTAGCGCTACCGAAATCGTGAAGGTCCATGTGATGCCCGGTCAAGAAATCAAGGCGGGTGACACCATCGTGGAACTGAACCGCCCCGACCTGACCCTTCGCATTAACGAAGTGACCCGCGAGCTTGACGCCATCGAGGGTCGTAGCAGCCTGAACAAGGCGGATATCGACCAGCGTGTGGCCTCCGTAAAGGCGGACCTTGCGACCCGCAGTGCGGCGCTCCGGTTCGAAATCAACAGGCTGGAAACGGAATACCAGAAGAACAAGGAAATTTCTTCTAAGCTGAAAAGCCTGAGCGGAAACAACGCCAAGGCCGGTGGCAACGACGGCATGGCCATGCAAATCAAGAACCTGAAAGACGAACTGGCCCTGGCCGAGAAAAACGCCAACGAGCAGATTGCTCTTTTGCAGGGGAGCCGTAGCCTCCAACGGAAAAGCGGCGTCACCGAGGCCGCCACCTTGCACAAGGAACTGGAACAGCTCAAAAAGGAACAGGCGGACCTGGTGCAGATTGCCAAGGAAAACTGGGTGGTGGGCAGCGTGAATGTGCGCGAGGGCGAAAAGGTTTCCAGCTTTACGCCTATTGTGACCTTGACCCACAAGTCTCCATCTTTAATCCGTGGCTATATCAACGAGCAGGTTTACCAGCGCATGAACCTGGGCAAGGACGTGGAAATCCGCACTCTGGGCGGCAAGGGCAAGCCCATCAAGGGCGAGGTGGTCGGCCTTTCTAGCCGTATCGTGGTGTTCCCGGACCGCATGTGGAAAATGCCTGACATGCCGGTGTATGGCCGTGAAGTGACCATCAAGATTCCCGAAGACAATTCCTTCTTGCTGGGGGAGATGGTGGCCATTTCCGAAGAAGGCAAGATCAAGGACTTGGCGACCCGGATTATGGAAGCCATTTTCGGCAGCGGCGATGAGTTGTGAGTGATGAGTAATGAGTGATGAGTTGTGAGTATTGTGTAGGTTTGTGAATGTACGATAATAGGCTTTTTATTACTGCGTCTTTTGTGGCAATCCTTTCTGCTGCCGCCGTAGCCGCCCCCTTGACCTGGGAGCAGCTGGTGGAGTCCGTAGATAAGGACCCGGTTTACCAGACGTCGGAAAAACGTTCCCAGGCGGCTTCCCAGGATGTGGGAACCAAGCTCTGGGACAACCTGGAATTCCGTTACCAGCTGGACGGTTTCAGTTTTGCGAAGCACGACTTTGAACTGCGCCTCAAGCCGAAGTCCTTCGGTATAGGCTCTGCGGACAAGCGCCAGTACGAGACCCTGCGGGATTACCAGAAGGCCCGCCTGGCGGTGGACCGTTCGTACCTGCTTTACGACCGCTACGAGCGGGCGCTCCGCTATGTCATCCGCCGGAAGATTGCCGAAATTGACAAGCAGCTCTACCAGGTGAACCTGGACCGAATCGAAGTGCTCCACCTGAAGGCGGGGAGCGAGACCTTCAATTCCCAGGACCTGATTGTGGCCCTGGAGCAGGAATCCGCCCGACGTGCGGAACTTCTGGGAGACAGTACCGCCCTGAAAGATGCGGAACTGAAACTCAAGTCTTGGGTGCCGGACTTTGATTCCGTGGGCCTGGATACCTCGTGGCTCCCTACCATGGACGAACTCGCCAAGGGACTGCAAGACGGCATTGCGGTAAACGACCAGTTCCCCGAAGTCATGAAGGCCAAGTCCAAGATGGAATACGAACAGGCCAAGTCCAAGCGGGATCTGACCAAGGGAAACGATTTCATTTCCCATATCGGCGTGGGGTATTCCCTGAAGATTGAATCCCTGATGAAAAAATACAAGGAACTGGATGCCGGCGACGTGGGCCCCTATGGAGCCTACAACGACTATTATAAGGACTGGCTGGACAAGACGGGCTGCTCTTCCATCAACTGCGACGGTACGGCAGAATTTCTGGTGCCCGACAAGGATGACCGTCAGCTGAAGGACAAGTTCTTTGTGAATCTGGCAGTGAGGCTCCCGTTCCTGGATGACAACAACGGGAACGCCTTGCGCAATCAGGTGGATGAACTGGATGCCGAAAGCGACTACCTGGATGCCGTGCGGACTCTGACCCAAAAAGTTTCTCGCCTGTCCGAAGAAATCGTGGCCCTGGTGGCCCAGTGGAAGGTGCAAAAGGACTTTGTGGAGAAGGTGAATGCCGGAAACCTCTTTGAGGATTTTGCCCAGTCGGCAGGGGCGGACCCGCTTCTGCTGTTGCGTGCCCGCGAGAGTGCCCTGGAAAGCGACTTGAAGGCCCTGAAACTGGAATACGATATTTTTGACCGTTACTTGGTCCTGCTGACCTACACGGGAATCTTTGCGAACCCCAATGTGAAAAACCACCTGCGTGAGGGCCTCAAGTAATGGCCGAAGCCCGCGGTTTTAGCCTGTTGGAGCGTTTCGAGCTCAAGTACCACATTCCTGTGGCATGGGCGGACCGTATTGGCGAATTCATTGCGCCCTATTGCGAAGAGGACCATTACTCCCAGATTACGCCGGGACATTTTTACTGGATTACCAACTTGTACCTGGATTCGGACCGCTGGACATTCCTGGGTTGGAAAAAGGCCAGGCTCCTGGACCGATTCAACATGCGTATCCGCACCTATGGCGAGCACCCTGCTCAGGACGGCACCTTCCACTTTGAAAGCAAGCGCAAGGTGAAAGAGGTCTGCTACAAGAGCCGCGCCACCATCAAGGGGATAAGCCCCGGCGAAGTCTGGAACATGAAGCCCGAAGATTGGCCTTGCAAGAGTGATACGGACCGCAAGTACCTGAAAGATTTTTTGTACAAGACCCACCTGCACAACGCCCACCCGAGACTTTTGACCCAGTACAAACGCCGGGCCTGGTTCGGGCTCCGTGAAGAGTATTCCCGGGTGACCATCGATACGGGTATGCGTTTCCGTGAAGAGACGGGCTTTGACTACACGGTGGACCCCCACTACATGCATTCTACGGGGTTGCCCCGCTTTTTCAAGCCGGGTTGCGACGCCGTGCTGGAACTGAAGTGCCCCTGTTCCCAGGTGCCCTTCTGGATGATTGATTTGATTCGCTTTTTGAACCTGCGACAGGGCGGTTTTTCTAAATTCGGAAACGCCGCCGCGGAATGGTCCAGGGTCTATGAACACCCCAAGGATTTCAAGGACCCCTATTGGACAAAGCTCGCGGGAAATTTTTAATGGCGGTGTGTCCGCAAAAAAGGGAGGCTCTATGCTCTCGAAAAAATGGTCTATAGTAGGTGCGGTGGCAGCTTTTGCCATGGCTGGTTTGTTTTCGGCTTGTTCCGACAGTTCTTCTAGTAGCGGCGACGACCCGAAAGGCGAAGACAGCGGCTACGACCAGAATTCTACGGAGGCGGGTGGCGCCTACGTGATGATTACCGAAGTCATGTACAACGCTCCCGAAAATTCAGCTCTTGAATGGGTGGAACTGAAGATTATCGGTGGCTCTGCCATGAGCGACATGCAGTACTTCAACCTCCACCTAGACGGGGCGGTGACCTACTATTTCCCTGCGGAACCTTTGGATACCAACGAATACATCGTGGTGACCAACGACCCCGACCTGTTCAAGAAGACCTACAAGGATTTCAAAGGTCGTCTGTTTGGCCCCTGGGAAAAGGACGTAAAAACCGATTCCATCGCCAAGCTTTCTAACGAGGGAGATGTTATCGACGTGAAGCTGACGGGTGCTGGCGACGTGAGTTGTGCCTTCAGCAAGGAGCCGCCTTGGCCGAGCCTTGCCGACGGTAACGGCAGCAGCCTCGTGTTCGTGGGCGGAAACCCCAGCCAGGCTAGTGCCTGGGCTGCAAGCAAAAAGGAGTGGGGTAACCCCGGTGCTGCCGATGAATACGTGTCTCCTATTACGGTCCGCCTGAACGAAATCCAACCCTATGTGGCGGGAAAAGACAATGGCTGGATTGAACTTTACAACTCCGGCGACAAGGATGTTGATGTGAGCGGCTGGATTTTTGAATCCAAGTACAAGCAAATGTCCTGGACCATCAAGAAGGGTAAGGTTCCTGCCAAGGGTTACCTGGTTTTAGCTACAGACGACGCTTCTGTGTTTGGTGAGGAAATATATCTCAGTTCCAATGGCGGTTCCTACTACCTGTACGAAATGGTGAACGGCAAAAAGACCGGCGGCGAATCCAGCCTGCTTCTGGCGGCAAGCACGCTGAGCAGCGGTATTATAGACGTGAGCGATGGCTCTACGGCCCAGGGCGCCATGAAGAAGGCTACCAAGGGGGCTGCAAACGAGGCCCTGAAGGTGGGCCCCCTCTTTATCGACGAAATCTACTACCACCCTCCTGAGACAGGTTCTGTCCCCTTTGAATTTATGGAGATTGTGAACAAGGCGGATACGGCGGTAAACCTTTATGTGACCAAGTCCGCCAAGAGCAAAGGTTGGAAGGTAGAAGGTATCAATATGGAGTTCTCTTCGGGAACCATCGTGCCTGCTGGTGGAAGGGTCCTGCTGCTTTCGGATACCCTGGTGAAGGATACGGGCGCCATTCGCACCGATTACAAGATTGCAAGCGATGTGCAGATTTGCCTCTATAAGGGCAAGCTTTCGAACCGCGGTGAAACGGTGGCTATAAAGGAGCCTTTCGATTTTAGTGGCGCGGTGTACAGCGAAACCGATCCGACCTTAACGGCTGTCGTCCAGTGGTACTACGACTGGTCTGACGCCACGCTCTATTCCGATACCTGGAAGGGGCTGGAAGAGGCCGACGGTTTTGGCAAGAGCCTGCAGCGCACCGACTACTCTACTATGGGTTACGAGGCTTCCGCCTGGAAGGTTACCGAACCCACTGTAGGAAAGTAGTTTAAGCGAACACGCTTTCGGCGGGCTTCATTCTGCCGTGGGTGTGGACTTTTTCGATTTCGTAATGGACTTTTTCTTCGTCCATTACCTTGCGTAGCTTGTCTATAAGACAATCGCCTTTGCTGCTTTGGCTGACAGATAGGTTGATCCTGTCGTTGAACGTGTTGCCGATGATTTCCATGTAGTGCATGCAGTCGGCGAAATGGTAAACCTCGTAGTTTTCCATGTACTGTTCCATTTCTCCGAAACTGTGGGCATTGGTGGCCTGGGAATACGAGATACCCGCCGTCATGGCGTTGCAACCGTCGTCGAAGGCCTTGGCCTGGGCAGCTAAGGTTTCCGGGTGCTCCAGGAGAGCCTGGGTGGCACTGTTCATCTCGTTGCAGTTTTCTATGGCGTTGTCCTTGTCAGAGAGCAAGAACAGCTGGCCCTTGAAGGCGGTTTCCACCAGCTTGCGGTCCAGCTTGCCCATGCGCTTGATGTCGTAGTTCAACTGCGGAATGATGATGCTCTTTCGATCAGAGATGCTCTTGAACACCCCTCTCATACTGACGGGGATGCGCAGCTTGATTATCCCCTCGGATTTACCAAGAGCGAGCTCCATGGCCTTGGCTATAATGTAGGCCACCACGGTAAAGTTCGAAGTCTCGCTTTCGATGGAATATTTCTTGATGTCCGGTAGCGAAAGGCTTATGCGGTAAACGGCCACCTTTTCTGGATTGGTCTCGTAGAATTCTGCGGGAATTTCCATGGCCGCACCAAAACTTGGCTTGTAAAAACTCTTGACGGCAGGATTCCCGTTGACTTGGAACATGTCCTCCATGGTGCGCCCGATGCTTTCGTCTGGCACATGGCCCACAGGAGTCATAAACATTACCCCTGTGCGCTCCAGGTATTGCCGAAGCACGGCGAACAGGAAACACAAGGTGCCGCCACCGTCGGTGAGGGCGTGTATGGCCGAGAAGCTGATCTTTTTCCCGGTGTAGGCGATAACCCACGGGAAATTATTGTAATCGTCTCCGCCGTACACGATTTCCTTATCCCAGTCGCATTCCTTGACAACGGGTTCCTTGGAATTTTCGACAAGGGCGTACAGAGCGTTTTCCTTGACGAGTTTTGTCTTGAAATGGGGGTGGTAACTGAGGGCGGCGTTTACCGCCTCGCTCAGTATTTTACCATCTACAGGCTTTTTTAACGTTACTGTAAAACAGGGAAGTGCCGCCTTGTTGGCGGCATACATCTGTTCTGTGTAATTTAGGGTGTATTTGTACATCAGACGGATCCGTGGAACATCTGTGCCGCCTCCACGCTGTAGGGGTAGGCCGGGTAGTCCGAAAGCACAGAGGCCTTTCTTAGGTATTTTTCAAGAGCGGGGCGGAACTTGGGGTGGGCGCAGTTGTCGATGATGGCATGGGCGCGCTCGATGACGTTCAGGCCGCGAAGGTCGGCGACGCCCTGTTCCGTCACAATCACCTGCACTGTCTTGCTGGTATGGTCGATATGGCTGACCAGTGGGACGATAGAAGAAATGGTCCCGTTTTTCGCGGTGGACTTGGTGATGAAAATGGAAAGACCGCCGTTCTGGCAGAAGTCTCCGGAACCGCCCACGCCGTTCATGAGGCGGCTTCCGCCCACATAGCTGGAGTTGGTGTTTCCGTAGAGGTCCGCTTCGATGATGGTGTTGATGGCAATCACGTTCAGGCGGCGAATCACTTCGGGGCTGTTGCTGATTTCCATGGGGCGGAGCACGATCTTGCCCTTCAGCGAATCCAGTTTCTCGAAGAAGGCCTTCATCTTTTCTTTGGACATGGTGATGGCGGTAGAAGAGGCCGCATCCACCTTGCCGCATTCTATCAGATCCACCAGGGAATCCTGCATGACTTCGGAATAGACGGTCAGGTGCTCAAATTTGGACTTTTGCAGGCCCGAGAGCACTGCGTTGGAAACGGCACCGATGCCCGCCTGGATAGGCGGCAGCGGATTGCAGAGCCTGCCCGCTTCCACGTCTTTTTCTAGGAAGCTGATCAGGTTCTCGCTCATCTTGTTGTAATCTTCGTCGCCGGCAGTTTCTGGGATGCCGCAGTCGGGAATTTCGCTTTGGACGATGGCCACAATCTTGGACGGGTCGCAAGGAATGTAGGGTGTGCCGATACGGTCAGCCACCTTGGTGAGCGGAATCGGTTTGGTATTGGGAGCCAGTTCCGTCATGTAGATGTCGTGGATTCCCTTGATGTTTTCGGGAACGTAGGTGTTGATTTCTACAATCACCTTGTCGGCGCAGGCCACGTAGGCTTCGGATGCGCCCACAGAAGCCGTGGGGATGATGTTTCCGTTTTCGTCGATGGAACTTGCCTCTACCAGAGCTACGTCGATATGGTTCAGGTATCCGCTGCGGACCCATTTGGACATGAGGCTAAGGGGCAAATCCACGTACTTGACCTTGCCTTCGTTGATGGCGTTGCGCAAATCGGTATTTGTCTGGTAGGGCATTCTGCACTTGAGAGCTCCTGCCCGTGTCAAAAGTCCGTCGAAGTCATCGCCCAGGGAGGCGCCTGAATATACGGTCAATTCCAGCTTTTCACCGCGGTGAGAACGCTCGGCAAGAGCCTTGGCGACTTCTTTTGGGTAACCTGAGAGGGTGAATCCGCTAACGCCGATGGTCATGCCTGGGGTAATGTAACTGGCGGCTTCGCTGCTGGAACGGATTTTTTCATGGAGTTCAGGACATTTGATCCTTTGTTTCAAAGTTTCGTACATGGGTAACCCTCTTTCCTTACAATCTAGAAGATAGAAAATCTGCTTTCTGTTTGCTACCCTCTATAGAAGTGATAGTGGAGTAAGTTTCATTTTTCTTATAATACATCAAATTTCACGAAATTATTTTTTCGTAAGATTTATCAGTGCCTGTTTTTGTATCTTTTACAGTTATGGGAAAGTGTTTTTTGTCAGTTCTTTTGGGGGCGGCGCTGGCGTGGTCGGCGCCTATCACCCTGCAAGACGCGCTTTCAATGGCCAAGTCCGGTAATGCGCAAATCAAGGCCGAAAAAGCCAAGGTGGACATGGCCGAAAGCGCCCAGGGCGAGGCCCGTTCCCGTTTTATGCCTACGGTAAGCCTGAGCGCAGGCGTTACGAGAATTAACGACCCCATCTATATCGATTTAGGTGAAATTCAGCAGGCCCTGAGCGGCATTGCCGGCGGGCTATCTACGGTGGCTCCGGCTGCCGCCTATTCCAAGGCCTACATTGACGCCTATAACCAGGCCAGTGCGGGGTATGCCCAGGCCTATAACGGAGCATTGGCTCAGGGGCTGTCTGCAGCCCAGGCAGATGCTTTCGCCAAAAGTAGGCTCGGAGGAACCGCCCAGGAAATCGCCCTGCAGAAGGCCGACGAGTATGCCGCCGCTACTCAACAGCAGATGGATGCGGCAAAGTCCCAGATTGACGATGCCGAATTCCGGATGAAGGTCCAGGACGAACTGTTCTTTAATGCTCGGCTTACAGCCATCTGGCCCATTTTTACGGGTCTCAAGATTTATTCCGCCTACGATGCCGCCAAGGAGAACGTGAACGCCAAGAAGGCCGCCTTCGACATGGCGCAAAATGCCATCTTGATGGATGTGGCCACCAAGTACTTTACCCTTAGGCTGGCCGAAGAGCTGGCGGTGATGCGGGAGAACACCAAGAAGAATTTGGAAGAACACCTGGAGCGCTCCAAGAAGCTGGAGGCCAGCGGCCAGATCAGCAAGGCGGAAAGGCTCCGCGCCGAAGTGGCGCTGGCTGAAGCAGAAAACGCCTACGACGACGCCTTGCGGGACCAGTCCCTTGCCCGGATGGCTCTTGCAAGCCTGCTCCATACGGACACGAACATTACGGCGGTTACTCCGGTGGAAGCTCCGGAGAGTGTTCGGACCATGGAAGAAATCAAGCAGAAGGCCCGGGAAAACCATCCGGGACTGAGACAGCTCCGTACGGAGCGCAAGCGCAGCCAGGATGCGGTGAGTGCCGCCCGTGCGGACTATTTCCCGACGGTAGCGCTTTTTGCCTACAAGGAACTCTACACCAAGGACCTGACCATTCTGGAGCCGGAATGGGCCGTAGGTGCCAAGGCCCAGTGGGATTTGTTCAAGGGCGGCGAGACCCGCTCCAAGGTGGCAAACGCCAAGGCCATGGACCGCTCCCTGGCCAGTATGGAAGAGCAGACCTTGGACAATATCGGCCTTTTGGTAGAAAAGCGCTGGCGGGAGCTGGAGCATGCCAAGGGCCGTCTGGAAAGCCTAAAGAAAACCCGGGAGCTTGCGGATGAGGCCCTCCGCAGCCAGAAACTGGCTTACGAGTCCGGCCTTGCTACGGGCCTGGACGTGGTGGATGCAGAACTTGCGTTGTCGCGCCTCCAGGTGGCTGACTTGAAGGCCCATTACGATGCGGTCATTGCCTGGCTTGGCCTGTTGGAAGCCAGCGGCGAGGTGGAACAGGCGGGGGCCATGTTGAATAGCAAAACTGTGGGGAAGGAATAATGGACAAGATAAAGTTTGCAAGCAAGATTTTTGCGATTGTCGTGCTGGTGGCCCTTATGGTGGCGGCTATTCTGCAACTTCAGGAATTTGCCACAAAGCCGAAGGACAAGTACTTGCAGGGCCAGATGGAAGCCCGCCGCGTTTTGGTGGCAGGGAAAGTCCCCGGACGCATAGAAAAACTTTTGGTCCATGAAGGCCAGACCGTCAAGAAAAACGCCCTGGTGGCAGTCATCAACAGCCCCGAGATCGAGGCCAAGAAAATGCAGGCCCAGGGAGCGCTGGGGGCGGCCAAGGCTCAGGCCAACAAGGCAAAAAACGGCGCCCGCTCCGAAGACGTAAAGGCCCTGAAGGCCATGGCGGCCCGTGCACAAGATGCCGCCAACCTGGCGAAGAACACCTACGAGCGGGTGCAGAAACTCTATAACGAAGGCGTGCTCCCGCTGCAGAAACGGGACGAGGCCGAAACCCAGATGAAGGCCTCCCAGGGGGCTGCCGATGCGGCTCGGGCCCAGTACGAGATGGCCCTGGCAGGCGCCCGCGACGAAGACAAGGAGGCGGCAGAAGCCCTGGTGAAGCAGGCCGAAGGTGCCAACGCCGAGGTGAACGCCTACCTGGAAGAAACAAAAATCAAGAGCCCCATCGCGGGCGAGGTCACCCTGAAGGTGGTGGAAGAAGGCGAGGTCGTGGGGGCGGGCATGCCGGTAATCGCCGTGACCGACCTGAAGGACGCCTGGGCGGTGTTCCACCTGCGGGAAGATTTCTTGAAGAACGTGACCAAGGGCAAGACTTTTGTTCTGCCAGTTCCGGCATTGAACGCCGCCGTGGAAATGGAGGTGTCCTACATTGCCCCCGTTGGGGACTATGCCACCTGGAAAAGCTCCAAGGAAAGCGGCGGCTTTGACCTGAAGACTTTCGAAGTGCGCCTGCGCCCCACGGTAGAGGTGGAAAACCTGAGGCCCGGCATGAGCGTGTTGTTCCCGCTGGAGCAATTGAAATAGCGTAATTGTCATTTCCGCGAAGGCGGAAATCTCCTTGGTGTAGGAAATAAAATTGTTCAGGGCGTTCATAGACACGGTCAAGAAGATTTATTTCAGTCCAAACATTGTCTTGTGGCTGGTCATCCTTCT
Source organism: uncultured Fibrobacter sp. (assembly GCA_946183925.1). Taxonomy (GTDB): domain Bacteria; phylum Fibrobacterota; class Fibrobacteria; order Fibrobacterales; family Fibrobacteraceae; genus Fibrobacter. The sequence continues at coordinate 9,865 of CAMHDS010000012.1, read as the reverse complement.
TTTGCCCGTGGGAACTTCCATTTTTATGGTGGAGTTCTTTTCGGCTCGCATTATTCTGCACGTGCCCATCGGTATTGTCCGTCAGGATGCGTCCCTGCTAGCCGATAAGCTGGAAAACGCCTTGCGGTCGGACCCCGTTCTGGATGTGGTCCAGGAGTGCAGCGACATCGGGGAATGCGAACATGCGGTAATCCGTGGAGACCTGCAGGCGTTTCTCGTTATCCCCTACAATATGGAACGACGCGCCCTTCGCCTCGAGACGCCCGTGATTCCCGTGTTTTCCAGCGGGCAGAACTACTTGACCAATTCCTTTGCCTTAAAAGAAATCCGTGCGGTGGTGACGAATGTGGGCGAATGGCTCTTTACCGCAGGAATCGACAATCCTGTCCAGGTGGAACTCCATTCCGTCGGCAATCTCGAAGGTAACTACCAGGGGTTCTTGGGGTTGGGGCTGGTCAGTGCCATCTTCCATCTGGCGGCAATTCTTGGGGCGGTTTACGTGTTCAGTTTCCCCTTCAGGGACCATACGGTCCGCTGGATGATCGGTCGTGCCGGAAAATCCCGCGCCGTCCTTATGTGTGCGACCATGTTGCCCCTGATTGTTGTCCAGTGGCTTGCCTTCATGGCGGTGTATGCCTACGCCCATAGCACGCTGACCCCCATGACCTTTAGGGAGTTCGTCTTGGTGTCGGCGGGCCAGTTGGCGATGATTTTGGCCTGCACCGGGGCGGGCGCGACCTTTGTGGGCATTACGGGAAACATGCGCATGGCTACAAGCGTGGCGGGTGTGATTGGTGGCCCTGCCTTTGCTTTTGCGGGGCAGACATTCCCCCTGATGGCCATGCCCTTTGTGGTGCGCTGTTTTGCCTACCTGTTGCCGCTGACCCACCTGCTCAAGGTCCAGTCCGCCATGTTGGTGGGCCCTGCCGGCAGCGCGCACGCTTGGGATAGTATCGTCACCCTTCTTTTTATGGGGCTGTTCTGGCAGCTGCTGGCCACAAGACTTCTGTATGTGCGCTGGTTTGCCTCCAAGCGCAAGGAATTGAACTGGGTCCGACAGCACGGATCTGCGAAGGACAAGATTAAGGCTGCCCTGGGCGTGGTCGCCGACGATTTGAATCCTGCGAATTATGGAATCGGAAACAGGCACGGTGCCCGAAATACGGAAAGGCTGCATCTGAACCTGATGAATCCGCAGATGAATCGGGACGCAGAAAATCGACCGCCGGAGGTGTCAGATGATTGATATCCTCAAGCGGTTCTTCATGGTGGCCGTTGCGGAATGGAAACTGTTCTATACCGATGCGGCGGCGGTGCTTTTGCTGGTGGTGGCTGGCGTGCTCTATGCGTTCTATTACCCCATGCCCTACAAGTACCAGACCGTTTCCAAGATTCCCGTAGCCGTCGTGGATATGGACCACAGCAAGCTTTCTCGCGAACTCGTCCAGATGGCAGACGCATCCCAGCAGGTGAGTGTGCGGCAAACCTTCGGCCAAATTCACGATGCCGAAGAATCCATGGCGAGCGAAGATATATATGGATTTATGGTCATTCCCAAGGGAATGGAGGCGAATTTACAGAAGGGCGAGAATGTGGTGGTCAACGTATTTACCCATGGCGCCTACGTGATGCTTCATGGAAACATCTCTACGGCGTTTTCCACCTGTGCCTTAACCCTCGGGGCAACAACCAAGGTCAAGCGCATCGCCCTTTCCAAGAAGGTCTCTGCCGCGCAGGCCATGGCTATGCGTGACCCGATTCCCCTGGGCATTCAGACCATGTACAACAATACGGGTAGCTATTCTAACTATGTTGTCCCTAGCGTGCTGGTGCTGATATTGCAGCAGACCTTGGTGATTGGCCTATGCCTGCTTGGGGGCGCCCGCGCCCACCGCAAGTTCCGCAAGTTGCAACGCAATACCGCTCATGAAAATGAAGGCCTGTTCTATCGGTACTTTGGTCGCTCCTTCGCTTACTTTGTTCACTATTGCAGCTTCATTCTGTTTTACCACTTCGTCATCTACGATGTCTTTGACTTTCCCCGTCGTGGCGAATTCTTGCCCATGGCGGTATTTACCTTTATTTTCTTACTTGCTGTCATCAATTTCGGCATGGTGGTGTCCCAGGTGTTCTTGCGTCGCGAAACCAGCGTACAGCTGTTCCTGTATATGTCCATTCCGCTTCTGTTCTTGTCCAATTTCAGTTGGCCTGTTGAATTGGCCCCGATCTGGATGAAAGGACTTTCCAACTTTTTCCCCTCGACTTTTGCCATTCCGGCGTGGCTTGCCATTGAACAGCGGGGTGCAGGCGTTAGCGATGCCGCTACCTACCTATTGCCTCTGGCGACCCAGGCGGTATTCTACATGGTTCTCGGCCTGACGCTTACCCACCTGCGGGACGGCTCCAGGCTCAAGACCGGAGATATGTAGTTTTTTGTATATTACCTCCCAGGAGATCCGCTTATGATGTTCGATCCTTTGTACATGTCCATATTGCTTGTGACCCTGGTGCTTTCGGGCACCGTTTCCATGCTGGTCAAGAGCCGCTTTGCTGCGGGCCAGAAAGTCCGCATTACGAGCGGGCTTACCGGAGCCGACGTGGCCAAGGCTATTTTGATGGATGCGGGCATTACCGACGTGAAGGTCCTGGTGCATCAGGGATTTTTGTCGGACCATTACAACCCCCTGAACAAGACCCTGAACCTGTCCAAGGAAGTCTATTACGGCCAGAACGCCAGTGCCGCAGGCGTTGCCGCCCACGAGGTAGGCCACGCCATCCAGCACGCTCAGGGGTATTTTCCCCTGTGGCTCCGTTCATTTATCGTTCCTGCGGCAAATATCGGCTCCAATCTGGGGCCCTGGCTTGTGATTCTCGGAATTATCTTGATGAGCGCCGGTCGGGCGCTGGGATACTCTTTGGCTATAGTGGGTGTGTTGCTTTTTGCCATTGCGACGTTCTTTACCTTGGTAACCGTCCCTGTGGAATTTGACGCTTCTTCCCGCGCCAAGAAGGCCCTTGCCCGTATGGACATCGTGGCCCAGGGTCGGGAATACAACACCGTCTCCGGTGTGCTCTTTGCGGCGGGGCTTACCTATGTGGCTGCCGCCGTTTCCTCCATTTTGCAACTGCTCTACTGGGCGTATCGCGCAGGCCTTATCGGCGGGCGCAGGGATTAGGAGACTCTATGGCCGTGAGAACGCTGACTGTCGAATGCCCCATGTGCAAGGGCGAAATCGTGGTGGACGCCGATACCGGCGAAGTTCTTTCCCACAAGGAGTTCAAGAAGGAACTCAAGTCCTTCGACGACTTCTTGAAAGAACAGAAGTCCCGCAGTTCCGAATTGGACGCCAAGTTCGCCGCCGCCAAGGAAGCCCAGAAAAGCCGTGCAGAACTTCTGGAAAAGAAATTCGAGGCCGCCAAGCAAAATAAGGACCTCAAGGACCCGCCTCCCAGCATCAACTGGGATTGATTGCTAAATTTGTCTGCTATGCATTACCTGATTGTCCCCGGATACAGCAATTCTGGACCTACCCACTGGCAAACCTACTGGACAAAGAGCCTGCCCGACGCAAGCCGTGTCTATCAGCACAGTTGGGACCATCCCTTAAAGGCGGATTGGGTGTTGGCCCTTGACGAAACCGTGTCTGGCCTGAAAACGGATACCATTCTTGTGTCCCACAGCCTGGGGGTGGTCACTACGGTCCACTGGCTTTTGGAGAAGGCGGCAAAAGGCGGAGTCCCCGGCAACGTCAAGGCGGTTTTTCTTGTAGCGCCAGCCGATGTGGATAAGCTTGACCTCGCGAAGGATTTTGCGCCTGTACCCCTGCAAAAATTGCCCGTGCCCAGTTGCGTTGTGGCCAGCGAAAACGACATTTACGTGACCATCGAACGGGCCCGCCAGTTTGCAGATGCCTGGGGCTCTATGTTCGTGGATGTGGGATGCCTCGGGCATATCAACGCCGACTCCAACCTGGGCGAATGGGAACAGGGCCGCAAGTTGCTGGCCGAATTCGAAAAGACGCTAGGGTTGTAGAGCCCATTCCTGTCATCCCCGCGAAGGCGGGGATCTCCTTGGGCGTTCCCCGCACTACCCGTGCGGGTCGGGCTATATTCTAGGGGCACCCGTCTTCGCTTCGCTTGACGCCTGCCTCCTAGAACGGAGCCTTGCGAGCAAGTCTCCGCCCCAAGGGGTCACTATCCCTAACGCAAAAAAATTTTTTAATCCTTAATGCAACGAATAGATAGCCTTTCTACAGTTCTAATCACATCGTTGAAATTTACATTGTTATGCGAATAATCCATTGTTATGGCTTTGGCATTTCCTCCATCATAACTTAATATAACGTCCGACTCCCAAAAAGCAGCTGTTGAATCAAGCAGTTCATACGAGAAACCCGCAGGCAAAACGGAAAAACCGAATTCATTCGATCCATTGCCGCCATGAGACCAACCTGACCAAGACTTTAATTCAAAACCTCCCGCACAGGCATGAGTGCTACTAGAATTAGAATAACTTGAATTATACCAACTGCAGTTTTCTCCGCTAACAAATTCCACAAGTTGTCTATATTCCTCGACATTTGGTAAATGCCAATTTTTGGGACATATTCCACGAATGGTATTCTTGGGTTTACAATACCATGTCGTATCATTACCCGAGTTTATTTCAATTGTAGAATTTGCTCCACACCCCTTTCCATCTTCAGAAAATACGGCGGCACTATCCATTGCGGCGGCCCATGTGTAAAGGCGTCCATATTTTTCGCAATTATCAGATTTGTTGTCGTAGCAATAACTAAAATCAGCTCCTTCAATTCTATAGTCATAGTTTAAATTTTCCGCCATCCAAATCTGGTGACCTATTTTAATTGTTTTGTACTCCTGGCCATCTCGATTATCTGTAAGCAAATCAAACTCATTATAATAGTGATAACTGAAATAATGGAAATCTGTATTTTCATCACAAATAATCTTCTTTTCAAACAAGTTAAACTTCTGACCTTTCTTTTTTTCTGAACATTCTCCGAAAGCAGCCTCAAAAACTAATTTCATCTCTTCTTTCTTTATTTTTCGATATTCCATTGTGTAGTCACTCAGGCCGTTTCCACCTTCCTTTTCACAAATAAAATATGATGTATCCAATAGGTTCACTATAATTTTCCCCAAATCATCAAGAATACATTTAGGAAAGACTTCCGTTGAAGAATATACGGAAAGTTTCATATCCGTTATTGTTTCTTCAATAGAACTAGACGATTCGTTAGAATCCTTTTCTACACTTGAACTAGAATATTGTTTACTAGAAGATGATGATTTATGGTCATTCTTTGAGTCAGTTTCTTGATTTTGTGGTTGGATGCCGGATTTTTCCCATTTCCCATCAGAACAAGTCAGAGGTTCTTTGTCATCAATAACATAGGCTGTATTGCCTTCGCGTTTGTCGGAGCAATTCGGAAGGTCATCTGCATTCTGATAAGCCGTACCAAGTTCCTCCCAACGTTTGTCAAAACAACCCCATACTGTAGAATTCTTTGTGACGAAGGCTATCTTGCCTTCGTTCTTCTCTAGGCAAGCAGACAAATCATCTTCCGTCTTGACCGTGTCAGGAACTTCATTCAGATATTCCCATCGTCCATTACTGCAAATGTATGTTTTTCGATCATCCAAAACGGTAACCGTTTCACCTTCGCGATTCTTGCTGCAATTGGGAAGATCGTCGAAGGTTTCCGCCTGCGAAGATTCATCTGTTTCGGTTTTACCATTGCTTCCACTATCTCCGCCACATGCAGCGAAGATAATCATTGTAGCAAGCAATACAAAAAAGCCCTTATTATTTTTGATCAATTTTTGTTTCATGATAAGTCTCCGTGCTAGTGGTTGGATTGAAAAATTTGTTTTTCGGTGTTCTTTATAAAAGCGTATAACGCAGGACATCTTCGCTTGTCATAGGCCTTTTTTATATTTTCAGCGATTTTTTCTGCAACAAGTTGCTTTAAATCTGAGATATCCTTTTTTTCAAGGATTTTTCCCTTTCCGTTCAAAATTTTTGCAATTTTTTCAGACCATTTTAAATTGCCACTAAAATCTTTCAGCACAAGATTGAGACCATATCGTTTATTTATAAAATCAATATAGGATGAAGGGTCAAAAACATCCTCTATTTCTGATTCGTATTTTCCTGTGCATGTTAATGAACAATAGTCCGATTCTAACACGAGATTTTCTTCTTTTAATTTCTTTAGCATTTCCCGTGCTGATTTATCCGCGTCAGTTACAACAAACACCTTGCAAACTAACATAGAGTATGTCTTTAAAATTGCAGGCATATTCTTTGTTCCGCCCGAAGATTGAATAACTACGGCATTTTGTTCGATTGCTTTAAACAATTTTGGGAAAAAAGACTTGATAAACGATGCTAGAATCACCTTGTCTGTTTCGCCTTCCACGAGAAGGACATTTTCTGCGTCAGTTAGATTGTCTGAAATTTTTATTCCTAAGGAGTCTCTTATTTGTCTTATATTCGGTTTAAAAATAGCTTGACCATTTTCTACTAAAATATTAACACCCTGGTCATATCTGTTGACTAAAATAGGGTTGTGAGATGAAACAATAACTTGCGAAGTCCGAGAAAGATCTTCTAAAATTTTTTTCAACCTATCTATAGCAGACGAATGCAAATGGGATTCAGGTTCTTCTATCGCAATAATAGAAGGTGTACCAACATCACCTCGATTTTTTAATAAACCCATTGTAACAAGAGATTTAATTCCATCGCCTTTATACTCTAGATTTGTCGGTTGCCCGTCATCAATAACAATATTTATACCTTCTCTCAAAAAAGGCCATGCCCTTGAATTTTCTGCAAATTCAATACGCAAATCTCTGATTGATGGAAGAAATTCAATCAAACTCTTCTTTACGTTCTTGGAGACTTTCTTTAAAAGTGGTTCTCTTATTTTCTTTATCGTTTCCAATGCTTTCTTATATTTTTTATCGCCTTCCAATATTTTTAATTCCGATGATACAAGCGATTGAACGACATACTCCGCATTTTCATTTGTTCGAATAGCAGATATATAATTGAACGTAATGTGTGAGGATACGAAATCTGTGATTTCATTCGTAAACTTCGATATTTCCTTACACTCACAAGTTATACAGGGCTTTTCTTGTATTCCGATTTCAATTCTAATTGAAATTGAATCCTTTGAATAAGCCTTTCCTATTATTTTTTCGAGGCCTTTTTTTTCACTTGGCGAGAAAGAGTAGAATTCCAGTTCAAATGCGGTTTCTCCAGACTCCGTTTCATCTTGCAAATCTATTGGAAAGTCCCTCTTCCGATTATAGAAAAAATCGTCTTTATTTGGTCTCAGCCTTGCGGACGCCAAAGAGCGTCGCTTACCAATGATCGTCATAGCGACATTTAACGCTCTCAAAATGTTGGACTTGCCCTCATTGTTACGACCAATTATTGTGGTCAAATCGGAAATGTCGATTTTCCTGGCATTCTTAATGCTTCTATAATTCTCAATAGTAAATGAGCGTAGTTTCATGCGGCAAATCCCTACAGAACAGGTTTAACATCTCAAGTTTTTGATTGTTCTGCAAAGCACTTCGCGATTTTTGAGAATACAAAAAAGGCGTAGATCGTTGCATTTATCCATACGGGGCTCTCGACTGCCTCAAAGCGATAAACGCAAACGACCCACGCCCCATAAGGGCTGTTGCCCTTGATCTACGCGACCAAGAATCAGCTAAAAAGCTGACATAACAAACTGAAGCACACCGCAAAGCGGCGTACCTGCGTGAGCGTCTGCCTCGTTCTCGCTTTGTGAAATGGTCGAGATTTCGTATGGAGAACAAGAGCAAAAACTCTTTTACCCTTTAAATATAGCTTCAAAAATGCGCAAAATGTCAAAAAAAGTGTTTTTCGGGTGAAAAAGGATCGTCTTGATAGAAAGTGTAATGAATTGTCATTACATTTTCGTTAAAATTTATTGACTTGTAAATGCAAATTGTGTATATTTACGGAAAAAGGAGCTTAACTATGGCTACATTGCAAATGAGGGTCGATGATGACCTGAAAAAGAAGTCGGACGATTTGTTCCAGTCTCTCGGTATGGATACATCTACGGCTATCCGCATATTCTTGACTTTTGCCATTGAGCATAAAGGGATTCCTTTTGAAGTCCGTCATGCACCCGAGGACTTATCCTTGGAAAAGGCTATTGAAGATACACGTAGTCGCAAGAATCTCCATGGCCCTTATGCCACGGCTGCAGATGCTGTTGCCTCTATGCTGGAGGAATAGCCTTTGTTCCAGATTAAGTACACTAGCCGCATGAAGCATGATGTCAAGGTCATGAAAAAACGTGGTAAAGACTTAAACAAATTAATCGCTGTACTGGATAAGTTGTCGAAAGGTGAACCACTTCCGCCTAACAATCGAGATCATCAGTTGGTTGGAACTTTGTCCGATTTTAGAGAATGTCATATTGAGCCGGATTGGCTTTTGATGTATCAGATATTTAATGATGAATTGATTCTTTCGGCGACAGCGACTGGCTCACATTCGGATTTATTCGGAAAATAGGTTGACAAAAAAAGAGGTGTTCTAAGAACACCTCTTAAAATTTAGATCCTTCGACTACGAGGCTTGCGCCTCTCCGCTCAGGATGACACAATCCGCATTCGCGGCTTGTGTCACTTCAGTTCCTTCAGCGCCGCCTCATTCTTCGCGATAATGTCTTGCTGCGTAGCGAGCTTGGTGCGTTCAGCGGAGTGACTGTCGCTAACTAAAATCGAGCGTCGGTCTTACTTAAACGGATTCACGACTTTTACGCCGTTAATCGTTTGCCCGTCGTTCAGATCTTCTGAATAAATCGTTGTGCAACCGCATGCTTTTGCGGATGCCAAAATAAGAGAATCCCAAAAGGATAGTTGAGACGCTTCACTAATGTCTATCGCCGCCAACACATCGTTTACGGTGTTGCTATGGACTGGAATGATGTCGGAAAACTGCTTGACAAACAATCCTGCATCCTTCTTTGATGCAATCAATTTCTTGGTGGCTGCGTTGTAAAATTCCTGCAAGGTTTGCGTGGAAATAATTGCGTCATCATTTTGGACCAAGGTGGCAATCAAATCTCTGGCGGTGCGTTGCTTGGCTTTGTCCTTTTCGTCAACTGAATATACAAGAATGTTTGTATCCAGAAAGCAACTAGCGGTCATAAAGCTCCTCGCGTGTCCAGGACTTTCCGGCAGAGTTTAAGTGGAGCTTGTCAGCCAAGTTGAAAATATTGTCCAAAGAGCCGTTTTTCGTAGTTGCGGTTGCAGGTGCTTTCAGCTTTTCCAAAAGAATGGAAATGACGAAAATCGTCTCTTCGTTAGAAAGGGACGCTGCTCGTTTTGTGAATTCTGCAACCATGGCTTCGGACATAGGAAACCTCCATTTACATTACCAATATATATTTTTTGACAACGATAGTCAATAGACCAATGTGGGGGATGAAAAAAGAGGTGCTCGTGCGGGGCACCTCTTTTGAATTGTTTTGAAGATTCCCGACCAAGCCGGGAATGACAAGTCGCGAGCCTTACTTCAACTCTTTAAGTGCGGCCTCGTTCTTCGCAATAATATCCTGTTGTGTAGCCAACTTTACTCGTTCAGCGTTGACTACCGCTTCGGGAGCTCCTGAGACAAACTTTTGGTTAGAAAGCTTTTTCTCAATCGAAGCGGCGAATGCCTTGGCCTTCTCGATTTCTTTTTCGAGGCGGGCGATTTCTGCAGCCGGGTCGAGGATACCTTCCAGTGGGATGTAGAGTTCGCCACCGGGCACCACGGCGCTGGCGCTGAACTTCGGCTTGG
>CAMHDS010000011.1 GCA_946183925.1 uncultured Fibrobacter sp. | reverse complement strand
ACCAGTGGCACATGACGAGCCTCGAGAAAATCTTCATCGAGAAGGAAGTCTACGAGGTCATCAAGAAGGCGAAGACCCACGACGAGATGGTCCAGCTGATTGACGAAGGCCTGAAACCCTATGTGCGCAAGCTCCGCCGGGAAGTGACCCGCGAAGAAATCCTGAAGCTGGCCGAAATTCCGGTCCGCCGCATCAGCCGCTTTGACCGCAAAAAAGCCGACGAGTTCCTGGAAGAACTGGACAAGAAAATCGAAGAGGTGAACTACAACAAAGAACACCTCACCGACTACGCCGTAAACTACTTCAAGGAAATCCTCAAGAAGTACGGCGAAGGTCGCGACCGCAAGACTGAAATTGGCGAATTCGGCCAGGTAAGCGCCGTGCATGTGGCTCTTGCCAACCAGAAGCTCTACGTGAACCGTAAGGAAGGCTTCCTGGGCACCGGCATGAAAAAGGAAGAATACCTCTTTGACGTGTCCGAATACGATGACCTTATCGTGTTCAAGGCCGACGGAAGCTTCAAGGTGGTGAAAGTCTCCGACAAGGACTTTGTGGGTAAGAATATCGTATTGGTGGAAAAGTTCAACAAGGACGACGAACGGCACATCTACAACGTCATCCACCAGGATGGCAAAGACGGCACCGCCTACATCAAGCGCTTTAACGTGGGTGGCGTGACCCGCGACAAGGACTATTTTATGGGCAAGAACAAGCCCGGTAGTCGTCTGCTTTACATGTCCAGCAACCTGAACGGCGAAGCCGAAGTGGTAGAAGTGACGCTGAAACCGCGGCCCCGTACCAAACTGAACTTCGAGGTGGACTTCAGCTCCATCGAAGTAAAGGGCCGCGGCGCCATGGGCAATATCGTCACCAAGTACCCGGTCAAGACCGTCAAGCGCATCCGCAAGGGTGTAAGCACCCTGGGGGCCCGCGTGCTGTACTTCGACGCCCTCTCCGGACTCATCAGCACCCAGAGAAGGGGTGACCGCATTGGCGAATTCGGCGAGAAGGATAAGATTCTCATCGTCAAGGAAAACGGCAGGGCCCGCGTCCACGACATGGCAGACCCGATTCTTGTGGGTACCGGTATCAAGTACATCCACAAGTTCGACCCCACCCAGGTCTTTACCATCCTCTACTTCGAGGGTGGAAACTTCAACTACATGGTGAAGCGATTCAACTTGGAAGGCTGTCCCATGACGACAGAATTCAACCTCATCAGCGACCACAAGGATTCGCAGATGATAGAATTCTTCGCAACAGACGACGCCCGCCAGCTGATGGAATACCAGGTAGGCCGTGAAGTTCAGAAAGAAGAGCTGGATCTGACGGAAGTGGCCGATGTCAAGAGTTACAAGGCTCTGGGCAGCAAGTTCACTGCGAAGAAGGTGAAGCGCACCAGCCGAATCACCCCGGCCGACACCTTCGACGACGGCACGGACGATTCAGCCTCCGGTACAGAGGTATCCGTCAAAGACGAAGACGATAACGATTTATTCAAGTAAACCGCAAAGATTCTGCATCGGAAAGCAAAAAAAATTAAAGACCGGGGCGATCGCCCTGGTCTTTTGCATCACTCTTTCAAACGGGGAAATTATTCCCAGTCACTACCGCTTTTTGCGGCAGGGGCCGGAGCAGCCGGAGCCTTGGAAGCAGCAGGTTTTTCATTCTGCTTGGCAGGGGCAGCCTGCTTGGCGGCTGCAGGAGTTGGCTTTTCCGCAGACTTTTGCTCCACCTTCTTCGCTTCAGGAGCTGAAGCAGAAGTTCCCGCCTTTTCCGCTGAAACTTCCGAAGTCTGTATAGAACCAATATAGTTGCGGATAATACGCGGAGTCACGAAGATTACGAGGTCTTTCTTGACCACGGACTTGCGGGAATACTTGAACAGATTACCAAACAGCGGGATATCCTTGAGGAACGGGATGCCGCTTTCAGATTCCTGAGTTTCGTTTCGAGTCAGACCGCCGATAACCACAGTCTCACCATCAGCAACAACCACCTTGGTCTTTGCTTCTTGAGTACTGATTACGATTTCACCCTTGGAGTCATAATCGTAAGAGTTGTTTTCCGGGTGCAGGTCCAGCAAAATGCGGTTGTCGCCAGAAACATGGGGCGTCACTGTCAGTTTGATACCCGTTTCAACCAGCTGGGTCGAAGATTCACCGCTATCGTCAATCACACGAATCGAAACCTTGTCACCCATAAACACCTGAGCTTCGGTATTATCCAAGGTAGAAACCTGGGGGCTGGCAAGCACTTCGGTAGAAGCGTCACCCATCAGGTTAGAAATGGCAAGCTGCAAATGGTTATCCAGCACGCTGGTGGTAATAGCTGTAGAAGCTCCGCTCACAGCAGGAGACACACCATTGTTCGGGAAAGAGCGGATAGCTGCGCTTGTACGAGTATCGCCAGCGCCACTTCCGTTAGGAGTTCCTGCGGCACCAGGAGTGAGAGCGGTGCTACCCATAGTAGCAGTCCAGTCCACACCAAGTTCGCGAGCAAGTTCGCTGTTCACCACCACAAGCTTGGCAGTAATCATAATCTGGAGCGTTTCAACATCCAATTCATTCAGAGCATTCTCCATCTGGTCAATTCTTCCATCAGTATCATAGACGATGATAGAGTTGGTTCGTTCCACTACAGTGATGCGTCCACGATTGGACTTCATGCTTTCAAGGACCTTCACCAGTTCCTCTGCCTTGGCATGGTGCACCTGGAAATTCCTACGAACCAAGGGAGCATTTTGTTCCGCCTGGGCTTCTTCATCAGCCTGCTTCTTCAGTTTAGCCTGGTATGTGCTAGAACGCTGGATGACAATGTACTTGTCCTGAATGAGCCAGGTCAGGTCATTAATCTCGCAAATAATGTCCAGGGATTCTTGCCAGGTTTTCTTGGTAATCTTGAGGCTCATCTTACCCTTCACATCAGGTGCAAGCAGAATATCCACACCCGCCGTCACGGAAAGGGAACGGAATACAGCATCAAAGTCCATATCCACGAAGGTGAAGTTGTACAACTTCTTGTTCGGCTCCGAAGGGCCACTCTCTGCAGGCTGCTGGGCAAAAGATGCCGCAAATCCTACAGCAAGAAGCAGAATGAGAACGATCTTAGCTACCTTTTTCACTTTTTACCCCCATACTTATCGGGAAGACCCATGGAGTAGCGACGGCTCACACCAAATTCTTGAATCAGGAAGAGCACATCTGTTTCTGTAATTTTCAATACCTTACCATTCAAGATCTTATCCCCTTCCTTAAGGGTGTAAGAAATGGCCGGATTCTTTGCTTCCACCAGGATTGCCATAGGCACATCGGATTCCCAAATGATACCCACCAGCTCCACCTGATCGATGTTAATGCCTTCTTCAACCAGACCCTTAACCTCTACAAAGGGGTCTCGACGGCCGAAAGAACTATAGGTCACACGGTCCTCGTACATACCATCTAACTGACTTGCGATATTGATAGTACCTTCTGCAAGCTCACCACGCTCCTTATCGATCTGTTTGAGTCTTTCCTGCTGGACCGCAGAAAGTTCATCCTTGTAGCTTACGGATCGGCGATTCACAAAGCCTACACGCGCTCCGCTCTGCACTTTATAGTAAAGCCCAACCAGATCCATATTCACCAAACGATCACCAAATGAAAGACGATTAATAATCTGGGAATTTTCATTAGGACCGGCGTACATGTCAATTTCGTCTTCCACCACAATGAGTTCGCGAACCACAGGCTTCAGGTGGAACACCTGGGCGCCGGACACAATCTTCTTGCTGTCTTTTTCAAACTTATTCACAAAGGAATCAAAGTTCTGGCTTGCATCGGCGGCCTTCATCCAGTCACGAACAAAGATTCCATCAGGACGAGCCGACCAGAAAATAAACCCATCCTTTTTGATTGCACTTTCCGTGGTCTGCAAAACCAAGGCTCCATCTTGCACCAGAATTACAGGGCGCAGACCTACGGGCAATTGGAGTTTCAAACCATTGGCCCCCCATGTTGCGGACTTTACTAGAGAACCAGCACCTATCTTAAATAGAGGCGACTTTTGCGGTCCGGCCACCCCAACCGTAATGATAGAAGCCTTGTCAGGACCAGAAACGTATTTGATATCAATGGCATCATCCGTCACTAGCCGGAACTGTTCCATGCCTGATCCCATGAGTACCGTAAATTCCTTGACACCGGGCAGAAGAGCCGATATAGCACTATCCTTGACAGCCTTGTCCAAATTTTTCTGTTCTTCGGCCAAACGCTTGGCTTCTTCGGCGGCAGCTTTTTTAGCAGCCTTTTCCTCTTCGGCAAGACGTTTCTTCTCTTCAAGAGCGGCCTTCTCGGCAGCCTTCTTTTCTTCGGCCAAACGTTTCTTTTCTTCGGCGGCAGCCTTGGCCGCAGCCTTCTTGTCTTCAACAGCCTGCTTTTCAGCAGCCTTCTTCTCTTCAGCTAAGCGTTTCTTTTCTTCAAGGGCTGCTTTTTCTGCGGCCTTCTTTTCCTCTGCGGCAGCTTTTTTAGCAGCCTTTTCTTCTTCGGCAAGGCGTTTTTTCTCTTCAAAAGCGGCCTTCTCGGCAGCCTTCTTTTGTTCTAATGCACGCTTGTCAGCTTCTTTCTTCTTTTGGGCAAAAACCTTAGAAAGAGTCCAAGATTTGCCGCTATTTCCCTTAAGTTTCAAAAGGAAATTAGCGCCTTCCAAAGATATCTCGTTCTTGTCGTTTGCAAGAGACGGACCCACCGACATCTCGATCTTCAAGAAATCCATGCCACGATATTTTTCCTTGAACACCCTCATGGATTTTACCCATTCAGAGGCGTCATCAATACCGTAGGTTCCTTCACCTAAGGCGAAATCCGTATTGGAAAAACCAACAGTCAATTTTTTTGCTGCCGCGTCATATTTCTGGAAGAACGTAGGCAAATCTTCTTCAGAAGCAAACTGGAATCCCATTTCGCACTTCTTGGCGTCGCAGACAAATTTTACATCCTTAATCTGAGCCGCATTTGCAGAAGCGGCAAAGGCAAGAAACAAAAGGACAAATATCTTTTTCATCATTTTGCTACCTTCTTGGATGTGTATGTGGTCAGGTTGAAGGTAACCGACATGGTAATGGGAGTCCACCCATGGGTTTCCGCTTTCTGAAGCTCAGCGGCAATGCCGGAGTAGCGGTTAAGTCGCAAGTTGGAAATCGCCGTTGGGTAATTGAAGTTTGCAATTTCGGCAAACAGGTAACCTAACATGTGATAGCCGGAGTTCACCGCAATGGAATAACGGTTTTCTATGTAATGCTCCTTTTCGCTACCACCTTCGGGGTTGAAACGCTGGATTTGCACACCGGAGCTGCGCAGCACAGAATACAGGTCCTGCAAGCGCAGGGGCACTTTTTCCTCTTCGGGGAACATCTCTTTCAGCTTTTCAAAATCTTTCTCCGCTTGAACAAGCTGCATTTCTAGTTCGGCAACACGTTTTTTCTGAGCGTTAATCTTGTCCAGTTCCGCCTGAGCAGACTGCAACTGGTTTTCAAGATTTGTCCTTTCTTGGACAAAGGGATCCCACATATAGGTATAGACGCAATACGCCGCCGCCAAAATCAAGACGATAATGGAGATGGCATATATGTTCTTTTTGTCTTTCCAATCTATATTACCCATGCTACCCCTCCATTCCCAGATCCTGTTTCAGGAGCACCTTGATGGTGAAGGTGTAAGCTTCTTCCCCATCGACCTTCGAAGTAGAGATATTCACCAACGAAACTTTTTCGACACTCACCTGCTTTTCCAATTTCACCATATACTCAGCGACTTCAGAAAAATCAAAGGTGGTTCCGCGCATTTCCAAATCGTTGTCGCTTATCTGGTTCAGGCTGGTAAGCCACATATTGGGAGGCAACACCGACGAAACGTTTTCGAACAAAATAACCCAGCGTTTCTTGCTGACCTGAATGGACTTGAGGGCGTTTATCTTTGTGTTGATAATGCCTTGCTTCTGTTCCAAATCGCTTATCTTGGTAAGCAGAGGACGCTCCCTTTCCACCTCTGCCTTGACCCGCTCCAATTCCTGGTTGAGTCCGGAAAGGGTTTCTTCGATGAAAGAAAACAGCATCACGACACTAATCACTGCCGCGATAAGGGCAATGGTAGGCCACACCACGCGGCGGTCCGTAATCCAAGAGAAATCCTTGACGGGCTTACGGTACTCCCTGGGAAGCAGGTTAATGGAAATGCAAAGAGATTTCCTTGTAGCCACGGAGGATTTTGCTTCTTCCTTTTTCTTTTTCGTAGCCATTAGAATTTCCTCATCGCAAGGCCCAGTGCAGGGGCATAGATATTAGAAAGGCTCAATGAGATACCGTTTGCGCCAAACACCTTGGCATCGCACTCCACATAGCGGAACGGATTCACTGTATCGGTTTCAAGTCCGGTGCGTTCTGCAATGTAAGCCTTCATTCCAGGGATAGAGGCTCCGCCTCCACCCAAGAAAATTTTTCCAAGAGTCTTTGAATCTTCCGAAGATTCAAAATAGCGGATACCGAATTCGATCTGTGCCATCAAATCTTCAAAAGCAAGCTTCATAGCCTCTTCCACTTCGGCTTCGGAGAATCCATCCACCACCCCTAGATCGCCCTTCTCGAAAATCTCGTGGCACTTGGCAGCGTCAATTCCTAAATGGGTTCCCAGCTTGGCAATCACCAGATCCAGAGAGCCTCCGGTCATGGCACGCATAGAGTGGAATGCGCCATCTTGCACAAAGGCAATGCTCATTTTCTTCTCGCCAATGTTTACGATAGCGCAGGTGGCTTTCAAATCTTCTTCACTGGCTGTCGCCATGTACGCATTAAGAAGCCCAAAGATGTCTACATCAATAGCAGAAAGCTTTAACCCCTTCACCGTAAAGAACTGGGCCCAAGAGTCCAGCAGGGCATTCTTTGCCGCCACCACGTTCACTTTCACTTCATCATTTTCACGGGAGGCCACCTCATAGTCGATAACGTTATCCTGGTCATCGAAGGGCGGACGGGACTGGGCGGTCTGAAGAATTATTGCCGCCTCATCACCGTTTTTGGGAAGTTTTACGTTCAAACGGTCCACCAGCACGCCGCCGGCGCCGGCACCGCAGTTCACGGAGGCCACCAAGTCTGTAGATTCATCCAGCGGGTGGCGCAGCATGAGCTTTGTCATGGCCTCGCTTAAAAGGTCATAGCCATCCTTTTCCTTCTTGGCATTCGGGTCCTGGGACTCATCACCACCCTCACGGCGCTGGATTTCGCCATTGACAATGGCGCCCTCGGGTACCGGTTCTAGGTCGGCATCGACAACCACCTTGCCACCGCGGCTGTTATGATAGACTTTAACATACTTGATGCTGTAATGACCAACATCAATGCCTACGGTCACGCGCTCACCGCGAATCTTAGCTAGCAGACTTAAAGCCAAAATAAACTCCAATCGGAAACTATACTACCCTAATTCTACCTTTATAAAAGCCAAATGTCAAGCAAAAAATTCATCTAAGTCATTGAAAATGAACTACTTAGGACAATTTTAGCCCTCTTCGGAGGTCTTTTTTTGCTTGTGCACCTCAAAAATGTACTGTAGGACCCTTTCCTGAGTCCATCCGAACGCCCCGAAAAAGGAGGCCGTCAAAAAGTAGTAATCTGGAAATTTCGGATTTTTTTGCCCCAAATTACGCAAAATCTCAATTTCCACGTCCTCTTCGCCAAAACTGGGCAATTCAAACCGGATTTTCAGATGCTGCCCCGAAGAGCAGTCCACAGGGAGCCCCAGAAGGATACCTCCCGCAGAAAGGTCCAAAAGGACCCCGTTGCTGGTAGAACCATCCTCAAAGGTCGCCAAAACTGGGAAATCCACCGGTTCGCGAACCCAACGGCGCAACTGTTTCTTTTCGAGGGATGTCGCATGAGATAAGGTAAGGCGACCTGAATTGTATGATTTTACTACAACCTTAGCCGTGTATACGGCATCTTCTGGTCGGGTCCAGCGCAATCGGACATTCCTGCCCACCAGGGAGCGCCCCGAACCTACGGATTCGTCGTATCCGACCACAAGCCCCAGTTCATCCGTTCCAAGAATCGTCGAATGGAACATTCGGGTTCCACCGTCCAAGAGAACATCTACGCGATTCGTCTCGTTGTACTGTCTTGTAGAGGTTACTGTAGCAAGATGATTCGATGCCGTAAAGTTCAATTTTCTACGGAGCCTCGCAATAACCTCAAGCACCTCTTTTTTGACATTGTCTTCGCCCTTGAAATCGTAGTAGTTGGACACTGCCGATTCAAAGAGGGTTGCCGTATTCAAGATAGCATCCTTGTTTTCGTACTTTGAAGAACGGACCAATTTTTCAAGGACCTTGATTTCTTCGGGTAAAAGACCCAGCTCTTTGATTTGGGCGTCAAAGAGGGGGGTTCCGAACATGACTTCATGTTCCCTGCGGTAGTAACTGCGCTGAATTTCCCACAGAGCCACCAGCAAAAGCACCAGGACTACTATGCTAAAAATCCAGAATAGCTGCAGGGGTTCAATCATCTAGCCTAGACCTCGGTCCAAAGACCGCCCAAATAGGAGCCCCTGATTTTGCCAGAAAGTGTTTGACCCAGAAGTGGGCAATTACGGACCTGACCGGCAAACAAGGACGGAGTAACTTTAGTTTCACCCTTATCGTCAAAAAGCACCAAGTTCGCCTTGGAGCCTAGAGACAGTGCCGAAGATTCTGCCTGAACCAGCCTTGCTGGTGCAAAGGAAAGAAGCTCTATGGTGCGAGCCTCGCCCAGTTTTTCTACCATGGCTTTCCACAAAGCCGGGAGCGCAATTTCCAAGGAAATAGCACCTGGCACCGCATCTTCAAAGTTCACTTCTTTATCTTGACGGAGCACGGGGTCGTGGTTCACGCTGATGGAGTTCACCGTTCCAGACTTAAGCCCCTGCCACAAAGCGTCCCTGTCGCTTGCCGAACGGAAAGGCATCACCACGTTGCAGTGGGAATCTAGATTGAACAGACAACTGTCATCCAGCAAGAGATGGTAGATGTCTACATCGCAGGTAACGTCCACGCCCTGTTCTCGAGCATTCTCGATAAGCTTCAAAGTCTCACCACAGCTGACCTGCTTGAAATGAACAGGAACTTTTAAGAACCGCGCCATTTCAAGAATACGGAAGGCGGCAATAGTTTCGGCCACACGTGGAATTCCCTTCATGCCGAGAGTATCAGCGTAATGGCCTTCGTGGACAAGCCCATGATGGCGCAGGGATTCGTCCAGAGGCATAAAGAAGAAGCGCTTGCCTGTCATGGAACCGTATTCCATGGCAAGGCGAAGGAACCTGGTCCGGGTGGCGTCCTGGTTGCCGTCGCCAAAACCCACAGCGCCCTCTTCGGCAAGTTCGATCATTTCCGTCAGTTCCTTGCACTTGTAGCCCACGCTGAAAGCTCCCAAGAAACTGAACGCGAATCCGGCAAAGCTACTGATCTGCTTGATGGCCGAAAGCTTGCGGGAATCGTCGATGGCGTTGTCGGAACTTTCGTAAAGACCACCGTAGAATCCACCACGGCGCATGGCATCTACACCGTCCTTGAAGTCGTAGATGTCGTCACGAAGAGGTTCCTTAAAGTCCAGTCCAAGGCCGAAAAGGGCCGGGAGCGCAAGAGCCCCACCGGCATCAAAGACGGTCGCGTCGGTCAAATCTTCCTTGACCCACTTGCCGTCGGCAAGGTTCATTGTGGTAGGAGATTCAAACTTCCCATTTACAAAAGGGCGAACATTCTTGAGAACAATCTTATTCATGGGCACGGCCTCCGGCCAAAAGGTAAAGCACCGCCATGCGAACAGCAACACCGTTTGTCACCTGGTTCAAGATGACGGAATTATCTCCATCGGCGATTTCACTATCCAGCTCCACACCACGGTTGATAGGACCCGGGTGCATAATCAGCACCTTGTCCTTGGCACATTCTAGAAGTTCGTGAGTGATACCGAAGGTGTTACGGTATTCGCGCATACTGGGGAGCAGGGCATCGTCCATGCGTTCCTTTTGCAGGCGAAGCGCGATAATGGCGTCAGCATTCTTGACCGCCTTTTTTACATCGCTTTCCCAGGTGACATTAGACATGAGTTCCGTGTTACGGGGAACCAGGGTGCTAGGTCCACAGAGGGTCACGTGAGCACCCATGGTGGTCATGCCCCAAAGGTTACTGCGGGCGACCCTGCTGTGGCGGATGTCGCCGACAATGGTCACATTCTTACCTTCCAGAGTTCCAAGTTTTTCTTCTACGGTAAGCATGTCCAGAAGCGCCTGAGTGGGGTGTTCGTGGGCTCCGTCTCCGGCATTCACGATGATAGCGTTACTGTTATCCGCAAGGAACTTCGGCACACCTGTCCCCTTGTGGCGAACCACCACGATATCGATTTTCATGGCCTCGATGTTGCGGAGGGTATCTACCAGAGTTTCTCCTTTCTTGACGCTGGAGTTGCTGCTGGTAAAGTTCACCGTGTCTGCAGAGAGCCGCTTTTCCGCCAGTTCAAAACTGGTGCGGGTGCGGGTGCTGTTTTCAAAGAACAAGTTCACCACCGTCATGCCCCGAAGGCTCGGCACCTTTTTCACGGGGCGTTCAAGGACTTCTCTAAACTGTTTTGCGTGGTCGAGAATCAGGCGAATATCTTGTTTCGATACGCCGCGCAGTCCAAACAGGTGCTTAATTTCAAGTGCGCTCAAGCTAAGCCTCCACTTCTACGAGATAGACGGAATTTTCATTGTCAATGGGTTCGATGTTCACCCGGACTTCCTGGTTCTGTGCGGTTTCAACGGTGAGTCCCACACAGTCGGGTGCGATGGGCAGTTCCCTGTGGCCCCGATCCACCAGAACGCAGAGCCGAACCACCGATGGGCGTCCAAAGTCCAAAATGGCCTGCAACGCCGCCCGAACGGAGCGACCTGTATAAAGGACGTCATCCACCAGAATCACCACCTTGCCTTCTACGCTAGCGGGCATCTCGGTAAAACGCATTTCCGTAGAGCCCAGTTTTTTGCGATAGTGGAAATCATCACGGTAGAACGTAGCATCCAGGCTGCCAGTCTCGATGGGCTTCCCGAACTTTTCGCTCAAGCGCTTGCTGAGCTTTTGAGCCAGGGGAATCCCGCGGCTTGCCATGCCGAGAACAATCATGTTGTCGGCACTGGGGTGCATCTTTGCAATCTTTGCGGCCATCTCGTCCAAGGCAAATTCCATAGCCTGTGCCGAGAGGAGTTCTTGAAGTCTTTTGCAGTTGTCTTTCATGACTAGTGGCTAGTGATTAGTGATTAGTGTTTAGGAGAATCTAGCTTTTTTTGCTGTTTTCACAAAAAAAGATTCAATTACACACCTCAATAATTGTATATATATGCAAAGACAGTTCTGCATTTTACAATGAACTAACCACTAACCACTTTTCGGAGTTCCCATGTTCAACCAGCTCGACAAACCCCAGGCAGGCGAAACCATCGCCATCATGAAAACTAACCACGGCACCATGAAGCTCCGCCTCTTCGAAGAACGCGTGGGCGAATGCGCAACAAACTTTATTGAACTGGCCAAGCAGGGCAAGTACGACGGAGCCCCTTTCCACCGTATCATCAAGGATTTCATGATCCAGGGCGGCGATTTTACCAACAGAAATGGTACCGGTGGCCACTCCGCCAAAGGTCCGGGCACCACCA
The DNA here is from genome assembly GCA_946183925.1 of uncultured Fibrobacter sp. Classification (GTDB taxonomy): domain Bacteria; phylum Fibrobacterota; class Fibrobacteria; order Fibrobacterales; family Fibrobacteraceae; genus Fibrobacter. The sequence goes on along the minus strand of CAMHDS010000011.1, from coordinate 37,109 downwards.
TCGGTGACAAGTACGACCCCTGCCTTTCCCACATGCGCGGGGCCCTCAGCTGGGCTAAGACCGCCCTACCCAATTCCATCGGCAGCCAGTTTTTCATTGTCCATGGCGACAACGTGCACTTCTTGGACCACGACCAGGTGGGCCCCGGCCCTGCCGACGGCTACTCCGTGTTCGGTCAGCTCTACGAAGGCTTCGAAGTCTTGGACGAAATTGCAAGCGTCAAGACCGACCGCCGCGACGCCCCTTATGATGACGTGATTATTGAATCTGTGACCATCGAAAAAGTCTAGTATTCGACTACAAACCTTCACAAACGGCAGTTCATGCGTAAAACTACCGTTTGAAAGAAAAATGCTTAGTGCGGGAAGGACTCGTTTTACGAGTCCTTCAGCTTTTTCTTGCGGGAATACATCTGCTGGTCGGCACGTTCAAACACCTGGGCCACATTCCTGTCCTTGGCGGGCTCAAAGCAGGCCATGCCGCAGGCCACCACCACGCCACCCTTTTTCTGGTTCTCCTGAACGATACCGTCAATCTGTTCCTGGAGGTCTTCGCGCCTTTTGTAGTCAAAATCCCGAAGGATGACCGCAAACTCGTCACCGCCTACGCGGAACACCGGGCTGTGCTTGAAGATTTCGCAGACCAGCTTGGCCGCTCTGCAAATGTACTCATCTCCAGCCTTATGCCCCTTGGTGTCGTTCACTTCCTTGAGGCCGTTCACGTCGCAGACAGCAACGGCAAATTCCTGACAGGCGCCGGACTGTATTTCATGGTCCAGCCTAGTCTCGAATTCCACGAAGGCGTTCTTGTTCTTGACTCCCGTAAGGCTGTCTCTGTGGGATTTTTCAAGGGCTAGGCTCAGAGCTTCGGAGAACTCGTGCTCCCTGCGGACCTGGGCGTCGATGTTGCTCACCGCAATAACAATATGTTCATCGCCAGATGCCACCGCCTTCATGTTCATGTACGTGGGAACGCCGTGGACCAGCAGACGGTAGGTGTAAGAGAAACTGCCGCTGTTGTCCAATTCCTTCAGTAGGGTATCCTTCGCCAGAACCGCCGAAAGCAGTTCCCGGTCTTCTTCGTAGATGACCCTCTGCAGGTTTTTCTGGCAGTCGCCCCAAAAATCATCCCCACTTTCTTCGATAGCCAGTTCCTTGTAAAATTCCTTGGCCTTGTATTCCGCATAGTGGTCGGTCTTGCGGTTCACGCGGTAGATGGTGACGTACTGGTTTGCAAGGGCCAGGGCGATTTGCCCGTAGGTGGCGCTCTTGGTAGTTTCCTGCTCCAGCTTCTTTTGCTGCCTGACCAGGGAGTCTACGTTGCAGACCCCCACCACCAGGTAGTTCTTGTCGCCGAACTGGATGTGGACCGATTTCAGGGTGTACCAGGTGGGCTCTCCGTCAATCAGCAGGCGGTAGTTCAAAGTGAAGGGGCTGCCGTCAGCCGTCTCGGTGAGCACGTTTTCCTTGGTCAAGGCCCTGGAAAGCATGCCCTGGTCCGCCTCGAAGACCACGTTCTTCAGGTTTTTCTGCACATCTCCCCAGAACTCATTACCCGAGTAGTCCAGTTGCAGCTGGCGGTAACCGCCACGGGAGGAATACTCCGCATAACGGTCCGTCTCGATATCTACAAAGTACACGCTCTCGTAATCCAGAGAGAGAGCCATGGCCATTTCAGAGAAAGATTGGGTTCCGTCCATGGCCTAAAATCTATATCTTTTCTACGAGGGTGACGGGTAACGCTGAAAAAAACGGGGTTTTAGGGGTGTCCCCTAGGAGAGGGGGTGATGGAGGACGCGAAAAGCCACGATGAAAGCGGATAGGAGATCCCCGCCTGCGCGGGGATGACAAGGTGGTGGCGGGGATGACAAGATGGGCTGAGCGGCCGAAATCAGGGGGAGGCTTCCCCCTTTGGAGTAAAAAAGGGACTAGTTTGGGGTCAAAATTGGCGATTTTCAATCAAAATCGTCAATTTTTGGGCATTTCGGCCCCGCTAGCTCAATGTTAATTTATATGTAAAGAACGGAAAAATTTTACATTCCGTCCTTTACACACAAGTTTTTTGTTGTTATATTTGGCCTCAAAAAGAAACAATCAACCCTAAAAGAGGTTAAAATGGCAACTGTTATCCGTCTCGCTCGCTTTGGCAAGCGTCACAACCCCATCTATCGCGCCGTGGTCATCGACAGCCGCAAGGCCCGCGACGATAGCTTTATCGAACAGGTGGGTTTCTACAACCCCAACCTGAAGAAGCCCGAAATCCGTTTCGAGCAGGAAAAGGTCCTCAAGTGGCTCCAGACCGGCGCTCAGCCCTCTGACACCGTCCGCAGCCTCCTGAAGAAGGTGGGCATCATGGAACTCTTCCACGAGCTCCGCGCCGGCCGTTCCATCGAAGGCAAGGTCGCCACTCCTAAGGCCGACAAGGCCAAGAAGGCCAAGCTCGGTCCCAAGGCTCTCGCCAAGATCGAAGCTGAAAAGGCCGCCAAGGAAGCCGCCGCTGCCGAAGCCGCTGCAGCCGCCGAAGCTCCTGCCGAGGCTGCCGCTGAAGCCCCGGCCGAAGCCTAATCGCACCCTTTTGCAGAGTCCTGCGCCTCGTGCGCAGGACTTTTTTCGTCTAAGGACGTTTATTGAGTTATCAGTCCTGAGTTATCAGTTGTCAGTGTATAATTTGGCGCCAAAGGCGCGACTATAAAAACTCACAACTCATAACTCACAACTCATTACTAATCTTTCACCCCACACCTCCCTAGATCCTAACCCCTATCCCCTCCCCAATGCCCGACTACTCCAACTACATCACCGTCTGCGAACTCATGGGAAGCCATGGTGTCAAGGGCTTTATCAAGGCCCGGCCCACGACCCATGATCCGGAGCGCCACAAGCTGTTGAAGGCCGTGGTGGTGGAAAAGGTGAACGGGCAGTTCGTGGAACTGGAAGTGGAAGAGTCCAAGCTGGCGGGGGCGCTCTGGCACCTGAAGTTCAAGGGTTTCGACACTCCGGAATCCCTGCGGCCCCTGGTGAACGGGAGCCTGATGGTAAGCCCCGACGAGCGGATTCCCGCCCCCGAAGGGGAGTTCTACCTGGACGACCTGGCAGGCTTTGCGGTCAAGCTCACGGACGGACGCACCGTAGGCGAAGTGCTGGAGGTGCAGGAACTGCCCACCGTGGACGCCTTCCTCATCAAGTTTGCCGAAGAAGCCCAGGCGGAGTTTTCCAAGAAGCCCATCCTTGCCCCCTGGATAGAGGACTGCGTGTCAGAAATTGACGAAGAAAACCGGGCCATCGTCTGCGACGGCGACTACCTGCGGGCGCTGTGCCCCGAGGAGCGCTCATGAGAATCGACTGCATCACCATATTCCCCGAGATGTTTGCCCCCATGAAGCAATCCATCATGGGCCGCGCCCAGAGCAAGGGAATCCTGCAGTTCAACACCGTGTTTTTGCGGGACTTTGCCGTGAACGACTACGGCCAGGTGGACGACGTGCCCTACGGTGGCGAACCGGGGATGGTGCTCAGACCTGAACCCCTGGCCCAGGCTATCCGTAGCACCGGCGTCAAGGAAGACGACGGCAAGGTCATCTACATGACCGCAGACGGGGTGCCCCTCACCCACCAGATTGCCGCGGATCTTTCCAAGGAAGAACACCTGGTCATCGTGTGCGGGCACTACAAGGGAATCGACGACCGCATACGCCAGTCCGAGGTGGACATGGAAATTTCCATCGGGGATTTCGTGGTGAGCGGGGGCGAACTGCCCGCCATGCTCCTGACCGACGCCGTGGTGCGGCTAAAGGACGGGGCCCTCGGGAACCGTGAATCCGGCGACACGGACTCCTTTGCCCAGGGGCTACTGGGTTGGCCGGTCTATACACGCCCCGAGGTTTTCGAGGGCAAAAAGGTGCCCGAAGTGCTGCTTTCGGGTCACCACAAGAACATTTCTGAATGGCGGAAGCAGGAATCCTTGAAAAGAACCGAGGAAAGACGCCCCGACATCCTTGAAAAATTCAAATTAAATGCTAAATTTGGCGACAAATAATTAAGAGGTACACATTATGTCCCTGAACATCGAAGCTATCCATAACGAAAACGTAAAGGCCGAAGCCCCCAGCTTCCGCGCCGGTGACACCGTCACTGTGAACGTAAAGGTTATCGAAGGAACCAAGGAACGCATCCAGCCTTTCAAGGGCGTTGTGATCCAGCAGAAGAACTCCGGCATTTCCAAGACCCTCACGGTCCGCAAGATGTCCGGCGCCGTCGCCGTGGAACGCATTTTCCCGGTGAACTCCCCCCGTATCGAATCCATCGTCCTGGATCGTGCCGGTAAGGTCCGCCAGTCCCGCATCTACTACATGCGTAACCTCCGCGGTAAGGCCGCCCGTATCGACGAACGCGAGGCCTAATTAGGCTTTCGGGGGTGATTTCCCGATGAACGGGAATTCCCGACAACAAGTTATCCCGCCCACGCACTCAAGCGTGAAGGCGGGTTTTGTTGTATATTCCCACGACGACCAGGAGCGAAAAATCATCATCCTGGACAAGGGCGAGCTTGCGGCAGTGGACAATTCCCTGACTCCCCGCAAGGTGCACTTTACCATGCAGCCCGGCGACCTGGTGGGAGTCGCCGCCCTGTTGGAGCGGGAACCTTTCCGCTACGACCTGGAAGCCACCAGGGATTCCGAAATCACCGTGGTGGGCGAAGACTGCATGGAGTCCGAACTCAAGAGCATTCCCCTTTGGCTTTTGGCCGTTATCCGCGAACTTTCGGCCAGAAACCGCCAACGGAAAGAAGCCATCCGCCGTAGCCGGGCCGCTAATTCCCTCGTGAGCCTCTCCGAATTCTGCAGGCACCTGAAAAAGGGCGAGCCCTACTCGCTAGAAAGCCTTGTGCAGGAATTCTGCTGGCAGACCAAGGCATCTGCCCCCGAAGTCAAGGAAGACCTGAAGGCACTCAGCCGGCGCAAGTTCGTGGAGATTGCCGGGATGGACCCCATGGTGACGGTCACCCAGCCCGAACTTTTGGAACTGTTCGTGGACTATCTGGAATCCGAAGCGCAAGAAAAACCCTGGCCGCCCCTGCAGCTCACGCTGAACCAGAAGAAGGCCCTTGTTAGGTTGTCTATAACCGAAAGTGACTTGTCCCAAGACCCTCCGGCATGGCTCGCCTTTTTCCAGAAGAACAACATCGCCCTTACCGCCGCCGACTGGATCAAGATGCAGGGGCTCGGCTGGTTCATAAATTCCAAGGGCAACCTTTTCGCCCCGGATTCCAAGAAGATTGAATATTTTCTCCTGGCGCTGCGCTACGAAATCAACCTGAGGGGGGTGCTGTAATGAAACTCTCCGCCGGTGATTTTCTGTGCCTGGAAGGGGACTTCGCCAGTTCCCTCTACATCGTCATTTCGGGCACTCTTTCAGGGACAGGCAGCGCCCAGACCGCCGCGACTCCAAGGCTCTTCGAGCCGGGCGACATCATAGACGTGTTCGGCCTGCTGGAACACGCCCCCAGGGAATACACCCTGAAGGCCGAAGAAGACTGCGAAATCCAGGTGGTGGAACACGAACAACTTAAGGCCATCCTGGACGAAAAACCCTCGTGGCTCCGGTCCATCATCGAATTTCTGATCCGCCGGAACCACATCGGCGAAGAAAACGCCCGCAAGAGCAACCTGGTGCAGGCCCTACCCTCGCTGCTGTACCTGCTCTCTGGCATTCTGAAGGAACAGGGCGGCAACACCGCCCCCATGGCAACTGTTTCTGCACGGGCCGCCCGCATGAACGGCACACGCCCCGAAGAATGCCGCAAGCTGTTCAAGGTCCTCCAGGAACTGGGCGTCCTCAAGATTCAAGAAGATTCGGTGCAGGTGCAGTCCCCGGAACTGGTGCACCTGCTTTACGAGACGCTGCGCTACCGCGCCCTGGAACAAAAGATCAGCCCCAATATCCTTTCCATGACCGACCAGATGGTGCTGACGGTATTTATCAGGCTTTCGCAGCGGAGCAAGGACCCGCTTAGAAACGGGCTCAGCGCCATCTCTACGGCAGACCTGAAAAAAGAATCCAAGAAATCCATGCACGGCATGACCCTCACCACCCGCACCATCGGTGCCCTGGTGGAAAAAGGCATACTGACACCGTCGACCTCCCTGGACTTTCACCAGCCACTGGAACAGGCGGAGTTCTTTTTCGGGGATTTCGACCGGATTATGGACCTGCTGGAACTGAACCGGATATTCCCTCTGCTGGACAAGAAGCTAGTGGAATGAGGCGCGAGGCAACCTCAAAGGGAGCCCTTGGCGACCGCGCTCACACCTCAAAGCGAAGCGACCTCAAGCCCCTATTTACTACATTTACGGTATGAAGATGCATGCGCACATTCTGGTTAGGACGGTGTGGCTTTGGGCCGTTGTCGTAGCAATTTCTTTTGCCGGTGAGGTTGTACCTCCGCAGGGTGCCATGCGCAACCTAACCGCAGGGGACTTTATGCCCCACCCCAAAGTGGGCAAGGATTTCAACGAGACCTGGAGTTACCAGTTCGTTTTCGACAACGGGACCCGCGCCTTCGTGAACTACGCTTTATTGCAGGTACCGGCATCTGGGCAGAAGGTGACCTGCGACATAACCTTCTGGAATTTCAAGGGCAAGACCTATACAGTGGGCCGCCAGTATCCGCCGGAGCGCCTAAAAGCCGACAAGAATTCGGGCACCATTGACATCAAGGGCGAATACAAGATGGAAAACAAGCCAGGCAAGGGTCATCGTGTATATTTTTCTAGTGAAAAAGACGGAAGGTTCCTACTGGACGTAACCTTCGAAAGTGCCGAGCCGGGCAAAGTCATCGGTAACGGTGTGTGGAACGTGGGCAAGGAAAAGATGGGCCAGTACATCCACATTCCCTACGGCCGCGTATCCGGGAAAATCGCCTACAACGACGACACCCTTACCGTAAAGGGCTACGCCTACATGGACCAGATTTGGCAATCCACACAGGCCACCGACATGGTCCGCCGGACCATCAACTTCAGCACCAACGCCCGTAACCCTATGTACGCAGGTCGCGTGTCCTTAAGTACAAAGGGCGAGCTGATGGGATATGTCATCTACAACGGCCCCGAAGGGGCGAAGGTGGCTGTGCCCACAAGCCTCAAGGACGGAGACAAGAACTACGACGGTAAGAAGTTCCCGAAAGAAACCCTGGGAATCGAATGGACGGAGGGCGTTCCCGCCCTCAACTTTGCCGTGAACAAGACTTACCAGAAGGCCTCCCTGCTGGACAAGATTGACAGCTGGGTGGCAAGGCAGGCCATGAAGCTTGCCGCCGGCGGCGAGGTCCTGTTTTACAGGGGCCGGGCCGAAGGGCCCCAGGGCAAGAAAATCGACTGGGCCGTAACGGGGGTCAAGGACTAATGACCAAGTTCCGCCCCTGCATAGATTTGCACGACGGTCGCGTCAAACAGATTGTGGGAAGCTCCCTCAGCGATAGCGGTACAGGCCTCAAGACGAATTTCGAGACAGACCGCTCCCCCGCCTGGTTTGCCGAACTCTACAAAAAAGACGGCATCAGAGGCGGCCACGTGATTATGCTGGGCAAAGGGAATGAACAAGCGGCCAAGACGGCCCTGGCGGCCTACCCCGGCGGACTCCAGGTAGGTGGCGGCATCACCGCCGACAACGCGAAAGAATACCTGGACGCAGGAGCCAGCCACGTGATTGTGACCAGCTGGATTTTCCCTGACGGAAAGCTGGACCGGGAGCGACTAGAGCTTTTGTCGCAAACCGTGGGCAAGAAACACCTGGTGCTGGACCTGAGCTGCAAGCGGGTTTGCGGAGCAGACGGAATTGACAGTGCAAACGGAATTGATGGAGTAAACAGCGCGGCCCCTCGCTGGAAAATTGCCGTGAACCGCTGGCAGACCCTCATCGACATCGAGATTAATGCCGAGAACCTTGCGGACCTTTCGAACTACTGCGACGAGTTCCTTATTCATGCCGCCGACGTGGAAGGCAAGCAGCAGGGCATGGACGACGAGCTTATCGTGTTCCTGTCGAAGCACAGTCCCATCCCCTGCACCTACGCAGGAGGTGCGCGGACCCTTGCCGACCTGGAACACTGCAAAGAAATTTCAAACGGAAAGATTGACCTTACCATCGGATCGGCGCTGGACCTTTTCGGTGGAACAGGAGTGAAATATGACGACTGCGTCAAGTTCAACAAAGCTTAGGCCGACCGACACGCTGGACAGCCGTCCTGAAATTTTTGGACGCAACGTCACCAGCACGTTCAAGAAGATGTTCAGCTTTAGGCACCAGCCTCCTGGAAACCTGCGGACCTGCATGATTCCTCCAGTGGTCTTTGGCACGTTGATTCTCAACCTGCCCATGCTCCTGAAACTCCGTTTCTACCTGAAAAAGGAGAGGCTGTCCCGCCCCGCCGACGACGTGCGCATCCTGTTCTACTCCGACAACCTGGACGAGACCAACGGAATCGCCAACAACCTGCGTAACGTAATCCCCTACATGCGCTCCCACGGCATGAAGGCTTTCCTTGCCGGAAACGCCTTCAACACACGCCCCTGCGGCGTGGTGGAAAACGGGTACTGCCTGCTGCTCCCCCGCATTTTCAGCATGGAACAGCTTGGGTATGCCAACAGCGAACTGGCCATCCCCCGTATTGGTCCGGTGCTCAGGCTGCTCAAGCGCTACCCCGTTGACCTGATAGAATTCGAAACGCCGAGCCCCGGCGCCTGGCTGGTATGTTTCTGCGCCAAGGTGGCAGGCATCAAGGTGTTCAGCCACTACCGCACCGACGTGCCCACCTACACCAAGACCCTGGTGAAGGCAAAGTGGATGCACAAGTACGTGCTCTGGCTCATGCAGATTTTCTACGGCATGACAAGGCCCGTGGTAAGCCCCTGCAAGGACTATGCAAAAATCCTTACCTCGCAGCTGAAGGTTCCCGAGAACAAGGTGCAGATTCTGCCCCGTGGACTCCCGCTGGAAAAGTTCTCCCCCGACATGCGGGGCAAGGGCGTGTGGGAAAAGTACTCAGCGCAGGCCGGGAATACTGCAACTCAGGTCGGGAACGCGCGCAAGGTCCGCTTCTCCTTTATCGGTCGCATTTCCAAGGAAAAGAACCTGGAATTCTTGAACCAGGTGTGGAAAAAGTTTGCCGCCCTGCATGATGATGTAGAACTCATGTATGTAGGCTACGGCTGGTACCTGGAAGAAATCAAAAAGTTCTACGAAGGCGACAACAGCGTGCACTTTGCTGGCGAGCAGGGCGGCGAGACCCTGGCGGGCCTTTACGCCGATTCCGACTTCTTCTTGTTCCCGAGCACTACCGACACCTTCGGAAACGTAGTGGTAGAAGCCATGTCCACAGGCACCCCTGCGTTGGTCAGCGACTACGGTGGCCCTCACGACATCGTGATGGACGAGGCCGCAGGACGAATCCTCCCCATCGACGAAGACGCCTGGCTGAACGCCCTGGAAGAATGCCGCCGGATTTACCTGGAAGAGCCCGAGACCTACGCCAAGATGCGCGAGGTTGCCCATGAGCGTAGCCTCAAGTACACCATGGAAAGTTCCACCAAGGCCCAGTTCGAATACTTTAAAAAATTAAAAAAAGAAGCATACGGGCTTTAATTAATATATATTCTAAACATAACTGCACGGGGAGCAAGAATGTCTAGAAAACTACCCTATTTCTTATCTGGTGCCTTTTTGGCATTGTCCAGCGTTTCTGCTTTTACACAAGAGACGACAGGCGTTGAACAACAACCCGTTTACGCCGGGCAGCCTGCGCCTGTTGTGGAACAAACCCCTGCCGGCGTTGAACCACAGCCGGATCTAACCGTTGAACAACCCGTTTACGCAGAGCAACCTGCAGCAGTTGCCGAGCAGGCTCCTGCCGCCGAGCCGCAGCAGGATTCCACCCAGGAAGCACACGTGCAACCTTATGTGGAAACCGCCTCGGCCTACGAGCCACCCAAGCAGATGTACGTGCAGGGCTACGGAAAGCCGCCCGAGGGATTCTACGGGTACTTCGGTTACGCTCCCCCTACAGAGAATTCAAATGCAGGGTGTTGTTGCAAGGAAGCCGACAGCATGGCAAAGAAGGAAGAAAAGAAAAAAGATTACAAGAGTCTGCAAAGTTTTAATTTTTCCATTCCCATCCAGTCCGAAACCTACGGTCTAAAAAGCCCCGATTACGATGTAGACGCCAGCCACTTTGGATTTGGCATCAACTGGAACCGCGTCCGCGTTGAAGAGAGCCTGTATTCCTCGGTGGTGGGCCTTGGCATCAGCTACATCATGAGCGAATGGGACGGGGGCGGAAAAAAGAACATCGAGTTCAACGGGCTTGACGCCAACTTCAAATTTGGCTTTGGCATATCTCCACTTACGGACCGTTTCATATTGGCCATCCACATGATTTTCACCATTGACTACAAGATGCAAAAAGCCGTGTTCAAAAAGAAACTCAAGGATTTCCAGATGTTCCAAGGTCTAGGTATGCCCGACGAAATATCCAGCACCAGCCTTGAACTAAAATACACGACACACAACCTGGACCTGGAACTTGGCGGAGACTTGGTCATTGGCTACCAGTTTACCAAAAGCTTTGGCGTGTTGGCCGGTGTAGACATCACCACCAACATGATTGGCGTAGGAGCACTAATGTCCAGTTCCGACACCCCCGACGGACTTGAAGACAGCGCGAGAGCAATGGCATCGTCTCAATATTCAAACTCTTCTGAAAACTTTTCTGACGAAATAAAAGAACTGGAAGCCTTTGGCGAAGGTGACGACATCAGGTTTTTCTTGTACAATACCACCGGTTTGAACATTGTGCCTCGCATAGGCATATTCTTCGCATTCTAAAGAATAGAGAGGTACCAAATGAATACAACCAACCTAAAATTCTTTACGGGATGCGCAGCCGGTTTGGCTTTGCTGTGTTCGATTACGCTCTGCGGGTGCAGCGGTGCAGAAAACGACATTTCTGCCCTGGAATGTTTTGCCGGTAGTTGCGACGACGAGGATGAAGAAAGGGACCACGATCACAACCACGACAATTCATACGATTACAATTACAGTTCCAACTACGACGACTTTTTCTATTACTCATCGTCAGAGAAATCCTCCAGCAGCAAGGAGATTCCCCAGGACTGTGATTTGTACGCCTTTGGGGATGCTTCACAGTTCCAATGCGGCGCCAAAAACGAAGGGGAAACCATGTTCAATGAGTATTCCCTAACCATCTATTCGTGTGAATACGTAGAAACATTCGGCTTACACTCCTGGGTAGCGCACCCGGATCTTAAAAATTGTGGTGAATACGAGGGGCCAAAAAATTCTGGCAAGGAGCAACAATCAAACGGAGAAGAATCTAGTTCTAGCGTTTCTTCTAGCAGTTCATCGCCCTATTTGTTGTCCGACAGTTCTCCTGTAGCATGCGGGGACCTCTGGTGCGGACAAAAAGGCAATATTATCGTAAATACCGGATTTGACGATGGTAGTCACACCTCTGGAAACTGGGGCATCTTTGATGACAGTAAAATTGGAGGGACATCCTACATTTCGCTCCCCACTATGCAGGCAAACGGCAGTTCTTACCTTATGAGAGACATTCTTGAGGAATGTAACGGAGGAATCTGCGGAATAGCGAACCTGAACGGCAAAGGCTCTGTCATTCCCTACACCGGACTCTACTTCTATCTGGTCAACAACAAAATGGATGGCGCCAACATTACCGATTGGGGCGGTATTTGCATTACCTACCAGACCACAGGAGATGTTCCCATCATGATAGAACTTGTTCCTGAAGGCTACCCGCTGACAGACTCGGATGCCGACAACTATGTGGCGGAACTTCTCCCGGAAAAGGCCGCGGCCAACATCCCCTGGAGCGGTTTTGCACAGGAGAACGGAGGTTTTCTTTACCTATTCCAACAGGACCTCTTCCTGACACAGGTAGCGGCAATCAAAATAGTCATGAAAGGATCGTCAGGTCAATCTGATTCATTCAGGATAACATCTATCGGGAAATACGGTAGTTGCAAGTAATGGATGAGCAATCCCTAAAAAAACTTCGCGATTGGTTCAAGAAGAACGCCGCCAAATTGCCCTGGCGGCCTGCCGACCTGGACGCACCGCGGGACCCATACGCCGTGTGGATTAGCGAGACCATGCTGCAGCAGACTCAGGTTTCCACCGTGCGGGAATATTTTATCCGCTGGATGAAACGGTTTCCCGATGTTGAAACACTAGCCAAGGCAAACGAAGAAGAAGTGTTCAAATACTGGCAAGGGCTTGGATATTACAGTCGAGCAAGGAACATTCTGAAGACGGCAAAGACGGTCTCCCAGTTTCCGAACTCCCGTAAGGAACTGGAGGCACTGCCGGGAATTGGCGCTTACACCGCAGGGGCGATTCTCAGTCTCGCCTACCACCAGCGGGAAGCCATCCTGGACGGAAACCTGGTGCGGATTTTTTCGCGACTGTATGCACTGGATTTTTTGCCGACGGAATCGAGAGATGCCGCGGAAATCTACTGGAATTACGCAAGGGAAGTGGCGGACAGTCCCAAGGCCTACATGCACAACGAGTCCCTGATGGAACTGGGCCGCATCGTGTGCAAGGTCAAGAATCCCGACTGCGCAAATTGTCCGCTACGGAATGCCTGCCGCGCCGCTCTGGAAAACCGGACCGCCGAATTTCCGCCCGTAAAAAAACAAGCCCCAAAAGACTGGCACGGAACGGTCCTGATTGTGGAAAGTGCCGACCACAAGATTTTGGCCGTCCACGGCGGTCAAAAATTCTTCAAGAACCAGTTCACCCTACCCCACTTTGAAAGCCCGCGAAACGCCACCGCAGGCCTCCCCGCCCAGGCGGAGCGATACGTCGACGCCGACAAGGTCCTGTCCGTCGAGAACATCGGCAAGTTCCGCCACAACATCACCGTCCACAAGATGGAATGCGACGTACTCTACATACGGCTAAACGGCAAGGCCACAGCGCCTGCGTCTTCTGAAATCAAGTGGATCCGGCGCGAACAGGCCCAGGACTTTTTTGCCAACAATTTCAGCCTGAAGGCGCTAGAACGTCTTCTTCACCGTACAGACAAACCGTAGGCGGTTTTCGGCGCCGTTAGGCGTTTCCACGACTTCGTCGCCAATCACATGAAGCAACGTTCCTGTCAGGTAAAGTCCCTGTTTGGGAAACTGCTGTTCAAAAGTGGCGTCCCAATACCAGTCGCCCTTGATGACCATCGGGTCGCGGCTCCGCAAGTTCCATTGGGCGTCACTCCTGTAGCGCAGGGAATGGGAAATCCTGAAACTCTTTCGCAACAGCCAGTCCGCCGAAAACGACGCGAAGTATTCCGCAGGGGTCACCTCGAAACGTTTTTCTTCGCCGTCGATGCGCTCGAAACCGCCCAGCGCCTTGAAAGCGAACATCTCCTTGTACCAAATGCTCATCCAGAGTTCCCCGGTCACACCCTTGATCCAGTCATTGATACGGTCTACATCGCCGTGGCGGAAGACCATGATGTCGTCCACCACGTATTTCTCTACGTCGAAAGTTTCTGCGCCGTATTCCGCCCAGAAGCTCCCTCGGCCACCCATCTCTAAATTGCCCACAGTATCTGTAAAGGAGGCATAGCCCTGCACCAAGTCCATCCGGCCGGCCGCCGTCAGGGAGATGGTGTCGCCATCAAAGAACTCCCTGGTATCTGCCATAGGGTTCAGGCGGGTTCCCGAAATATTTTTCACACCCAAGATTATTCCCGATTTCGAAGGAACTGCCGGACTGAACTCGATGCTGTCCTGCACCAGCCAGTCCCGGTCATTTACGGCGAAAGAAGCATGGGCCGCAAAGCGGTTCCCTACTCTAAAATTCATTTCCATAAAGGGGAGCAGCACCCGGTCATCTTCCAGGGAGCTGTAAACCGTGCCGTCATCATCGACCGCCCGGAAAGCCACCCCTGCGGAAAGATGCAAGAATCCCTTGCGGCAGGCGTCTCCGCAGCCATAGCGCAGGGAGCCGTTCCATTCCTTACGGCTGCCCGTCTCTTTCTTTTTCTTGTTCTGGTACTCGGCGTCTTCGTAAATGACGGTAGCGGCCAGTTTTCCATAGTCCAAACGGGTCTCGACCCTCGGCTTGTAATGCACGGGAATCCAGCGGGAACTTTCGTAGAAAAGCCACAGGTATTCTTCCCCCGCCAGGGCGGACACGTTCAGTTTCGAACCAGTGTAGCCAGCCCCCGCGTACACGGAACTGAACATGGGATAGTTTTCGCCGAAAAGAGCGAACTCGCTGTCTACAAGTTTTTTTCGGTAACTGAATGTCCTTGTAGAAAAATGGTCGTCCTGAAAGCCCCGACCCGTCACCCAGAAGCCTTTGAAACTTGGGCTACGGAATCCGCCCTCCAGAATGGGTGTCCGGTTTTTGGGTCTGTCTTCGGTGGTGATAAAATCCTGGTAAATTAGGTCGCCCAGTTCGTTTCCGGTCTTGATCCAAACCGAAGGCGGCAACTCGTCCCAGCTGGGCAAAACGGACATGCGGTTAAACAGCAGGCGCTGCCTGACTTTAGAAGGACTCCACAGTTCGCTTTCGGAATGGAGGCCGCCTGCTCCAAGGGTTCGGTCAAAATAGAAGGTGGGGCTACCGACCAAGAATGTTCCGTCGTCCCGTTGATCCACTTCCATACCTTCCATTTCAGCATCAACAGATGCAACAGAAGCGACTGCGTAGAGCGCGACGGCCCACGCTATTCTCGTCAAAGAATCTCTGCTTACAAAGGAGAACATTACCAAATCCTCCTTTCAACGTAGAGCCCAACGGACAGCATGTTGGAGCGTTCCGGCAAAGTCCACACCTGTTCCCAAAGTACATTCAAGCCTGCGCGATAATTATCCAATGTGAAAATCGGCAAGTTCAGGCGGGCAAACCAACCGAATTCTGTCTCGTTGTCCGTCAAGGTCGCCCCAGGGTCGTGGTTAAAATCAAAATCCTTCTTGTCACCTTCGTAATCGGCCCGGGTCCAGTTGCAAAGGAACCCCACTCCAAAAGCGATAGGCGAAATCAGGCGCCAGCGGTAATCCAGCCCTAACTTCCCGCTAGCCTCGTGAACGCCGTTAATGCGGGGAGCTTTTTCGTGAGGTTCAAAGTAGGCGTACTGGAAAAGGATGATTCCGTCGAAATCTTCCCAATAGGTATAGCGGATTCCAAGTCCCACATAAAACGCATTGTCTACTGCATCCACCAGGTCGCCGAAAGGGTATTTTTCGCCACCTTCGATGGAAACATAAAGGTTGGAAAAAACCATGTCCTGCATTTTTGTAGAATCTGGCAGAGGCTGTACCTTTGTAGAATCCGGCAAGGACTGTGCCAAGGCAAAACCGGCAACCGCAAGAACCAAGGCAAAAGTTTTCGTCCAAAGAAACATGCGTTACCCCTTTCGCCTCAAGGCCTGGGCAAAGAACCCATCCAAACGGAAATCCTCTGCGCCGGGGTACACCGGCTCCCCTGCCTTCTCGAATTCGGGGTGTTCCTTGACAAAGCGGTTCACCACCTGGGTCGTTTCCATAGGGTCGGGGCTGCAAGTGGCATAAACCAAGACGCCGTCTAATTTCAGCGCCTGCGACGCCGACGCGAGCAGCCTGAACTGCAGTTCCGAAAGCTCCTTCACGGACTCCGGCGTAATCCTGTATTTCGATTCCGGACGGCGGGCGATGACCCCCATGTTGCTGCAGGGAACGTCCAGGAGGATGCGATCAAATTCAGAATTCGGAATTCGGAATTCAGAATTTGAACGCGGAGATAAAAGTGCGTCAATGCATTCGAGATGCACGTTCACAAGACCCAGGCGGTCCAGCAAGTCCTGCATCTTTTCTACGCGGAACTCCGAAACATCGCTGGCCAGAATATCCAGAGTCGGGTCCATCTCGGCCATCAGCGCGGACTTTCCTCCGGGGGCGGCACAGGCGTCCCAGACTTTTTGGCCGGGCTTTAAGTCCAGCAGTTTCACCACCTCATAGGCGGCCGGGTTCTGCAGGCTGAATTCGCCGTTAGCAAAAGACTCTGATTCCAGAATGGGCTTGAGTTTTGCATCTTCGGGAACTTGGATGTAACGGTCATAGAGGTATGAGGTCGCACCTTCGGCGCTTTGAGGCATGAGGTCGCTTCGCTTTGAGCTATCATAAGCGGGCAAGCCTAATTTCTTGACAAGCGCCTCTACCGTCGTTTTTTGTAAGTTCACCCGGAGCCATTCGGAGGGCCGCTCCAGAGTAGCCTTCGCAAGGGCTTCGGCACGGTCCGCTCCGTAGATATCGAACCACCGGCGCACCAGACTTTCGGGAACGGAATTCTCCACGGAAACGCGACGCACCCGCTGGGGAGGCAAAGCAGGTTCGCCTTGACGGCGGGCAGAACGGAGAACCCCATTGACAAGGCTAGCGATACCTGCACCTAGATTTGCGGACTTCGCCAATTCAACACTGGCACTGATAGCCGCATAATCAGGAACCTCCATAAAAAACATCTGGAAAAGTCCCATTTCAAGAATGGTGCAGACTTCCAGGGAGGGCTTCTTTTTCACCAGCGACTTGATGAAATACTGCAGGTACAAATGCCTGCGGCACACGCCCAGGGCAAGTTCCATCGCAAAAGGCGAAAGCCCGCTTTCCTTGATAAAAGTTCCTTCCTTTTGCCAAAGCAAAAGGACCCGGTACGCGTCCATGCGCTCTATCAAGGATTCCTCTAGCAAAAGCAAAGTCCTTCGCGGTTCTGGATTCCCCGCATAAAGTCCGCCACCGGCATGGGCTTCTTGCCTTCGGCCTGGATTTCGAGAACTTCCAGCAGGCCCTCGCCCGTACCCACGTAAAAACGGTTATCCTTGAATTCCACCGTGCCGGGGGCAAGCTTCGGGCCCGCCTCCGGAGTATCCGTCTTGCGGAGGTAAACCATACGGCCGCCCAACTTTCCGTAACCGCCGGGCCAGGGATTGAAGGCCCGAATCCTGTTGTGGATTACCGCAGCAGGCAGGTTAAAATCGATAAGGCCTTCTTCCTTCTTCAGCTTGGGGGCGCCACTGGCCTGGGCATGATCCTGGGTCAAGTCCTTCTCGCAGCCTTCCTTAAGTTGACTAATGGCATCGTCCAGGGCTTCGCAACCAGGGGCCACCATCTTTTCAAGCAGGCTCGCCGTGGTATCCTGATGATCAATCACCACCGTACGCTGAGCAAGAATCGGACCATGGTCCATCTTTTCGTCCAAGCGGAACACCGTCACTCCCGTTTCTTTAAGGCCGTCGGCAATGGCGCGCTGCACCGGAGCCGCGCCGCGATACTTGGGGAGCAAACTTCCGTGGACATTCACCGCGCCGAACTTGGCCACACCCAGAATATTCTTGGGCAAAATGGAATAGGCCACCACTACAAAAAGGTCCGCATCATACTTGCGCAGGTCCGCCTCAAACTCGGGGGCTTTCAAGTCCAGCGGTTGCAAGACCGGCAGACCATGACGAAGAGCCGCCTCTTTCACGGGCGGGGGCGTCAGAACCCGGCCTCGACCCGCCGGGCGATCCGGCTGAGTGACTACGGCTAGAACTTCATTATCGGAAGCAACCAAATGCTCCAAGAAATGCGCCGCAAATTCCGGCGTTCCCATAAAGACAATTTTCATAGGGATAAATGTAAAAAACAGCCGCGCCCTTTACAGCAAAACAGGGCAAAATGCTCATCGCATTTCACCCCGTTCAGACAAAACCGGATTCTTCGATCTTGTAACCTGATTCCTAGTCCACAATGCAGCGCACGGAATAACCCAGCTGTTTTGGAGCCTGCCAGTATTCCGTCTTGGCGCCAGATGTGACATGCAGGACATGTCCATAATAATTATCAAAATTGGTGGACCAGAAACCGGTCATTTCACCTGCATTTTCAAAACTTCCGCCATAGCCGTTTTCCCAACGACCTGCCGGGAGAGCCGAAAATCCGTAGGTGTCAGTGCCATTGCCGCTGTTCCAGCCGGACTTGGCCTTCAGCGCCGTCCCTGCCGTCGCGGAGCCTTCGGCTGTTGCGTTACCACCACCCACAAGGGCAAGCATTGTCTGCATTTCGTCGTAACTGGGCAGGTGAGAACCGGCGGGGCATATTCCCTGGACATTTTTCTTTGCCTTGACCAGGGCTGCCAAATCACTGCACCCGTCACCTTCACCGTATCCGCAATTTGTCTTGCTGGAATCCATGGCACCACCCCAGGTGTAAAGCCTTCCGTACTTGGAGCAGTTGGCGTCATCTTCGCCGTAGCAGACACTTCCATAGGCCTTGTAATTCAGGTTTTCGGCCATCCATACCTGGTCCCCGATCTTTACGGTCTTGTAAACCTTGGTGTCACGGGAATCCTTCAGACTTCCATAAATAATCTTGCTTTCTTTCGCAGTGTTGTTTACGCAGCGTACGGAAAACTCCAGACCTTCGGGCGGTTCACGCGTCCAAGCCCATTGCACGCCATCCGTAAACGTGAGAACCTTGAGCCCCGCGGAATTCATCCAAGCAGCGTAATCGCTAGGATACAAGTCTGTAGGGGCCTCGTCCCATCCAGCCATCCAGAAGCCGGTCGCGGCACCCTTGCCGTCACAAACCGAGGTCCGCGCGTCACATTTGCCTGCTGGCAATGCGGAGAACCCGACAATATCCGTTCCCTTTTCAAACCAGTCGTTTTTCGCCCTCAGGGCATTGAACGGGGAATCTCCTTTAACGTTGACAGAATCAAGCAGCGACGCAATTTGAATTTTCTTAAGAGAATCAATCTTGCCGGAATTTATCAGTTCCTTCAAGGCAGCAGCAGTCTGATGCGCCATCGGGTCATACCCGGTAATGGAATCCACATGGTTAAACAAGGTGAGAACTTCCGTGTGACTCGGCAGGTGCCAGCCATCGGGGCAAATTCCCTGCACATGTTCGCCAGACTTGACCTTTTTCTCCAAGGCGCCGCAATCTTCCGTCGGTTCTTGCCCCATGCCCATGTCTATGCCACAACCCGTCTTGACCGTATCCATCACGGCGCCCCAGGTGTAGAGCCTTCCATACTTGATACAGTTATCGGAATCGCCGCCATAGCAGGTATTCCCGTAAATCGAACCACCCGCCTTGTAGGCATAATTCAAGTTTTCGGCCATCCATTCCTGATTCCCGATTACAATGGTCTTGTAGGTCTTGTTGTCACGCTTATCAGTCAAGCTGCCATAGCTGAAATCGCCCGAAGAGCCATCATCCGTCTTGGAGGCCAGTTTCCACTCGTTGGCGGCACAACGGTAATCTTCGCCATAAGTCGCACTCAACTCGTTCTTGTTCTTCTTGGTCATCCCTGCGGTTTCGGCATCGCACTCGCCCAACTTGAAGTTGTTCCACCAGAAGCGCTTGAAGAACTTCTCGAAGGCGGGAACATCTTCGCCCAGTTCCCAGGACCTGATGTTGGCTCGGATTTTAGCAAGGTCGGCAGTGCTCGCCCAATCGGCGATATCCGTCTTTTCATTCTCGTCATCCCAAGAGCCGTCCTTTTCGATGTCGCTGGCAAAACCTGCCAGACGGTTGGAAAGATTCCCTTCGGAAAGATTGCCCTGCATCAGGATACTAATGGCCAGGAGGGCCGCATTGTCATCCCCTTTCGCAAAGATATCCAGGTCTTCGGCAGAGGCATTATCCACCTCTATTCCAAAAGCCTTGAACACATCGGACTCGGCCTTTTTCTTCGCCAAGGAAATCGTCTCGCCAGAACCCACAAGTTCAACAACCCTTTCGTATTCCAGATGAGTCAGCAGGTTGATATTGGCCGTTTCCCTTTCGGACAAATCCACCAGGGCGTTCAAGGTTATCTGGCTCTTGGAAACCTCGCCGGTCACTTCGTTGCGGTAGAAACCCTCCGTTTCCAGCAGGGCGAACTGCGACTTGAGAGAAATGTCCTTTATAAGAAACGTTCCCGTGTCGCTGGCAATTTTGCCCTTGAAGCTCTTGCCTGTCTGGCGGAGTTTTCCCGATTCAATCAAGGCTTCGCCATCCAGTTCCTGCACCGTAATGCTTGAACCCTTGAGGAATGGTCCCTTCTGGGAAACTCCCGCCACAGTACGATCTTCTATCGCGATGATCTGGGTCTCTTCGCTGGTGCCGCCAGCATGTTTGTCGTTGCTGCAAGCGGCGAGAAGTAAAAGAATCAAGGAGATTGCCGCAGTCGCTACGCTCCTTCGCAATGACGTTTGTGTCAGAACAATCTGATTTTTTTCCATATTAAGCATTCTGCATCTCCTGTATGTTTTTTGTCAAAGGGAATAGTTGAAGGTTCAGGCGGTAGACACGGTCCATGCCGTCGTCTTCGGTGGCGATGGCCACCACCTTCTTGCGGAATTCCGCCAGTTCTTCCACAATTTTCTTGTAGGCTCTCTGGGTAAGACCCATGGTAATGCCCGAAACGTTCCTCTCCGAAAGAGGCAAGTTCTTGATGGCGTCCAGCGCAAAGCCCCCCATCTGCAGGTGCATCTGCTGAATGGTCAGGGGAACGAAACTCATTTCGCCCGTGGAGACCGACTTGTCCGACTGGCTGTAGGATCCGTCACGGTTTTTCACCAGAAGGCCGAGACTTTCCAGATAGCGCACGGATTCCTTCACCTCACTGGCCGTCAACTTGGGCAGGCAGCAGTCCGCCACCTTCTTGGGAAACATTCCCGGCACATGGGGAACCAACTCGCGGAGGACGGGGTTTTTCCAGGATTCGTAATACCCCATAGAATCCTTGCCCAGAACGTTCACCTTGTGGGCCTGGGCAAGGGCCTGCATCTCATCGTAGGCCTTTTTTCTGGCGGGTCCCAACTTGGACTGGTTGTAGGTGACCAGGGACTTGAAGTAGGCCCTCTCGAAACCCTCCAGGCCCATGGCCTGGGCGACGCGCTCGGCGCCTGTCCCCCGAAGGGAACTCTTGCCTTCGCTGACCAGTTTGAGGAACACCGGCGAAACATAACCGGCCCGCCGGGCGAAATCGCGCCAAGTAAGGCTGTGGCGCTGCTTGTTCTCGGCAAACCATTGCCGCATGAACTCGCGATAGTCTTGAAAATTGGTTACTGATTGCATACCCTGAAATTAGATGTTTTTTTCGGGAAATGCAACATTTTTTGATACAAACATGCCAAATTTTGCAATTATACACTTTTGTAGCATATTTTTATTTTTTTTTATGATACAAAACAGGCGAAAAAGAGAGAAAAACGGCAAACCGGAGGCCAATATAGACAAGGACTATTTTTTTCTCTTGCCCATTGAACCCCATTTTCTACCTTTACCGCCGTCATGAGAATTCCTCTCCAGCTTGCCGTCATTTTCGCCATCTGTATCGCCGGGGAAGTCCTCCACCGCGTCGTGGGCGTGCCCCTGCCCGGCAACATCATCGGCATGGTCCTTCTCCTGATTTTACTTTGTACAAAAGTCATCAAGTCGGAGCACATTTCGGGAGTCTCCAGTTTTTTCTTGAAATACCTGGCCCTGTTCTTCTTGCCGCCAAGCATTGCCATCATGACCGTAGGCGACGACGTTCTTTCCAAGTGGCCGCTGTTGCTGTTCCTGTGCATCGCCTTTACGCTTGTGACCATCGCCATGGGCGGCTGGGCAACCCAGTTCCTTATCCGCAAGCAGGAATACCGGGAAAACCTGGCACTACGGGCCGAGCGGCTTGCCAGGCGGGCTGCACAGAACAAGACCGAAGGGGGCAAGCCATGAGCGCCATCATCAATTCTCCCCTGTTCGGCATCTTGCTTACCCTGGTGGCCTTCGAGATTGGCGTGCTCATCAGCCAAAAGTTCAAGTATTCCTTCTTGAACCCGTTACTCATCGGCAACATCCTTATCGTCGGGTTCCTGCTGATTACGGGCGTAAGCCTCGAAAGCTACAACGTAGGCGGCGACTACATTTCCGTGATGCTATCCCCCGCCACCGTGGTCCTTGCCGTCCCGCTTTACAGACAAATTCAAAAGCTCCAACATTTCTGGAAACCCATCCTTGCAGGAATCTTTACAGGGTCCCTCACCGCCATGGCCTGCGTCATCGTGGCAGGCAAACTCTTGGGACTCGGTAAGGTGCTGACCCTTTCGCTCCTCCCCAAGTCCGTCACCATCCCCATGGGAAGCGTCATCTCCGAACAGATCGGTGGCATTCCCTCGGTGACCATTATCGCCATCACCGTCACGGGAATCACGGGAGCGGTTACGGCCCCTGTCGTGTGCAGGTTCTGCCGCATCAAGCACAAGGTGGCGCAAGGAATTGCCATCGGTACGGCAAGCCACGCCCTGGGAACCACCAAGGCCATGGAAATGGGCGAAGTGCAAGGCGCCATGAGCGGACTTGCCATCGGCATCGCCGGCTTATTCACTGCAGTGGTGGCACCTGTACTGACCGCATTGTCCTAGACGGTGGTTCTTACACTCTGGCCAGGACAATGCTCTCGCCTTCACTCTCGACTTCCTTTCGAGAGTTCCGGCTCACGAATTATCGCTTTAATCTGAAAACGGACGCCGTCTCTTCGTTGTAACAAACGGTCCACGTGCAGCGACCTACCGCCCTACCAGGACTTCACAGAGCAGGGTTTCGCTTTCAGGAATCTTCATGAGACGCTTGAGTTCGTCTTCGTAGAAGAAGGTTTCCCGACGGGCGTACTTGCCGAGACTTCGTGCAGACTCGCGAAGCATCTCGGCCACATAACCCGCATTCATGTTCAGACAGCGGTAGCCGCGGTCCCCCATGATATTGCAGGCGTCTTTCAGGTCCACCGTAAAGAATACCGCAAAGGCCGAATCTTTCGGGCTTTCCCCGTCCAGGTGCGCTTTCAAGAAACCTTCCCGGTCCAAGTTCCCGGCATGCAGGTACAGGGATTTTTTCGAAGGCTGGTAACGGTAAATTCCCTGATAGACCAGAGACACGTCAAAGCAGGCCACCCAGATTTTCAGGAGCCCCGCCCCGAAGGCATTCAGGGTGCAGATTTCCATCCAGCGGAGCAGCGTAGAAAAATCGTCCAGGGAGGCGGTCCAGGGTTTGAAAGGCCTGTGTTCCAGCGCCCCCGGCCCCAAGAAGTCGTATTCCCTAAAGAAAAACTCGTTGGGGTATTTTTGCGGCGTCAGGGGAAATTCGTCCCCTTCGAAGGCCTGGTTCTGGACCCTGAAAACCTTGACGCACTTGGACAGGTCCGTAATGCTTTCCGCCTTGTTCTGCAAAAGGAAACGGGCACGCACCCTGGGGTTCAGGGCGGCATTTTCTTGCATGGGGAGTTCTCCCCTGCTGGAATAGGCGAACTGCGAGGCCAGTTCATACTTCTTGAGAGCCTTGGGCATTATGGCCACTGCCGCCATCGGGAGCTCATTTGCTCCTAAATCCAAGGCGTAGGCTACTTCTGCATCCACAAAACTCCCGAGAGGAATACCCATGGCTCCTGCAGAACGGGCCGAAATGGAGGCTAGTCCCACATAAGAGCCTACGTCCAGCTCCAGTTCATGATAGGCGGCTTCCTTAAACCGCCAGACAGCACGTTCCAGCAAGGCCGTAAAGAACAGCGTGATGGGAGCCTCTTCGATGAAGTTTCCGTCGGCAAAGGCATGCACCAAAGCCTCTAGGCGGGTCTTTTTCAGCTTGGCGTTTTCCCATGGGTAAGCCACCAGTTCACGAGTCTCGTAATCGAACTTGTAAAGGTCGTCGGGAACGCTCTGCCCCTTTATGTAGGCGTAAACCCCTACCGAATGCAGGCCATCGGCCGAAACGTCGTTCTGCAGCTGGGTAAAGAGGCGGTTCAGCAAGGTCGAAGAAGACTGGGTTATCTCGAACAGGTCTTCCGAGGCGGACTTTTTCCGCTGGCCCGCCTTGACTCCGTTGGTGGCATAGCGCTTGCCTGCCGCATAGGGGTTCGAAACATTTCCGGAATTCTCCCAATGGAGGGTAACGGGGTCGCCGGACACCTGCCGCCCATACTTGATGGACTCGTGATATGTTTCGGAAAAATAGGCCACAACGAAAAGATAGTAAATGGGGGCTAGGGGATAGGGGTATGAGGTCGGTCGCCATGGGCTCCCTTTGAGTTATGAGTAATGAGTAGTGAACGACGCCTTGTTTCCTTCATAACTGAAAACTCATAACTGACAACTGACTACTCCCCTCCCGTTTCCCCCCGTAAACGGGGCTTTTTTAAAAGTAAGCAAATTATAAGGGTCACTTTATGTATATTGACAAAAGAGGATTCTTATGACCAAAAAGAAATTGCTGACTATCCCCCTAGCTTGCGCCTTTGCACTGTACTTTTCAGCCTGCGAAGGTGACAACACCGTAAGCGTCTCAGAAAAACTGGCACCGGAGTCTGAATCCGCAACCGATTCTTCTACAACACCTGCCGATACCTCTGCTCAAGAAGCAGTAGAAACAAAATTTCTGGTAGACGATTTCGAGGACGGCGACAACCAGAGCCCCCTCGGTGAAAACTGGTATGTTTACAACGACGCAGGAAACAATGCCGAATCCACCATCGAAACAGTGACCAAGGATTCGGAAGGTCACCCCGCCCCCACCAAGAGCGACAACGGCAGCAAGTTTTCCTTCAACGTCAAATACACCCTGAAAAAAGGTAGCTATAAATACGACGCCTATGTCGGTTGGGGCGTCAGACTACCGAAAAACGATTACAGCAAGTACAATGCCGTTCGATACCGCTACAAAGGATGTTCCCACAATGTCCATATAGAAATCTCAGACATCACGGACAGCGACCACTATTCCAAAACCGTTCCGGCAAGCAACAAATGGACTACCGTTATGGTGAAATTCAAAGATATGAAACAGGAAGGCTGGGGCATTCTCGTAGATTTCAATGCCGCCAACATCAACAAAGTCAGTTTTCAAGCCAAGGGGCCCGATACCAAATCTGGCGCCCAGGATTCCGTATTCATCGACGACATCTACCTGATTAGTGACGGCAACGCACCGGACAGCGTCGAGCCTCCAAAAGAAGAAGAAAAGATCCCCGATATCGTGCCCAAGGATGCCGAAATTCCCAAAGTCACCTTGGGCGAACTGAATATCGACACCGACTTGCAGAAAAAGGCCATGAAATACCTGAACAAGGGCGTGAGCTTTACCAACTGGCTGGAAGAAGACCGTAAGTTCAACGGGAAATTTCAAGTAGGCAAGAACGACATTAAAATCCTTTCGGAAAACGGATTCAAGGCCATACGCCTGCCCATCGACCTGGACAAGTACACCCTCAACCGCGACGAATTTGTGAACGATGCCGCGGATACGATTGAACTCAAAATTGATTCAGACACCTTGTTCATGGTGCTGGACTCCTTTGTGGAATGGACCAAGGAATACAAGATGTCCCTGACCATCGACTACCACGAATACGACAACAGCTATAACGCCACATCCGCAAGCAACAAACGCTACCAGCTCATGATGGCCGAAGTCTGGAAAGCCGTAGCAGCCCACTACGCTTCAAATGAACGCGAAGACATCTTCTACGAACTCCTGAACGAGCCCGACATGAGCAGCGGCAAGGTAACCGCCGCCCAATGGACCGAAGCCGCACAGGGGATTATTGACTCCATCCGCACGATGGACAAAAAACACACCCTGCTTTTCGGTGACGTGGAATGGTATTCCATTACCAAGCTGGCCGGTCGCACCCCCTTCGCCGACACCAACATCGTCTATGTCATCCACTCCTACGAGCCCTTCGTGTTTACCCACCAGGGCGCAAGCTGGAGCGAAACGAAAGACCTCAAGAACATTCCCTTCCCCTACGACAAGGCAAAATGGCCCGAATACTCCTCCGATCTCGGGCTTTCCAGCAGTACTGCCCCATGGGTCAAGTCCAACGTGCTGAACTATTACAAGACCGGTAACAAGGAAACCTTGCTGAACACGATTTACACCGCAAAAGCCTGGGCTGTAAAAAACAAGGTTCCCGTCATCATCAACGAATTCGGGGCATACAACCTGCGCTCTACCGCCCAAGACCGCCTGAACTACCTGACCGCCATGCGTGAAATCTGCGACACCCTGCAAATACCCTGGACACACTGGGGCTACACCGGCGGATTCGAGGTCATCAAGGGAGGCAAGCTTGTCGAAGGTCTCGACAAGGCCATGGGACTCACCAAGCCCACACCGTAAGGGCGACACGGTTTTTCAAGGGAGCCGCCTTTCTCGGCAAATGTTTTACAAGCCACCTGAGCCATCAGGTGGTTTTCTTGTCTCTAAATTCCTAAATTGTACCCGATGTTTTCGGGTTTACGCACCTTGCTGTTTTTTACGGGTGCCGCACTGGCGGCCGGTTTTTACGGCAACCAGAGCCACATTGACTGGAAAACCGCAGGCACGGAACATTTCCAGTTTATCTACCCAGCCGAATACTCGGAACACGCCTCTGCGGTAGCGACCTATGCCGAGGCGGTCTATGATTCCGTAGTCAACCGCTACAACAAGCCGCTGCCCCGCATTAGCGCCGTACTGAACAACGCGCTGTTCAGCAACGGGGCTGCCATACCGGCAGAAAATTCCATCAACCTGTGGCTCACCAACTGGGATTTCAAGATCAGGAGCAGCCACGGCTGGGTCGCCGACGTGGTGACCCACGAATTCAGCCACCTGGTGAGTATCGAAAGCGCCTCCAAGCTGCCGCCGAACCTGTACGGATTCCAGTTCAGCTACACCGACTACTACAACGAGCGCACCATCAGCGACTTTGCCACCATGCTCCCCTTTACCCTGCAGCCCCTGTGGTTTGCCGAGGGTACTGCCCAGTTCGAATCCAGCCGCATGGGCTTTGACGCCTGGGACACCCACCGAGACATGTTGCTCCGTACGGCAGCCCTGAACGACGACCTGATGCCGCTCACCTACATGCACGATTTTTCGGACAACTCCCTGGAGGCAGAACTTGGCCCCTACACCCAGGGCTTTAGCCTGGTGCGCTACATCGCCAAAAAATACGGCGAAGACGCCATCCCGAAAATCTGGAAGGAACTATCCAAGCCCTACCGGGTAACCCTCTCCGGCGCTCTGGAAAAAGTGCTGGGCATTTCAGAAGACGACCTGTACGAGGCCTGGAAAAAGGACATCACGGAACACTACCAAGCGCAAAAGGATTCCCTCGGCCCCTTGGTGAAAGGAACCAAGATGACCGAGAACGCCTTCTGGCAGGACTTTCCCGTGGTGGCTGGCGGAAACCTCTACGGCGTTTCCAACTTCGGCGGAGCCTGGTTCGACGGAGCGGTGTTCAAGATGCCGGTTAGTGAGACGAAAGACACCGTCGCGGGAGTTGAAATCGGAGACATCGCCATCGAAAAGTACGCAAGCGACAGCGCCGACACGAACCTCATCGACATTTCGGACTACGCCAAGTCCGGTTTCTGCGCCAAGAAGCCCTGGTTCGACAAGGGAATCGACGTGTACGAAGACAGCCTGCGTGGGCCTATCCTCGCCTACGTCTCCTTCAAGAACCGGGACCGGAATGGCCGCGCCCACTTCGACATCGCCTTAAGCGACACCAGCAAGAACGAACATTTCTTGACCCACCTGGCCAACGCAGTGTTCCCCGCCTTCGACCCCAACGGTAAATTCGTGGTCTTTGCCCGCCGAGATGGCGAAAGCACCCGATTCGTGTTGAGCAAGATTCCTTTCAACGCCGACTTCGGCGAACTCTCTGCCGAAGACCCCGTAGATCTTTACGTTCCCGACAGCAAGCTCCGCTACTTCAACATCTACAGTCCGAAGGTGAGCCCAGACGGCAAGCGGATTCTCTTCGGATTTTTTGACGACGTGCACCGGGGACTTGCCATCATCGACAGTGACGGCAAGAATTTCAAGACCGTAAGCGACACCCTCTTTGACGAACGGGACGGCAACTGGCTCTCCAACGAAAAGATTGTATTCGCCAGCAACCGGAACGGTATTTTCAACCTGATAGAGAAGGACCTTGCCACCGGAACGGAGCGGCCCCTTACCAACGTAGTGGGCGGCGCCTTCACCCCAGCCCTCGGGCACGACACGCTGTACTTTACGCAATACGACCAGGACGGTTTTTCCCTTTATAAGCTGCCCTACCGCGATGCGGGTCCGGATAGCGTGACCGTTGACAGTATCGTCGTGACCTATCGGGACTCTACCGTCACCGTGCCGGACACCCTCTGGCGCGTATGCCCGCCCGAAGATAGCCTGTGCACGCCGGAAGCGGTCCTTGCCGAACGGGACAGCACCTTCCAGATTGAAATGCGGGACACCTTGAAGGTCAAGGTGGCTGCAAGTTCCCTGACCGGCGCACAAGCCGCCGACTCCGCGCAAAAAACACCCGCCCCCATCGTGCTGCGCGGAAGCCCCCTGAGGCCCGAAAAGAAGTTCACCCCTCTGGAGTCGCGGGAATTGGCCGGCGGCGAACAGAACTACCATCCCATCCCCTTTATACCGCTGTTCGTGCCGCTCCTGAGTTTCAACGAGAACGCCCCGGACCTGACCGTATTCGGCGAAGGCCAACGCAAGGCGAAGCTCGGGCTCTTGGCGCTCCTTAGCGATCCTCTCAAGAAAAACGTCGTGCAGCTGGGGCTACTGCTTGAGCTGGGCAAGGGCATCGACTACATCAATGCCGACGGCCTGAATCCCGAGCAGGAAAAGGAATTCTTTGTAAGCTGGCTCAACAGGAGCACGCCTCTTGACCTTGGAATCAACTACAGCTACGCCAACTACACCAGCAGGGATACCGTCCGCTACGAAGACGTGCGCGCCCACGGCGGAGACTCCCTCGGGTTCAACCACTACGCCATTTCCCAGCAGGCCGTGGCGGGCATGGCTGGCTACAGCCTGTTCAAGTCCATCGACACCTTGCAGGTGGCCCTGGGCTACGACTGGGCGGATTTCAACCTGTACGAAGACGATTTCTCCTGGACTTACCACAAGCGGATAAGCACCCTCGCCACCTTCGGACTGTACGGCGACCACGAAGGCGAAGACGGCTCCGGAATCAGCGGTCAGGGGAATGGCGCCGTCGTCACTTACCAGTATTCCAACAGCGACCTGTACAGGCCGGGCACCTTTGCCGAAAGTTTCTACGTCACCGAAAGCGGCTCCATCAAGCCCCGTTACAGGAATTTTAACATCCACCAGGTGGACCTGAACCTTTACGGGTCTGTCCAGAGTCCCCTAACGGGCGCAAGGCTTGCCGCAGGGGGCAAGTTGGGCGGAATTTTCAACTGGAGTACCGACGCCAAGGAAGACACCCTGGATTCCTATTACTACAACGCCGTATTCCTGGAAGGCTACCCCTACGTGCGTAGCAACGAAAGCTACACCCGCTCAGGCACCAAGACCGCCATAGCCGAAATCCACTACCTGTTCCCCGTCTATGACGACTGGCGCAAGCGCCTGTGGATTTTCAGCACAAGAGACCTGTACCTGGACGTATTCGCCCAAGCGGGGGCAGCATGGAACGGAAAGTGGAACAACTCCGACCATTTCACCAAGCACGGGTTCTGGGACCGCTCCGCAGGCTTTGGCATCCGATGGTCCAACAAACTTTTCGAAAGCATACCGGTGGACATGTCCCTTACATTCGCCCGGGCCCTGGACCGCATCGGCGAAGAAGACGGTGTCGGCTACAAGATGAGCCCCATCGACTTGCCCCTGATTCCCAAAAGGTTCGCCCCCACCCGCATCCGCTTCAACCTGGGCATGGGATTCCTGAACAGCTGGCAGTAAGGTCGCTGCAGCTGGCGGCCAACGATTAAGGCTTTACAAAGCGGAAAGCCTGACCGTTTCTACCTACTTTGAGCAGGTAAGCCCCGCGTGGTAGGTTCCTGGTAGACACGAACTGGGAACTGGATGTTCCAAAAAGAATTCCCTTCAAAAGTTCCACGCCATGTAGATCGTAAACCGCCCAAGAAGACTCCCCTACAGCTCCGTTAATGGTGAAGCCGTCTTCCTGTACATTCAAGGAGAATGTGCGAACGGAGCCCGCCAAGAAAGCTTCAGGATTTTCGGATTGCGAAGATGAGCTTCCTTCTGCAGGACCGGCAAAATCCTGGTCGTAAAGGTCCGGATTGGGATCCTGGGGGACATTAAGACTTTGCAAAATGTTCGATATAGACTGGTCTGGTCCCGTAATAGAAAGAATCAGTGAACCGTTCTTGACATTGACATTGGACGAAGAGTATGTCACCTTTTCCATATCCCAGTTACCCGTAGCCCAGCGGGACGTGCTGAAAGAATCGAAATCATCCTTCCACGTTAAGGCGAACTGCTTAGTCTGCGTATCGTAGCTGTAAACTTTTATCCAATTAATGTACTGATGCTGAGGCAGGGCTTCCGTATCAAAATTGCCGACCCACCCTGCATCATTGGCCGCCCACAGGTTAAAACGGAGGCTTTCCTTGTGAAGCAGGGTATTAACCTGCTCATAACCCTGCTTGCTTTTTGCTACGCCAGAAACGTCCCTACGAACCTCCGTTCCATCTATTTCCCAAGACACATATTCGGGAGTCCACACCAGGGCGTAAGTGTGGTAACCCGCATTGGCGGCAGGATTGAGACTATGGTGCTTTTCGCTGGAATACTGGTGTTCCTTTGTATTTGAAAGAATGTTGGATTGGAATGAACCGGGATTCTTGCCCAGGACCTCGATATCGATTTCTTCCCATGGTTCATTTTTGTCTTCACCTAACCATGAATTGTTGTAGTACAGGAACATGGAACTGACAAGGCCCGACGAAGCCGCCATGTACATACGGGCTTCGAAGCGGCCATACATAAAGGATTCCCTAGTATCGAGTTCCGCACCGGTATAGGCTTGAGCGGCAAGGGCCGAGGTAGCAGTCACTGCGGCAGCCAATGCGGCAAGGGCAAACAATTTACGAATCATCATAGAAATCTCCTTTTAACCCCATCTAACCCGTTCTAAAGATAATTCTTTTAGAATATTTGGCTATGGACGACGGCCATTGGACTACCCCTCAAGGGTTTATTGCCCCCATTCCTCCACCTTTTACTGCATTTTTGTACACTATTTTTCAAAATGTCACGTTTTGTCATGGCATTTTAGTTATATTAGTGCACATGGTAGCAGTATCTAAAACAAAGTCTAAAAAAGAGCTGGTGTATCTTTGCACCGAATGCGGAAACACCACCCCCAAGTGGGCGGGCAAGTGCCCCTTTTGCGGAGCTTGGAGCACCCTGAAGGAACATTCCGTCGAAATCACGCCGGAGGGTGTTCGTTCCGGCCGGGGGCTAGGCGGGCCCGTACACCAGGTGGTAGCCCTGAAAGACGTTGCCGCCGAAGACACCAAGCGGCTCAGCACTGCCAACAGCGAGCTGGACCGAGTCCTGGGGGGCGGTTTTGCGCCCGGCTCCCTGGTGCTTATCGGCGGCGACCCGGGCATCGGAAAGTCCACCCTGGTGCTTTCCACCCTGGCGGTGATGAACGCCGCCGGAATCAAGAGCCTTTACGTCAGCGGCGAAGAAAGCGCCGTCCAGGTGAAACTCCGCAGCGA
The DNA here is from genome assembly GCA_946183925.1 of uncultured Fibrobacter sp. Classification (GTDB taxonomy): domain Bacteria; phylum Fibrobacterota; class Fibrobacteria; order Fibrobacterales; family Fibrobacteraceae; genus Fibrobacter. The sequence goes on along the minus strand of CAMHDS010000011.1, from coordinate 5,549 downwards.
ACGGCTGAACGTAGCCGGCAGCGACATGTTGCTCCTGTGTGAGACCAGCCTAGAAAAAATCCTGGACGAGGCCCAAAAGGTCAAGCCCCAGATTCTGGTCATCGACTCCATCCAGACGGTCTATAAGCAAGACCTTTCCGGCACGCCGGGTTCCATGTCCCAACTCCGGGAATGCACCCTGGACCTGATGGTTTTTGCCAAGAACACGGGCTGCATTACCGTGCTCATCGGGCACGTGACCAAGGACGGCCAGATTGCAGGCCCCCGCATCCTGGAGCACATGGTAGATACCGTCATCTACTTCGAGGGCGACCGGAATCACCAGTACCGCATTATCCGTTCCATCAAGAACCGCTTTGGCGCTACCGACGAAATCGGCGTGCTGGAAATGACTGGCCACGGCCTCACTCCCGTGCTGAACCCGAGCCTCGTGTTCCTGCAGCAAGGGACTCCCCCTACCCCAGGCAACGTGGTGTGCTGTACCATGGAAGGTACCCGTGCCATGCTTTTCGAGACACAGGCCCTCGTTAGCCAGACCAGTTTTGCCGTACCCCAGCGGGTGGCGGCGGGCATCGATCCCAAGCGGCTCACCATCATCCTCGCCCTGCTGGAGAAATTCGGCGGCATTTCCATCGGGGCCTCCGACGTGTTTGCCAGCATCGCGGGCGGCATGAAGGTGAACGACACTTCTTCGGACTTGGCCCTCGCCCTCGCCATCGTGAGTAACCATCTGGGAATTCCCGTGCCGAGGCAGACCATCGCCATGGGAGAACTAGGGCTTTCCGGCGAAATCCGCAGCGTCCACCTTCTGGAGCAGCGACTGAAAGAGGCCAAACGACTGGGGATGAACCAGGCCCTGATTCCCGGAAACGGAAAACTCCCCGAAAGCATTCAGGGAGTTGAAATTGTGAAAGTCAGCACCATCGCCGACGCCGTCAAGTGGGTCATGGACCGCAAGTAACGGGACTGTTACGCGGGTCTATTCCTTCGGCTTAGAGACCACAGGGCGCAGGCGCTTGCCGCAGAGGGTCACCACGATGCCCGCTTGGGCGAACATGTAGTAGGCCGTGTCGCGGCTGTTGTTCAGCGTAGACTTTGGGTCGTAATCGTCCTTGGTCACGAACACCTCGGCCACGCCCGAAAGGCTCACGTCCAAGGCGCAGCGCTCACAAGGGAAGCCTATCACGTACAGCTTGGAGCCAGGGGGAACTTTCCCGCGGGCATAATGCAGGGCGTTGATTTCGGCATGGACCATGAAGGGGTACTTGTTGGCCTCGAACTCGTGATGGCTCAAGAGTTCGCCGGAATCCGCATCCAGGATGTCGTAGGCCAGTTTCTGCTTTTCGCGGGTGTAGGGCACCGTCTCGTCGTCAAAGCCCGCCGGGGCCCCGTTGTAACCGGTGCTGATAACGCGACCCTCGGCAGAGACGAGTACCGCCCCCATCTGGGTGTTCTGATCCTTGGAAAGGCGCGCCTGGGCGCACATCATCTGGGTATATACTTCGTCGCGAAGCTTGCTGCGTGTAGAGGAATTGTTCATGGTAGGGAATATAGTTAATAGAGATTAGGATTTAGGATCTAGGGGATAGGGATTAACTCATTACTAATCACACATTCCACATTTGTCTCAGTTTGCCTACTTCTCGGCGTTATCAAACCCTTCGGCCTCTTCGGGTTCTTCTACCGTCCAGTCGCGAATCCTTTGCGCCAGGGCCTTCTGGCCGTCCTTCTCCAAGGCATCGGAAATTTCGTTCAAGTCCTGGGCATCCTGCACGGTGAGTTCCTTCTCAAACATGTCCAGGTATTCCTCCAGCACGGTGTAGGCCTTCAGGCTTACCAAGAGCTGCATAAAGTCCATCTCCAGGCCGTTCCCGCTGCGGAAGCGGGCGTATTCCTGCAACAGGCTGGTGGCTTCCTGTGCCGACACAAACGCGCAGAGGCGCCCCAGGTTCACCACCTTTGGGAACTTCTCGTACAGGGCGTGAGCCATCTTGATACAGTCGGACTTGCGGCCTTCCCTATCGGCGATGGCCGCCTGCAAATCCAGATAGGCCTCCTCGTCTTCGGCGCCGGGATTCCGCACGTCGCCAAGCCACTGCTTGGCCAGTTCCAGGCTCCCCGCCATAAACTGTGCGTTGGCGATATCGATTAGCGTGGCGTTGCTCTTGTCGGGATCCTTCAGCAGGGCTGCCTTGGCAAAAATGGTCGCATCCTTGATGGAATCCGCCATGTCGCAGATGGCATCCAAAATGTCTTCCCGGTTGCCCTGGTCCACCTCCGTCACCGCATCCAGAAGTTCTGTAAGCAGGGCCTGAGCCCGTTCCTTAGGCAAAAACTCTTCTACACTCAGGAAAACTACCGAGCGACCCTCGCCCCCCACATGCCTTAGCGCAAGGTCATGGACCAGGTCCGCCACATAATCCTTGTCGGTATACTGGGAGGCCAGTTCCACAAAGAAGGTTCCCGCATCATAGAAGAGGGCATCCCAGCCTTCCTTCTCCTCGTCGGTGTCCGCCTTGAAGGCGATAAAGTCCGCCCGCAGGGTCCAGGCCAAAAGTTCCAGCTGTTCCCGAGGGTCCTTGAAGGTTTCGATGTCGTCGAGACCGTCCGCCAACATTTCGTACAAATCTTCGGGGCGATTCAGCAAACGGCTCTGGCCGTTCACCACCTGAACAAGATTTTCACGCAGGCGCTGTTCCCTACTGCGGTTCGCCTGGGAAAGGGCCGCCGACTTAAAAACTTTTTTCTTCTTTGCCATGGGGATAAATGTAGAAAAGGTTTTGCCATAAAAAAGGCCCTCACGCTAGGTTATTGCGAGAGGGTTCACCCTAAATACACGAGGGACTGGTTCAAAACGCAGCCCTACAAAAGCAGGAAACTACACCATATAGGAAACGAGAGCCAAAACGACGCCGGAAAAGGCGAGCATAAAATTCGTCATGAACTTGTTGCTAGTGAGGTTTTTCATTATCTGTTCCTTCATGGTGGGGGTTCCTTTGTACTATAAAATTAGATATAAAGGACCAAAAATCAAAGTAACGAAAATCACATTGCGATTTTCGTCACAAAAACAAAAATTTACAACAGTCCACCGGCGTTGGAATACACGTGGCCTACGTTCTCGGCGCCGAAAAAGACGCCGACAACTGGAAGCCTTATTAGGCTCGGTTCTATTCGTCCTCTATGCCCATGAGACGACCTCTCTCAGCGATATAGATTGTATTTGCAACCGAACTTTATGGAGCATGTAATGTCGGATCGGCAGCCGACGTTTCGATTTCATCGTAATCAATGCTTATTCCGTCCCATTTTTCGACAACCCTGTAAACAGCGTATTCGTCTTCTTTTATGTAGCCAACATGCAACATCGAATCGTTCAACCAGTTTACGTCAATACTGTCGCAGCACCTTACCGCTATAACCGTTCTATCGCTTCTGTAAACGGATTCGTCCAGAGGGTCACTTGAATTCAATACCGCAACGGAATGGGACTTTCCGCCTGCTCCGCCGCCCCATGCTGCCGTGAAAACTACAGCCTTACGGGTTCCATCTGGTGACAAAATTACTACTTCCGGTTTGATCGTAATTGAATCATCATAAGCGCAAACAACATAACAAGCAATGATAACAGCGAATACTCCCAGTGCCGCAAATGGTGCAGTAAGAACAAAGAATAGAATTTTTAAATCCCTTTTGCTCATAACTTCATCACCGCAACAGAAATCCCAATTATGACTAAAACGATGTACATCAGGAGCGCACACCACTTCAGCATTTTTTTAGAAAAAGAAAATGACTGATTTTTCATAACAACTTATTTTAATATACATATATTTCTTAAAGCATGACAAACACTTTCAAAAAAACTTTTTCCCAAACTACTTGACAATGAGCAAAGCTTTTGTTATATTGAAAATCAGCTGAAGGTTGTATCGTTATCAGCATTAGCCAAAGATTTTGAGCGAGAGAATAAACGCAGTAATTTGCAAATTGTGCTCCAGTAGTAAGGCTCCGGGAACCCCACCGATACAATCAAAATCAATCACACATAAACAATTTATTTGGAAGTTCCCAGTATGGCCGAATTCACAGAAACAAAGGAATTTGAAAAAGCTTTAAAAAACGCCGAATTACGTCATGGCATTCGATTTAACTCAAGAATCGGACGTTATGAGAGATTTCTCGATTGTAATAAGAATTCAAGGAAATTATACGCCTCGCCAGATGAGGCTGCGCGAGAATGGTCTAAAGTTCACAACAACGAATCCAAGCGTTTAAATCGGGAACTAGCGACCTATATCTATAAGGATAGTCTTGATAACTATTATGTACCACCTCATTATCTGATTGCTAGCGAAAGCGGATTTCTGCTTTCTGATTTAAACAAAATTGCTGAAAGAGATGGTTGTTCACTAGGGGATATCGTTGCTGTCGCACACACACATGGAAATGACGATTCTCGTTACGAAACAGACTTTTTTTCGGAAACAGAGGACGACGGAAATGGAGATATACCCCTATCCAGACAAATGGGTGTACCCATTTTTCTAATAACACCCAATGGCAATTTTATGAAATACGATCCCAAAACGGACGAGATTACATGGCCAGACGACTATTTGCCATAATTTCCATTCTTTGCTGTTTCGCAACGAATGCCCTTGCCAACAAGGACAAGGGCGTTCCTTTGGAATATGCATCCGTCACATTCGTTTTAAAAAAAAAAGACACGTTGCAATTAAAAATTCAAACAACTGATCGTGGCAAACTGAATCTTATTCAACTGGAGGGAAGCAACTTGCGTTTCCCACCAAATGACAGCATCATTCATTTCTTTCAACAATTTATGATCCACGGTTTGGAAATAGGGACAAAACCTGAAAAAGTTGGCGGAAAACTCTATATACACCCACTCGCTCCGACAAATTACGAGGGCCTTGCCATTGTGGTTAACGACAGAGACCAAGTTTCTTCAGAAAAGGTTTTGTCCACTTTTGTTCGCAAGCAAGGGACAAATGTAAAGCTGAAAGATTACAAACCGAAAAAATTTTATTCGGATGAAGGGAAATTGAAAATACTTTCCATGCATTTGGTCTATGATTTAGGCGTTCTTCTTGGAAAAATGGAAATCAAGGCGGATTCAAAAAACAATTCCCTATATGTGAACGCTTTTGACAGAGTAGAAAAAATTACCATCAAGGCCAAAACCGAAAGCATCACATCTATTTCATTGTACGAACTAAAGCAAAACAGCCTTTACTTACTTAAACTGACAGAGGAATCTGTTCGATTGCCTATTGCAAAATAGGCTCCACTCAGGAAACTCTATTGTTCTTTTCATCATTATCTCTTATCGCACGGTGGTCCTTTAGATAGCCGTGTTTACGGATTATACGGGAAACCTCGCTATAGAAATATTTAAATTCGTCATTACCAGACACCGCCATATAGGCGCAACATTTTTTACCACAAAAATTCAGTTTACGAGGGCAAACGTCAAATCGGCCAACAATCTACCAAAATCCAATCGTACCGTACAATTATTTTTC
>CAMHDS010000010.1 GCA_946183925.1 uncultured Fibrobacter sp. | reverse complement strand
TGACCCGCACGGCCCTCAAGAATGCCTCCTCCATCGCCTCGATGATCCTCACCACAGACTGCGTGATCACCGAGAAGAAGGAACCCAAGCCGGCTGCGCCTGCTATGGATCCCTCCATGGGTGGCATGGGCGGCATGATGTAATCGTCGCCGGTCAAGAGAACAACTATTTTCTCCTTAAAACAGAAACCCGGACCGTAAGGCCCGGGTTTTCTGCTTCTTAAAAATTTTTTGCGAGCGAAGTTCTGTAGCTCCTGGAGAAAGAGAGCATGATTATCTTAAGCTATAAACTCCGAACTCCGAATTCAAAAATCCGAATTATTTCTTCAACACCTTGTTCAGCGTAGCCTTCAGGTGGTTCATGTTGGCCTCGTCCAAAGTCTCATAGCGGTAGAAGGTGCCGTCACTCTGGACAAAGTAGAGCACCGGGATGTAGCCCGTGCCGTAAGCCGGACCGAACTTGCTGTTTGCGTCCTGGAACACGGGAATCACGGCGTGGAACTGGTCAATGAACATGCGGATGTCGTTTTTCTTGATGCCGCCGCCAAGGCCGATGGCAATACCCGTAAGGCCTGCGGATTCATACTCCTTCATCAGGTCCTGGATTTCGGGAAAGTGCCGCTGGCAGTGGGGGCACTTGGGGCTGAAGTAGTAGATGAGCAGCGGACGGTTGCTGAAATGGCTGAACAGGATGCCCGGATCGTTGATGCCCACCAGGGGCTTGGAAAAGTCCATCTTCATGGGAGCGTGGGTCGTAGAATCTTGCATGAGCTGGACGTCTGCCACCTTGGGTTCGGCGGCGAGCTGTGCAAAACTAAGTCCGGCAGTCAGGGTCACGAGAGCGAAAAAGCGTTTGAGCATTGGTTGTAAAACTCCTAGTATAAACCTTAAAATACGAAATTTCCGTTGGAAAAGCACGTCAAATCGAAAAAGAGACGAAATTTGTGCAATTTTTGTACATTTTACCTGTGTTTGCGCGTTATGCCATAATCCTGCTATTGGCAGGGGTTTCTCTTGTGTTCGCCGCCGAATCTGCGGACAGCGCGGCAGTGGGTGCTATCCAGGCAGAGGTGGCGCAGGAGCATGTTTTCGACATTCCTCTCCCTAAACAGTCCGCTTACACGGGCAAGGGCTTCACGGTGGGAATCGGCATGGGCGTGTTCGATCCTTCTGCAGAATGTGATTGCATGGGGGTGTGGCAGGGACAGCTGGAGTATTTTTATGCTCCCTGGGTTTCAGGTGGGGTGGAGGTTCGTTTTTTTGGAGGAGAAATGGACTCCGAAACATCGCTTTTGTACCGTCGGTATCGTGTGTTTGGCAAATTCCATCTAGCCTTTTCACGATTTTCTATATACCTGTCCCCGTTGGTGGGAATGGAATCAACGGATATATCGGAGATTCGCAGACAATGGGAAAATCGGTCAAATGCAAACGAAACCGAGGTCGAGGATTCAACGGAGTCTACAACAAACAACTGCAGAAAGATGTTCTCGCTGGATGGGTTTTCCGCAGGATTGGAAATGGGGATGGGGTATGCCTTTTCAAGATATGTGGGCTTTTTTACAGGAATTCAGTATGAGCACAATTTTAGCAGGTCTCAACTTCTGACCTTGACCCCCGGTTTGGGCTTCAATTTGCGCAGTGTCTGGGATTGGGCCAATAAAAATACCTATTCCCTATGGTTGACCCTAGAAGGTGGGGGCCAAAAGTACTTTAATAGGGGTGTCTCTGTTTGGAGTAGAGTCCTGTTTTTCGGTTTTACCCTCGGGGTTTAGTTAAGAAATTTGACAAAATTCCCCTTTTTTCTATATTTGGTCCACCGGTTTTTAAGGCCGGAACCCTCCCAGGGCCAATGGTGGACCTGGGCGAAAGACCAAAGGGACTCATTATGAGACAGTACGAAACCATGGTGATTATCGATGCCATGATCTCCGACGACGCTATCAATGCCGAAGTCGAGAACATCGCCTCCATGATCACCAACGGCGGTGGCGAAATTCTCCGCCGCGACGATTGGGGCAAGCGCAAGCTCGCCTATACCATCAAGAAGCGCCAGCACGGCTACTACGTGATTTTCTACTACAAGGCCGAAGCCGCCGTAGTGGCAAACATGGAAGCCGCTCTCAAGCTCAACGAAAACGCTCTCCGCTGGATGACCCTCGTGGACTATCCCATGAGCGAAATCGTTTACAACCAGGATATGGCTCAGTCCACCGAAGAAATCATTCCGGTTGACGCAGAAGAAGGGGAGGCTGAATAATGGCTTTTGAAGATAAGAAACAGGCACCCCGTATCCGCCGCAAGAAGACTTGCTGGTTCACGGAAAACAATGTCAAGTTTATCGACTACAAGGACGAGAAGACTCTCCGCCGCTTCATCTCCGAACGTGGCAAGATCATTCCTCGCCGCATCTCCGGCACTTCCGCCAAGTACCAGCGTATGCTGAACGAGGCTATCAAGCGTGCTCGTCAGATGGCGATTCTCCCCTTTGTATCGGACAGCGTTCGCTAATAGGAGGAACTAGACTATGGAAATTATTCTTAAGGCCAATGTTCCTCACCTGGGCAAGATGCTCGACGTCGTGAAGGTGAAAGATGGTTACGCCCGTAACTACCTTTTCCCTCGCAAGCTCGCCGTGCGTGCCACCAAGGAAGCGAAGCTCCAGATTGAAACCAACCGTGCCGCCCTCGAAGCCCAGTTCCAGAAGGAACTCGCTGCTGCCGGTGACGTTGCCGCCAAGCTCGCCCAGATTTCCGTCAACTTGGAACGTAAGGTTGTGGAAGGCGAACGCCTCTACGGTTCTGTCACTGCAGGCGACATTGCCGAAGCTATCACCAAGGCTGGCGTCAAGATTAGCCGCGCCCAGGTTCAGCTCGACGAACCCATCAAGCAGCTCGGTGTTTACACCGTCGCTATCAAGGTGTTCAGCGATGTTGAAGCTCAGGTCAAGGTTTGGGTAGTCGCCGAGAAGGCATAATTCTCTCTGACTGCTGAAAATCTTAAAAAAGCCGCTCCTTCGGGGGCGGTTTTTCTTTGTTGGTACTAACCACTAATCACTAATCACTAATTAAACAAATCTGAATTTTCTATTTTATCCCCCGTATGTGCAAGTTTTCTTTTATCGTCTGTGTGGCGAATCTTTTGGCGGTGTCGTCGTTTGCCCAGCCACGCGACCTGTTTGCGGAATTCGAGGCGGAGACCGAGGCCGCCCAGTCCAGCGAGGCGGCAGTAACGGCCCAAAGTTCCAGCTCGGAAGTTTTGTCGAGTTCCAGTGTTGCTGTTTCTTTTAGCACCGAAGTTCTATCTAGCTCAGAGGTTATGTCTAGCTCGGAGCCGTCGTCCAGCTCCATGGTGTCGTCCAGCTCCGTTGTTCTTTCTAGCTCGAGTATTGCTGTTGCGGATACTCTGCAACAGTCTTCTAGCAGTGTTGTTTCTGATTCCTTGATTCTCTCTTCGTCCAGCGATGTCCTCCAGGATAGTTTGTCTTCTAGTTCTGAGATGTCATCTAGCTCTGAAGAGTCTTCTAGTTCGCAAGTTTCTTCTAGTTCCGTTGAAGTTGCGGTTATCCCGTCTTCTAGCAGCATCAGCCGCCGCGACCTGCTTGGTCCGGTGAAAGTCTCTAAGGTTCACAGTATCGATGAAATGAAGGGCAAGTACCGGAGTCCTCGTAAGGCCCTATTCATGTCGTTGGTGGTTCCCGGTTCGGGTCAGCTTTATGTTGGAGGCTCTACCTTCAACTACGCTCGCGGCGCGGCCTACTTGGCTCTTGAGGCGGCCCTCTGGGGTGGATGGTATTACTTCACTATTTACAAGTACGACAAGCAGGTAAACAAGTACAAGAAGTTTGCCAAGAACCATTTCTCCATTGGTCGCTATGAAGCGCAAATGCGGGATATTTACCTGAACCAGCTTTCCGACGAAACAGAAGAATCCCGGTTCGAAACCCGCTACATGAGCAGTCGCGAGGATTTCTGCAAAGCTATTTACGGAAACGCCAATGCATCGGGCTGCTACACCAAGGGCAAACTCTTTACTAATGACAAGGCTCATACGGATCGTTTTTCTGTGACGAACCCGCAGTCTTTGGGTCAAGAAATTGCAAGTCAGAAGAATTTCCATGACATGTCCAGTGTTTACCAACTGGTGAGCGAAAAGTCCTACGTGCTCGGTTGGGACGATGTGGATTCTGTCGCCTTGGGTCAGAATCTGCTTCTGGAAGAATCCGCTGTTGATGAAATTGTTCCTCTTGGCAAGTCAAAGAACCTTTCCAAGTACCGCGATATGCGAAACAAAGCCAACGACTATGCCGACCTGCAGATTTGGTTTTTCGGTGGAATTATCCTGAACCACTTAGTTTCTGCCGTAGATGCCGTGTTTGCTGCCAACGCCCACAACAAGGAACTCTATTCTGAAGACGTTTCTTGGTACGACAAGCTCCACTTCGAAAGCTATATGAGCTTTTTGGAAGGTTTTGATGTAGGTGTCCAGGCCAGCTGGGGATTCTAATGCGCATTTTTCTCGCCATCCTGTTTTGTGCGTCCTGTGCTTTTTCCCAGGTGGTAATTTCCGTTGACGAAAGCGTCAGCAAGAACAGCGAGAAGAGCCTTGTCGTGGCGTTGGGAGCCTCCGCCTTGCTGCCTGGCATGGGTGAACTGTACCTAGGCGAACGGGAAATGGTACGCCCCTTCATGTGGACCGATATTGCCCTCTGGATGGCGGCGGTAGGGTCTTACTACGTTGGGGAACGTTACATTTCTTCGGCCCACGATTATGCGGTACGCCACGCAGGCCTCAACACCTCCAGCAGGAAGGTTTCGCTTTTGAATACAGTAGGGGACTACCGCAGCCGTAGCGGCGTGGCTGGTCAGAATTCCTCTCCCGATAATGATGAAGATTACAATCAGGCCATGATTCGGGCCGGTAAGGCAACAAACGAGGAATTTTCTGACGATATCCAGTGGGACTGGGGAAGTTCCGACAATCCGGAGACTTCGGAACACATCGACGAATACAAGAACCGCCTGCGGAACTACCGCATCAGCCGCATCGTTTTCCAGGTTTCGGTGGGGGCGCTGGTGCTGAACCGCGTGGTCTCCATGTTGGACGCCATGAGGATATACAGGAAGACTTCTTCCAAGTCCTTTGGGGAACGGATGCAATTCGTGCCGGAGTTTGGCGAGGATGGCGGCGGTCTTTTGGTAAATGTGAAATTTTGAGGAAATTCAGAATTCGGAATTCAGAACTCGGAATTAGATTTTGTTGTAACCATATGTACTTTATAATCATCTAAATAAGTGAATTTTTGAGAATCTGAAAAATTTTATGAGAAACCTGTTCCTGCTACTTTTGACTGTTGCGTTCCTTCTGGCTTGCTCCGGAAAGGACGCTCCCCAGGGCGCCGGCGGAAAGCCTGTGAAGGGCGGTCGCAGCCTGAACGTAGAGGGTTACATCGCAGAGTTCTCGAACCAGAAGCAGGAATTCCAGACCATGGCGACTCTGGAGGCGAACAACAGCGTCTCCTTGAGTGCCGCCGTTTCTGGCCGTCTGGTGGAACTCCACGCCAAGGACGGTGCCAGCGTGCCTGCGGGGCTTCTCCTTGCCAAGCTGGACGATTCCGAACTCAGGGCCCAGCTGAAGCAGGCGGAGTCCAACTATTCCCTTGCTGCCCAGCGGGAACAGCGCACCCGCACCTTGTATCAGCAGGGGGGTGCGACTCAAGAAGATTTGGAAGCGGCTGTGGCAAATCTGCAGTCGGCGGAAGCCAGCGTGGAATACATCAGGGCCCAAATCGAGAAGACCGAAGTACGTGCTCCCTTTGCAGGAAAGCTTGGCCTGGTGAACGTTTCGGTAGGCCAGTGGCTGAACGCAGGTGCCCCTGTTGCCGAACTCAGCGACGTGAAAAAATTGAAAGCCCGCTTTGCCGTGCCCCAGCGCTATGCCTCCAGCGTGAAGGTAGGGGACAGGGTCACCCTGAAGGACCAGGAACGGAATGTGGAAAAGAAGGGCAAGGTCTCTGCCCTGGACGCCACCATTTCAGAAAGCAGCCGTACCAGACAGGTGGTGGTTACCGTCGATAATTCCAGCGGAAAGCTTATTGCAGGCGGTTACGTGAGCGCCACTATCCAGATGAAGGCCGGCAAAACCAAGAGCACCACCATTCCGGCCGAGGCGTTGATCTTGGATAGGGAAGGTGCCTATGTGTTTGTAGTCCAGAATGGCAAGGCCCATATCAAGCATGTGAAGACGGGACTTCGCACTCCCTTCTCCGTAGAAATCACTTCGGGCCTTTCCAAGGGCGATACGGTTATCGTTTCGGGAATCATCAGCCTCAGGGAAGGGGTGGATGTCAATATCAAGGAAATCAGACACGCCATGAATTACGAGGTGGATTGATGAGCATCAGCCAGCTCTCGGTCCGCCGCCCTGTACTGATGAGCGTTGTTGCCCTGGTGATTTTGCTGTTGGGCTTTTTCGGCGCATCCAACCTGGGTGTTCGGGAATACCCTAACGTAGACTACCCGCTAATCCAGGTGAGAACATCTTACCCTGGTGCAAACGCCGCCGTGGTAGAAGCCGAAGTCACTGAAATTCTGGAAGCCTCCATCAACAGCGCCTCGGGCATCAAGGCCCTTACCTCTACCAGCCGCGACGGCTTTTCCTCCATCAACATCGAGTTCGAGACCGGCATGGATCTGGAGGCGGCCGCCAACGAAGTTCGCGACCGCGTGAGCCGCGTGCGCCGTCGCTTGCCTGACGATGTGGACGAACCGACGGTCTATAAGTCCGACAGCGATAACGACCCGATTTTGATGTTGAGCCTGGTGAGCGACGAGCTGGACCCCATGGAGGTTTCGGAAATCGCGAACAACCAGGTGAAGGAACGTCTGCAGACCATTTCCGGAGTGTCGGAAGTGGCTATATGGGGCGAAAAGCGGCCGACGGTGCGCCTGTGGATCGATCCCGTGCGCTTGCAGGCCCTGGGCGTTTCCGGAGCGGAGATGTCGGCGGCCCTCAAGAAGGGCAACCTGGAATTGCCTTCGGGAACTATCGAAGGTAGCGAGACCACCCTTTCTATCCGCACTTTGGGACGAATCCTGGACCCAAAGGCTTTTGAAAACATTGCGATAAAGACCGCTGCCGACGGAACCGTGATTCGCATTTCGGATGTGGCGGATGTTCATTACGAACCCAAGGATACCCGCACGGGATTCCGCCGTAACGGCAAGAACTCCATTACCCTCGCTCTGATGGCGCAGCCAGGCTCTAACCATGTGGAAATCGCCAACGAGTTCTACAAGCGGGTAGAGGATATCCGCAGGGAGATTCCCGAAGGCGTGCAGGTGCTTTACGGTCGGGACACTTCCATCAATATCCGCGCCTCTATCAAGGAAGTGGTGGAGACCATCTTTATCGCCTTCTTGCTGGTGATTGCCATTATCTTCGCCTTCTTGCGGGAAGCCCGCACCACTCTTATCCCCATGGTGGTGGTTCCCGTTTCCGTGGTGGGAAGTTTCTTTGTACTTTACCTGTGCGGATTTTCTATCAACGTGCTGACCCTTCTTGCCATGGTCCTTGCCATTGGCCTTGTGGTGGACGACGCTATAGTGATTGTGGAAAACATCTACCACAAGATTGAGCAGGGCATGAATTCCAAGCAGGCGGCCGTGGCAGGTACCAACGAAATTTTCTTTGCGGTAATCGCCACTTCTGTGGTGCTCATGGCGGTGTTCGTGCCGGTGCTTGCCTTGGGCGGCACCACGGGGCTTTTGTTCCGGGAGTTCGTGGCGGTGATGATCGGTACGGTTTTCCTCTCTACCTTCTGCGCCCTGACGCTTTCGCCTATGCTCTGCTCCAAGTTCTTGCGGCAGCAAAAACAGGGATGGTTTTTCCGGGTGACGGAGCCCTTCTTTGACGGGCTGAACGGCATTTACTCGAAACTTCTGGGCGTTTTCTTAAAGTTGCGATTCTTGCTGTTCCCTGTGGTGCTTGGGCTTTTGGTGGCAGCCTATTTCTGCTACACCAACATGAGTAGCGAGATGGCGCCTACGGAAGATTCCAACGCGGTCATGGTGAATATGAACATGCCCGAGGGTGTGAGTCTGGACCGTACCAAGCGCATGGCCGATGCCTTTGCCGAAGAGGTGATTGCCCTGATGGACAGCAACGAATATACCGAAATCCAGGCGGGAGCCTGGAATGCGGGTAACTCCAGAATGCGCATCTTCTTGAACAACGACAAGAAGGCTCGTCGCCCCCAGAGCGAAATTGCCCGTTCTATCCAGATTTTGGGCAGTGAATACCCGGATTTGCGGGTGATGGTGTTTGAGCCACAGAGTATCAGTACCCAGCGTGGCGGGCTTCCGGTGCAGTTCGTGTTGCAGGCGCCAAATATCGAAGTCCTGCGTACTCTGGTGCCCAAGTTCGAAGAGGCGGCGGGCAGGAGTCCCGTATTCAGCGTGGTGAACACCAACCTGCGCTTTACCAAGCCGGAGCTCCATATCGAGATTTTGCGGGACAAGGCCAACGAAGAAGGGGTCAGCGTCAACGATATCGCCCAGGCGGTGCAGCTTGCCATTAGTGACCAGTCTTATGGGGAATTCTACAAGGACGGACGCCAGTACGACATTATCGGGGCGGTGGGCTACCAGTACCGCAGCACTCCCGAAAGGCTTTCCTTGCTGACGGTTAAGAACGGCAAGGGTGAGCTGGTCAGCGTCGAGAATTTTGTCACCTACAGCGAACAGTCGGCGTCGCCGTCGCTTCCGCGGTATAACCGTTTCAGTGCCGCCACGATTCAGGCGGGCCTTGTTCCCGGCAAGACCATTGGCGACGGCGTCGAAGAAATGCGCCGGATTGCAAAAGAGGTCCTTAAGGAATACCCCAGCGTGAGTACCGCTCTGAGCGGGTCTTCCAAGGAGTTCGAGGAAAGTTCCAGCGGACTCTACATCGTGTTCTTGCTGGCCTTGGCGCTGGTGTTTCTGGTGCTGGCGGGGCAGTTCGAAAGTTTCCGCGCTCCCTTTGTGATTTTCTTTACGGTGCCGCTAGCCTTGGCGGGGGCTCTTGCCTGCCTGTTCATTACGGGGCAGACCCTGAACATCTTTAGCGAAATCGCCCTGATTCTTTTGATTGCCCTTGTGACCAAGAACGGTATCTTGATTGTGGAATTTGCAAACCAGATTGCGGCCAATACGGGATGTTCTAAGCTGGAGGCGGCTCGGCAAGCGGCGGAACGCCGCTTCCGCCCAATCCTCATGACGAGCCTTTCCACCGTATTGGGCGCGGTGCCGCTGATACTCACCGGCACCCCGAGCCGCATCGCTATGGGCATCGCCATCGCAGGTGGACTTACCTTTGCCACCTTCATGACCCTTTTTATTGTGCCTGCGGCTTACAGCTTCTTTGCTGGCAAGGTGGAAGTCACCACCAGCGATGCCTCAAAGATGGCCTAGATAAGCGGTTAAAACAAGTGTGTAATGTGCAATGTGTAGTGAGCAATGAATAATCTCACATTACACACTTCACATTAGTCATTTTATTCCACCAACTGAAAGACTTTTTCGCCCTTGCGGCTCATGCCGTAGCGGCTGCGGAGGACTCCTTCTTTGTAGATGGAATCGTTTTCTAGCAGCTCGATTTCTTTTTTGTACTGCTCGATGAGGGCGTTGAGGGAATCCACCTTGGCCTGGTACATGGCAATTTCTTGCTTGACCTGGTTTTGTCTCGGAAAACTGTTCTTGCCAAAGGCCAGTTCGGCAACGACGATGGAGAGCAGAAACAGCACGGCAATGATGGCGATGTATTTCTTTTTGTGCATCAGGGCTCTCCGTTGAAATAGAACTGGAAATTGTCCTTGCTTTCGGCAAGACCCGCGATTTCCAGCTCTGTTAATATAGCTAAAAGTTGGGGAGTTGCTAGGGTCAACTCGGATTGAATCTCCGAAAAAGTTTTTCGAAATCCCTTGAACTTGAAGAACAGTTCCTTGGCGCCTTGGGTCAGGTTGCAGCCCGACCGTTCGAGCTCGGCAATCTGCGGCCCTTGGGTGCGAGGGAGCCCTATTACTTTGTACAGATTTTCGGGAACAAAGATGGGGGAGGCAACTCCTTGGTCCAGCAGCTGGTTGGTGCCGCCTGCCACCTCGCAGTCAAAATCCCCGGGACAGGCGTAGAGCGCCTTGCCTTCTTTCTTAGTGAATTCGCCGGTCAGGAGGGCGCCGCCCTTGACCTTGCTCTGGACAATGATGGTGCACTTGGAAAGCCCGCTGATAATCTTGTTCCGGGCGACAAAGTTTCCCTTGAAGCTGGAGGTGTTTCCTTCGTATTCGCTGACCAGGGCCCCGCCCTCTTCCAGAATCCGGTCGGCCAGGAACTTTCGCGACCCCTGTATGGCGGCCTCCAGCCCCTGGGCAAGAACTGCAATGGTCGGAATCCCGAAATCCAGGGCCGCTTCGTGACAGTAAAAGTCTATGCCCTGGGCAAGTCCCGATACCACCACGGCACGGGTCCCCTGGAGAGACCTGACCAGGTGGCGGCAGAGATCCCGCCCGCTGTTGGAAGGCCTGCGGGTGCCCACCATGGCCACCCCGATTCCTTCGGGGATGTTCCCCTTGATGAACAGTCTGTTCGGACGGTAAATGGAAGAATCCAGCAAAAGGGGAAAATGCGCAGTAATGCAGGCGATGGTGTTTCTATCTTTCATGGTATGAAATATTCCTTTGACGACTTGGTGAAAATTATGGAGCGCCTCCGTTCTGCAAACGGATGCCCCTGGGACAAGGAACAGACCACCCATTCCCTGCTCCCTTACTTGGTAGAAGAGAGTTTTGAGTTTATCGATGCCGCCCAAGAAGGGGACGTCTCCCACATGTGCGAAGAGCTTGGGGACGTGCTTTTGCAGGTGGTGTTCCACGCCCAGGTCATGAAGGAGTCCGGAGACTTTACCGTTGATGACGTGGTGCAGGGAATCTGCGAAAAGATGGTCCGCAGGCACCCTCACGTGTTCGGGGATGCCCATGTGGAGAACGCCGCCGGCGTCTCGCGGCAGTGGGACAAAATCAAGTCCTCCGAAAAGAACAATCTGAAAACAGCTGGCGGGTCCGTTATGGACAAAGTAAGCAAAAGCATGCCGCCGCTCGCCCGGGCCCAGGACATCATCCGTCGAGCCGCAAGGGCGGGGTTCGACTGGGACGCCCGGGAACCTGTATTTGAAAAGGCACAGGAAGAATTTACAGAATTTCGCGCCGAAATGCAAGGAATTTCAGAAAAAAATGCAAATATCGACCGCTTGGAAGACGAATTCGGCGATATCATGTTCAGTTTGGTGAACGTGGCGCGCCACTGCGGGTTCAATGCCTCCATCGCGCTGCAGCGGGCGAACAGCAAGTTCGAGAAACGCTTCCGCAAGGTGGAGGCCATGTGCAAGGAACAGGGGAAGGAAATGCCCGAGGTGGGCCTGGAAGGCCTGCAGCAGATGTGGAAACAGGCGAAAAAGCCCTGAATCAATCGTCTAGTTGACTAGCCTCGAACCTTCACGCCTAACCGGCTCAATCGATTGTACAAAGCCGTACGGAGCATGCCCAGATGCTCTGCCGTGAGGCTTACGGAACCACCGTTTTTTGCGATGGAGCCAGTCAGGAACTGTCGTTCCTGTTCCAGCAGGTATTCTTTGAATTCGTCGTAGCTGTTGCAGAAAGCGATACCCGAAGGCGCTTTCTCCTGATATAGGCCCTCGTCAATTTGCAGGTCTTCGGGTTTCAGGAATCCCGGGTTTGCAAAGCATAGCGCTCTTTGTATTACGTTTTCCAGTTCACGGATGTTTCCTGGCCACTGGTGGGCTTGCAGCTTTTTCAGAGCTTCGGGAGACAGGATGAAATTTTCACCTTGGGGGGCGTACTGCTTTATGAAATAGTTCGCCAGGTCCTCGATGTCTTCTTTGCGGCTCCGCAGGGGGAGAATCTGGATGGGAATCACGTTCAGGCGGTAGTAAAGGTCTTCCCGGAATCGGCCCTTGCGGATTTCTTCGCTCAGGTCCCGGTTGGTAGCGGCAATGATGCGCACGTCCACACGTCGAGTCTTGTTAGCGCCGATGGGGCGGATTTCCCTATTTTGAATGACCCGCAGGAGCTTCACTTGGGCGTGTAGTGGCATGTCGCCAATTTCGTCCAAAAAGATGGCACCGCCGTTGGCCTCTTCGAACAGTCCGATACGTTCGTTCTGGGCTCCGGTAAAGGCCCCGCGGGTGTGTCCGAAAAGTTCGCTTTCGAAAAGGGCGTCGGGAATGGCACTGCAGTTTACGGTGACAAACCGTTCGTACATGCAGGCGATGGCCCGAGCCACCAGGTCTTTACCCACGCCGGATTCGCCCTGTATAAGGACAGGTCCCGTATGGAGAATGGTCCGCTCCACTGTTTTACGAAGACTCTCCATGGCGGGGCTTTTTCCTACCAGATGGCTCATCCGTTCCCTGAAAATCATCTTGGCGCTGTAGATGTCCTTCAGTCGAAGGATCTTGCTCATCAGGTGGAGCTTCAGGGATTCTACTGATAGGATGATGTCGTAGAGGTTGTTGGGAATGGAAATGAACTTTTCGGGATCCTCGGCATAGACGAGGATCATGGTGTCGGGCTTTTCAAGGCGGATGGCGGTCAAAGCCTCTACGTTGCACTGGACAAAGGAATCCAGATCCCAGACGACGATGGGTGAGGTGACCTGGTCGACCTTGCTCCAGGCGGTAAAGGTTTCCAGTTCGTAATTCACAGACGAAAGCACATCCTGGATAAAGGCGGATGTGTCGGTTTCGTTGGAGAATAACTGGATGGAGGACAAATTATCCTAATTCCTTACTTCTTTTTGTGCCTGCCACCACGGCCTTGATGAGGGTGCTTCGGAAAGCGCCTTCTTCGAGAGCGTCTACGCCTGCGATGGTGGTGCCACCGGGAGAGCAGACCATGGCGCAAAGGTCGCTCACGCTCTTGCCGGACTGCTTCACCAGTTCCACGGCTCCTTCGATGGTACCGAGGGTAAGTTTCAGCGCCACGTCCCGGGTAAGGCCAGCCTTGACGCCTCCGCGGGTGAGACCTTCGATGAACTCGAAGACGTAGGCGGGGGCACTACCGGAAAGTCCGGTGACGGCGTCCATCAAACTTTCGGTGACGCGACAGGTGACTCCGATAGTTCCAAAAATTTCTTCGGCGGTCTTCAGGGTGTCTTCGGAGACGCCGTCGGTGGCAAGTGCCACCGTGCCCCTGCCCACCGTAAGCGGCAGGTTGGGCATCACGCGGAGGACCTGGTTCTTGCTCCCGAGAGCGGCGAGAAGGGATTCCCGCTTGACTCCAGCCATAATGCTCACGAAGGTCTTTGTCCCCTTGATGGCCTTGACGGCATTTTTCCACTCGTTGGACACGAGCTTGAAAATCTGGGGCTTTACGCAAAGGAAGGTAATGTCTGCCTTCTTGACGCCTTCCGCGAAGTTCTTGACGCGGACACAGCCGAGCTTGCTCACCGCCGCTGCGGCAGTATCGTTGGGGTCAAAAAAGAAAATGGACTTGGGGCTGACTTTTGCATTCAAAAGTCCGCGGAGGATGGCGCCTCCCATGTTGCCAGTACCTGCAAAGAATATTTTTTTGTCCATAATAAAATCCTTCAAACCTTTATAATTTAATAACAAATACTTAATGAGTAATGTGAGATGTGTAATGGTTAATGGTTAATTTCCCGTTTTTCATTTCACACTTCACACTCCACATTTCACAATCGAATTACCCGTTCATGGAGTTCAAGAAGTCGTAGTTGGTCTTGAAGGACTTCATCTTGTCACGCATGAATTCCATGATTTCCACGGTGGTCATGTCCTGCAGGTAGCGGCGGAGCACCCACACGCGACGGAGTTCATCGTCGGACAAAAGCTGTTCTTCTTTGCGGGTGCCGGACTTGAAGATGTCGATGGCCGGCCAGATGCGCTTTTCGGCGATACGGCGGTCCAAAACCAGTTCGTTGTTGCCGGTACCCTTGAATTCTTCGAAAATCACTTCGTCCATGCGGCTGCCGGTCTCGATAAGGGCAGTGCCGATGATGGTCAAAGAACCGCCGTTCTCGATTTTACGGGCGGCACCGAAGAACCGCTTGGGCCTGTGCATGGCGTTGGCGTCCACACCGCCGGAGAGGATCTTTCCAGAGTGGGGAATCACCACGTTGTTGGCGCGGGCAAAACGGGTGATGGAGTCCAGCAGAATAACCACGTCGTTTCCGTGTTCCACCATGCGCTTGGCCTTTTCAATGACCATGTCGGCCACCTTGATGTGGCGGGTGGGTTCTTCGTCGAAGGTAGATGCCAGCACTTCGGCCTGGATGTTCTTGCCCCGGGCTGCACCCTCTTCGCGGAGACGGTCCACCAGCTTGCGCATTTCCGTCACTTCTTCGGGGCGTTCGTCAATCAGGAGCACCATCAGCTTCACTTCGGGGTGGTTGATGGTGAGGGCCTTGGTGATGTTCTGCAGAAGAACCGTCTTACCCGTGCGGGGAGGGGCGAGGATAATGCTGCGCTGGCCCTTTCCGATGGGGGTGAACAGGTTCATGATGCGGGTGCTGTATTCTTGAGGATCCCATTCCAGGTTCAGCCTTTCGATGGGATGGATGGGCGTCAGGTATTCGAAAGCCACACGGCGTTTGGTCTTCTCGGGAGGTTCGAAGTTCACCGTGTCGATGCGCATCAGGGCAAAATACTTTTCGCCCTCTTTGGGTTGGCGGATCTGGCCGGTGATGGTGTCGCCCATCTTCAGGTCGTAACGGCGGATGATGTTACGGCTGATGTAGATGTCGTCGGGGCCCGCCAGGTAGTTGTGGTCGGGGTTCCGCAAGAATCCATGTCCGCCGTCGGGAATGATTTCCAGCACGCCCTCGGTATAGATGGGGCAGTCTTCGCCGGTAGTGGCGCTCAAGATGCTATAGACCAGGGCCTGCTTGCGCATGGTCTTGAAGTCGGGAATAGAGAGCTCGTCGGCCTGGCGCTGAAGCTCGAACATGGGGAGCCCGCGGAGTTCTCTCCACTTGGCCCGCGCGGCGGCCACCTTCTCGGGGTCCGGCGGTGGCAGCTGGATACTTTCGTCCAAAAAGTCGTCCTGGGGCAGGTTCTTGCCATGGCGGTTCTTGAACTTGTTAAACTTGTTGAATTTATTATTGTTGAACTTGTTGTTGCCCTGGCCGCTCTGGTTATTCTGGTTGCCCCTATTCTGATTCTGGTTGTTCTGCGCCTGACCTTGGTTGTTTTGGCCTTGCTGTTGGCCGTTCTGGTTCTGGCTTTGCTGCTGGGCGTTGCCCTGACCCTGTTGCGGATTCTGCCCTTTGTTTTCGGTCGGTGCGGTCGCAGCAACTGCGGGGGTTCCGTCGGTTACGGGTGCGGCCTTGGGTTCGGTGGGCTTTTCTGCAGGAGCCGCTTTCGGTTCGGCTTTCTTTTCCGCTTCCATGAATTCGGCGGCGGCCTTCTGGACATCGCTATCTTCTTTTGCTTTTTTCGGGGGGCGACCGCGACGCTTGGGCTTGTCTGCTTCTGCGGCTTGATTCTGTTCGGGGGTCATAGAAACTTCGTTCAATCCTTCATCAGGATTACTTTTTGATCTAGGCACTAGATTATCCTTTGATATAGTAAGGTCTTTTTTAAGTGGAAAAGAACTTGAATGGGAGATATGATAAAATGGAGAAATACTCTCCATAAAATTGGGAAGGCTTTGCTCCCTCAATGCCCTATAAGATAAATAAAAAAAAAGTTTTTGTCAGCAAAAAACGGCTTAAATGTCAAAAAAAAGTGAAAAAATGACAAGTTGTTTTAACTATATTAGAGGCTGTGGAATCCTTAGAAAGAGTTTTTGTGGCTCTTGGCAGCAATCTTTCTCCTCGGGGCAAGCGCCTCTCTGAGGGGCGTGACATGTTGCGCCGAATTTCTGCCGGTGGCTGGAAAGAAAGCCCCACCTACGAGACTCCGCCGGTAGGCCCCGAAGGCCAGGGTCCGTATTTCAACCAGGTAGTGAGTTTCTGGTATGCTGGCACGCCTACGCGGCTGCTCCATTACCTCAAGGGTTCCGAACTGGTGCTGGGGCGTAAACCCAGGGGTCACTGGAATTCCCGTGAAATCGATCTGGACCTTCTATATTACGGCAATCACGTGCTGTCCGGCAGGCCGCAGGTTCCCCACGGGGAGATTCTGCACCGCCAGTTCGTGCTTGTGCCGCTGAACGATATCGCCCCCGATTGGGAAGACCCGTTGAACGGGCGTACCGTGAAAAGTTTGCTTGCGGATTTGCTAGCCCGCGAGGGGAAAATCCCGTTCCGCACCGTCACAGGGGAGGAAGACTGATGCTTACGGACAAGGGCGTGCATTTTTTGGCCATTGAAGGGGTCATCGGGGTCGGAAAGACCACACTCGCTCGGATTATCGCCGAACGGTGGAACGCCTTCTGCATCGAGGAAAACTTTGCAGAAAACCCCTTCTTGGAAAAATTTTACGAAAATAAGGAAGCCTACGCCTTCCAGACTCAGCTGTTCTTTTTGTTGGACCGCCACAAGCAGTTGCAGAACACGGGAATCCAGAGCGACCTGTTCCACGACCTGCTGGTGTGCGACTATACCTTTGATAAAGACCAGATTTTTGCGGCCCAGAACCTTTCTGACAGTGAGTACACCATGTACGAGCAGGTGGCCCGCTCCTTGGACAAGGACCTGCCGAAACCCGACCTGGTGGTTTACCTGCAGGCCAGTGTCCCGACACTTCTGAACCGCATTCGCGGCCGTGGCCGCCAGATGGAAAAGGCCATCGAGGGCAACTACCTCAAGGACCTGCAAGAGCGCTACGACCACCTTTTCTGGCACTACCCCAGTGCCCCCGTGCTGATTATCAACACGGACAATATCGACTTTGTACACAACGAAAATCACCTGAAACAAATCCTGGATGCTATTGCGGAATGCCCGCGGCAGACCACCTACTTTGTTCCCGATGGTAACTAAGAAGGCAATATGCAAATCATCAAGACTATAGCGGAATTACGTGAAACCCTGAAACCCCTTATCAAGAAGGACAAGGTCATTGGACTTGTGCCCACCATGGGCGCTCTCCACGACGGTCACGGGGCGTTGATCAAGGAATCCGTAAAGAACTGCGAAGTGACGGTGGTAAGCGTTTTCTTGAACCCTATCCAGTTCGGTCGTAACGAAGACCTGGACAAGTATCCCAAGCGCTTGGAGGCAGATGCCAAATTGGCGGAATCCTTGGGAGCGGACTATGTCTTTGCGCCCAGCGTTGCCGAGATGTATCCCGATGGCGACCCGCTGACCCTGGTGCGGGACGAAACCCTTGAAAGCATGTACTGCGGTGCTTACCGCCCGGGTCATTTCCGCGGTGTCTTGACCGTAGTGGCCAAACTGTTCCTGATATCCGGAGCGAACAAGGCTTTCTTTGGCGAGAAGGACTACCAGCAGGTGTTCCTCATCGAAAAGATGGTGAAGGATCTGAACTTCGACATCGAAATTTATCGGGTGCCTATCGTCCGCGAAGAATCTGGTCTTGCCCTTTCTAGCCGTAACGAATACCTGACAGCCGATGAACGCAAGCAGGCGTTAGGCATTTCCGAAGGTCTGAAGTTGGCCAAGAAGGCTTTTGAGAACGGCGAGCGCGGTGTGGTGCGTCTCAGGGATATCGTGCTGAAGTCCGTGCTGGCCAATCGCGGCCAGGTCCAGTACGTGGAAGTGGTGAACCAGAAGAACTTGCAAAAGTTCAACGGTGTCCTCCGCGATGGCGACAAGGTGGTTATCCTCGTGGCCGCCTTCTTCGGTAAGACCCGCCTGATCGACAATATCGAGCTGAACTAATTCTGAATTCCGAAATCCGGATTCGTAATTGAAAAATAGCGGCTATGCCGCTATTTTTCTGTAGCCGTAAACACCCCGTCCCAGGTTTCGCCTTGGGCTACGGGCGGGTTTACCTTATAAGCTTCGCAGCGCTTGATATAAACGTGTGAAGGCGTGGTCTTGGAACCCGGATCCCTGTCGGGGTGGTGGGGTTCGTAGTTCAGGCATTCCGTGAACAGTTCCTCGGCGCGATTCCAGTCCATCGCTAAGTAGGCGGTGCGGGCCTGTTCCCAGATTTCCACCAGCTTGTGTAACTGCACTTCGTTTTCGCAGCCGGGCTTTGCCAGCAATTCGAAGGTCTTGACGGGCTGGCTCTTGCCTATCACGCGGATGGTGTCCAGCGAGCGGTAGATGAACCGGCCTTCGTCCAGGTGTTTCTGGGTGTCTTCGCTTATCTGGATGTAGGCTCCGTACTGTTTAGCGGCGCTTTCCAGACGGGCCGCCAGGTTCACGGCGTCGCCCATCATGGTGTAGTTCTTGCGCATGGTGGAACCCATGTTTCCGGTCACGATGTCGCCGGAGTTGATACCGATTCTCATGTGCATGTCGTGGACAACCTTGGGCCATTTGTTTCCTTCGCCCGCCCATTTCTTGCGGAGGGCCATGAGTTTGGTCTGCATATCTACGGCGCTGTCGCAGGCGTTCTGGGCGTGGTTGGGCAGTGGCATAGGGGCTCCGAAGAAGGCGATGATGGCGTCACCTTCGTACTTGTCCAATGTTCCCTTGTTCTCTAGCAGGGTGTCCGTCATGGCGGTAAGGTATTCGTTCAGAAGTTCCACCAGCTTGCTGGGGTCTCCGATTTTTTCGGAGAAGGTGGAGAAACTGGCGATGTCGGTAAAGTAGGCGGTGATGTTGGACTTGGAACCGCCCAGGGTGGGCATGATTTCATTGTTCACCATCTCGTCGATCAGTTCAGGAGAGATGTATTGCTTGAAGGCATTTCCCAGGAAGCGCTTTTCCTTGGTCTCGAAATAGAACTGGATAATCAGGGCGATAATGTTGGTGAACAGTATGGCAAAAATCTGCTTGGAAGCTCCAAGGTACAGCCCCTGTTCAAAGTAATGGTAGGCGATGCCCAGGTAGCCGCCCATCAGCACAAAGGAAAGCGCAATGGAGATGTAGCTCTTTACGTAGAGCCCCACCAGTAGGCAAACCAGGGCGAGTAACACCACAATAATCTGCTGGTAGCGTTCCTGCAGGGTGACAAGGAAATCGTCGTTCAAGATATTTTGGAGGATGGTGGCGTGGGTCAGCACGCCGGGGTAGTTTTCTTCGTGGGGGGCGGTCACAAAGTCGAACAGGGCCGGTGCTGCCGAACCCAAAATGAAAATCTTGCCCTGGAAAAGTCCCGGATCTACCCGGTTCTTGGTAATGTCGTAATAGGACAGGTGCTGGAAAACCCTTTCCGTTTCAGCTGTATTGTAGCGGCCCTTGTAATTGATTTGGTAATGTCCCCAGCGGTCGATGGGAATCTGTTTCACCTTGCCAAACCGGATTTCTTTGCCTTCGCCCAGGTTGTTGATGCGTTCTTCGGAGGTGTTGATAATGTCTGTCAGCACGTCGTTGTTCAAAATGACCAGGTTGGATACCCACTTTTTCTTGGCGAAGTCGTAATGGATGTCCATGTCCATGGAAATATGGGTGGGTTTGTTCGGCGGGAGCTTCTGTAGGGAGTCCGCAAAATACTTGACGGTATTCACGATATAGGGAGTGATGACCGCCTCTTCGTCTTCTTCGCTGTCGGTAAGCACAAATCGGTTGGTCCCTTCTTCGTCCCGCTTGACGGTAATGTTTTCGGCTACCTCTTTTTCTTCGTCTTCGCCCAGGGAATCCAGCATGGTGACGTCAATTTGGGAAAGAGCGTCGGAAAGGGTTTCGTTCAACATCTGGCCTTCAAAGATTTCGAAGGTGATGTTTCCCTCGCTGTTCTTGGTGGCGATAATCTTCGAAGAAATGTCGATAAACTGGGTGTTTTCCTCGGGTTTCTTGGCCGCCTCCTTGATTTTCTTGTGGAGGGCCAGGAACATGGGGTAACTGAACTGGGGGAATGTGGTGTGGAAAAATCCTGCAGAGTCCCTATAGATGCCAAAGGGCTTGCCAAGGTCGATGTACTGCCCCATCTTGATTTTTACGTTTTTCGGTTTCTGGTGGAAAAGGTGCAAAAGTGTCATCAGGGGCATGGTGGAATAAATCTTGCTTTCCGTTCCGGAGTAGAGTTCCGGGTTGGGAAAACGGTAAAGAAGCGAAACGCGGCGGACCACGCCGTCGTCATCGGGGTAGGCGTTTACCGAACCCATCTGGGCACCGGCTTTGGCCAGTTCCGGGAAGATGTTGTCCAGCAGGTCCTTGGGTTCGATGTTCTGGGCGGAGTCTACTTGTGAAAGTTCGAAGGTGGAACTGTAGCCGACTTCATCGGCCCGTTCGTCGGTGCTGAGTGGTCTCCACTGGGATTCGTGTTTGTAGGACTGGTAGCTATCAAAAATGTTGCAGACGATGGTGTTCCCGCTTTCCTTGACGGCGCTCACTAGCATGGAGTCATAGTTGTAGAAGGTGCGTATGTCGCCTCCTAGGGAATCCCAGGGCGTGTCCGGGCTCAGCTTGTTCAGCATGGTGGTGACCTGCTGGGTTTTCTGTTCGCCAAAATCGGCATTCTTGAACAGGATGTCGAAGCCGATGGCCGATGCCCCTCCGTTGCTCAGGTTCTTGACCACGTCGGCGTGGATGGAACGGTCCCAGGTGTTGTAGTTTCCCAGTTTTGCCAGGGAGGGTTCGTCAATATCCACGATAAAGATGTTTGGGTCGTAATGGCTGTTCAGGGCGTTCTTGTCGCCGGTTTCTTCGAGGTTGTGGGTCTTGCCCGTCTTGACCTTGAAGAACATGTCGTAGAACAGGTATTCTAGGGATTCTGCACCGTTGCGGACTCCATCTAGCTGTGGGTTCTGCACGTTGCCTAGGAACAAAATGAGAAAGACAAGGACAGAAGTGAGTCCAAAACCAATCAGGAGCTTCTTTAATTTTTTTGACAGTTTTATCTGCATATTGTCAATAATAACAAATGGGTTTTAGTTATATTTCCAATGCAATGGCGAAGGAGCTTTAATTTGGCAACTCAAAAAAAGAAAACCGGTCGTAAAACAACACCTGCAAAAACGGAACAGGTTGATAATTCAGGGGACCGTTCCCTGGGGGCCATGGTGGTGGGCTACGGGCTCATCGCCCTGTCCGCTATAGCCCTGTTGTCTTGCATTAGCGTGGTCTATGTAGGTTCCGAAAAGGGGATCATGACCCGGTTCGGGGACTTCTTGAATTTTGCCTTTGGCAAGCTGCCTGTGATTTTTATTATTCTCTCCGTGATGCTGTGGGGCTTGTTCATCACTTTCCAGGGCCTGCGCAAAAAACTGTTCCGCGTGGCTCTCGGCCTTTCTATCGTGGGCCTGGACCTGTGCGTTCTGATGTCCATCCCAGTGCATGGCAAAGCCAATGTTTCTGAGGATGTGTTCATCATGCGTGGCGGAATCGTGGGACGTTTTCTGGATTCTAACATCGTGGGGCCCCTCTGCGGTGACGTACTGTTTATTCCTGTAATGATTCTGTCCCTTGTTCTGGTGGCGGTGCTGTTCTTCTGTTTCGGGCTCCGCTTCGGGCATTTTGCCACCCTGTTCTGCAAGATTCGCGGCATAAAGGAAAAAGCCTCTGCTGGTGAAGTCGATGGCGAAAGCGACGGGGAAGACTCCGACGAGACGACCACGGTTCGCAAGGGTATCACCATGGATGGGGATACCACCATCTTCAATATTCCCGACGCCTACAGGACCAAGCACAAGGGCGTGCTCAAGCCTTTCAGTGCCCGCAAGAACTGGATGGAGGCGGTGGACACTTCCGCTGCGGAAACGCCCATGGTGGATGGGGTCGTGGAAGGAACCCTTGTAGAGGGTTCCTTTGGAACGGTTGCTGAAAAGCCTGCTCCGAAACCTTTGGGCGAAGACCCTGAAATTTTACGTTTGGAAAAGGAACTTCGCGAGAATGGAACTCATATGAGTGCTCTGGAAATTCGCGAAATCCGGAACAAGATTGCCGAAATACGCCGGGCCCGTGAAGAAATCAACTGGGAAAACGAACGCCAGGGGAACCTGGTGGTGAAGGGCGCTGTTCGCGGAGGCGAAAGCGAAACTACGGACGAGGCTACTGTCGTGGCAGGAGCGGCACCCGAAGAGGCTACCATTGTGGCGGGTTCTGTCGAAGAAGCCCAGGCAGCAACCGTCGCGAAAACGATGGCCGACAATGTGGAGCCGACGCAAGTGGGCGATGCAGAACCGCCAGCAGAACCCGATGAAGATGAAGAGGATTTTATTCCTCAGGTGGTATCTTCGGACGAGGTGGACCAGGACCCGAGTTATGTGCCGCCCAGCAATATCGGCACCTCTTCTGGCGGCACGACCGTCACCGGCTCCGGCGTTACGGGAATCCCGCAGCCCGACCCGACGGTCCATTACGACGAATACAAGGTGCCCTCCGTAGATGAAATTCTAGACACCCACGAGCCCCAGCCGGCGGACTATACGGTGGACGAGTTGAACGCCATTGGCAAGATGCTTGAAGAAAAGCTGGAAAACTTCAAGGTGAAAGGCAAGGTGGTGGGCTGCGAGACTGGGCCTGTCATTACCCGCTTCGAGGTGGAACCAGGTCCGGGCGTGAAGGTTAGTCAGTTTAGCGCCCTGCAAGATGATTTGGCCATGGCCCTGAAGGCGGTGTCCATACGAATCCTCGCCCCGATTCCTGGGAAGGGAGCGGTAGGTATTGAGATTCCCAACCGCAAGATGCAGACTATTTTCGGTCGCGACATTTTCGAGAGCGACGCCTTCAAGCCTTCTCCCGAAAAGATTGTCATGGCCCTCGGTAAGGACATTTCAGGTGAACCTTTTGCCATGGATTTGGCGAAGGCGCCTCACCTGATGATTGCGGGTCAGACGGGCTCCGGTAAGTCCGTGTGCATTAATGCCCTCATGGCCAGCATGCTCTTCAGCAAGACTCCCGACGAACTCCGCATGATCCTTGTGGACCCGAAGGCGGTGGAACTGAAGATGTACGAGAACATTCCGCACCTGCTGGCGCCTGTGATTACCAAGCCGGAGGTGGCCATACAGGCGCTCCAGTGGCTCTGCTACGAGATGGACAGGCGTACCGAAGTGCTTGCCTCGGCGAAGGTCAGAAACATTGGTGGTTTCAATGCCAAGTTCGAGGCGGGAGAGCTCCCGGAAGAGGTTCCCGACGAGGACCGCGGTCACCGCATGGCCTTTATCGTGGTGATTATCGACGAGATGGCCGACTTGATGATGGTGGCCGGAAAGGAAATCGAGAAGAACGTGAGCCGCCTGGCCGCCAAGGCCCGTGCTGTTGGCATTCACCTGGTGCTTGCCACCCAGCGTCCGTCGGTGAAGGTGATTACCGGTAACATCAAGGCGAACCTGCCTACACGTATCAGTTTCAAGGTGGCTTCCAACGTGGACGCCCGTACGGTGATGGACCATGCCGGCGCCGAAAAACTCCTGGGACGTGGCGACATGCTTTACAAGGCGGTTAACGCTCCCGACCCGGTGCGTTTGCATGGGGCATTCCTCAGCGACGAAGAAGCGGAAAAGCTGGCCGACGCCTGCTCCAACCAGAACGTGTGCTACCCGCAGTTGGAAACCTTCGAGGTGGCCGAAGAAGGCGGGGAAGGGGAGGACGGCGAAGAGAATGCCGCCATGAGCGAGAAGAAGGACAAGCTGTTGTTCGAGGTGGCCAAGTGGGCTATCGAATGCGGCAACGGACTTTCTACTTCGGCGGTGCAGCGCCACTTCAGCGTAGGCTACAGCCGCGCAGGCAAGATTGTGGATCAGCTGTTCGGTCTCGGTCTCTGTGCCCGCAGTACAGGCAATTCCAAACCCCGTGCCATGCTCATCGACATGGACCAGCTCATGCAACTGGAACGCTCCGGAACGTTTAGGTAATGACTAATGTGTAATGTGTAATGACAAATTATTAATTTCACATTTCACATCTCACACTTCACATTGATATGAACGAATTCGCTCCCGCAAAAATCAACTTGTTTCTAGATGTCATTCGCAAGCGCGAAGACGGTTACCACGATTTGGGAACCCTTTTCCAGACCATCGACGTGGGCGATACGGTTTCGGCCACCCTTCGAGACGACGACAAGATTACCCTGGAATACAGCACTCCTCAGGAATACCCCAAGGAAACGGACCTGGTTTTCAGGGCTGCGGTCTTGATGCAGGAGGCCTACCGTGTGCTGCAGGGCGTTGACCTGTATCTGGAAAAGGTGATGCCTTTGGGAGCAGGTCTTGGCGGAGGCTCTGCCGATGCCGCAGCAACCCTCCGGTTGCTGAACCGCCTCTGGAAGTTGAATCTCCCGTACGAGGCCCTAGAAGAACTGGGCACAAGTCTTGGGGCCGATGTTCCCTTTTTGGTCAGAGGCGGCTCGGCTTTCGCCGAGGGCATCGGCGAAAAGCTAACGCCCATCGAACCGCTCCAGCTGAAAGACGGTCAGCACCTGCTCGTAGCGACCCCTCTGGACGCAGTTCCCACCAAGGACGCCTACGCCGGAGTTCCCAAGTCGGGCCCCGACCGCTGGGAAGCGTTCAAGTCGGGCTTCAGGGCCGCGGCCGGTTCTGCCCCGGCGAACGGTTCCGCCATAGATTTCGCCCTGGAAAACGTCTTCAACAGTTTTGAGATTTCGGTATTCCCCAAGCACCCCCTGGTGGAACAGCTGAAGCAGGAAATGACCCGCCTGGGGGCAAGTTCTGTCCTCATGTCGGGGTCGGGAGCTTCTGTTTTTGGCGTTTTCGGGACCCGAAGCCAGGCGGAATCTGCCCTGGAGTCCCTGAAACCCCTTTCCAGATACCTTGCCGTGACCCGTTTTTTCCAGGGTTTTTAGGCGAATCCCTTTGAATTTAGGGCGTATTTTCTATATTTGCGCCACCATTGGGGTATCGTCAAGTGGTAAGACAACGGATTTTGATTCCGTTATTCGTTGGTTCGAATCCAGCTACCCCAATGAACTTTTTAACCATTCCAAAATTGGAGAAATACAATGGAACTCACAACGCTCAAGGCTACCTCGAGAGTGCTAGGTGCAAATCGCGAAAACAAGCGTTTGCGTAAGGCTGGTCAGATTCCGGCCGTCTATTATGGTAAGGGTACCGAGGCTTTGAACATCAGCGTCAGCGCAATCGATGTTCGCAAGATCCTCGCTCCCGGTAAGCGTTACACCCTTCTGGACCTGGAAATTGACGGCAAGGCCGGCAATCCTGCGGTTATCTACAACTACCAGAAGGACGCCATCTCCCAGGCTATCGACCACATCGACTTCCTGAAGATTGACGAAGCTACTCCGGTGAAGGTTCGCGTTCCTGTCAAGCTCTCCGGCCTTCCGGTGGGCGTCAAGACCCAGGGCGGCGTGCTGGCTCAGGAAACTCATTACCTGATGCTCTCTGCCAAGCCCGCCTGCATTCCCACGGTGCTGAACCTGGACATCTCCGACTTCGAGACCAACGTGACCTTCTACGCCAAGGACTTCAAGCTCCCCGAAGGCGTTACTCTGGCCTCCGTTCCTCGTACGGTGATTTTCTCCATTTCTTCTAAGTCCAAGAAGAAGGACGCTGCTGCCGACGCAGCCGCACCTGCCGCTGAAGCCGCTGCTCCCGCAGCCGCTGCTGCCGCACCTGCTGAAGCGAAGTAAGTAGCATAAGAAAATTTCTTAAGGCTCCTCTGGCTTTTGCCGGAGGAGTTTTTTTGTGCAGAAAATTTATTTTCCTATTGTCAGCAGATCTTCGACCCAGGCGTCCCGCTTTTTGCGGAGGGATTCCAGGGATTTGTCGTCGGCATCGCTTTCGGTACAGTTTTCCACAAGTTGCGTATAACTTAACAAAAGTGTCTTGGCTTTAGGGTAGTCCGGTTCAAGCTGCTTTAGGGCGCTTTCGATGGCATTGTCAGAATATAGCCTAGAAATGCCTTCTAGGCTGCGAATAATATAGGATTCGGTGTTCCCCGCAATCTTGGCTTCCTCCGCTTCCTTGAATTCCAACGGACGAATCTGGTCCACCCAGGCGCATTGCGCCACATAGAGCTTGTCCCATTCGGCGAGGCTCTCCTTTTTGTCGGCCAGTGTCAGTTGCCGTTCCATCATGGGCTTGTAGGACTGGGAGTCCAAGTCCGACCCGATTTCTTTGAGAAAGTTTGCCAGATTTTGTAGGTTCCCCTCCGTAGGATTGTTTAGTAGGCACTCTTTCAATACGGCTAGCTTATCCTTTTGGGGGAGGTTCTTGTACGCTTCTGTTTGTGCATTGTTTGCTTTGACGTGCGCCCAGAAAATACGGACGAATAGCAATACAAAGAGCAGGGTTACGATTAGGGTCCAGTTCATGGGGAGAATTATAGATTATGGGTGGCGGTTAGAATCAAACAATATGGAATGTGAGGTGTGTAATTGTTGTCAGTCATCAGTAACTTTATCCTTGGCCGAGAGACCGGAAAATGACGACTCACTACTCAATACTCATGACTGACCACTAGACCCTACTCCTATCCCTTGCAACTGTTGATTAACGAATCTTTACAAAAACGGCTTGTTTTGAGTCACGGAAAAATGGCAAAGTCCCGTTTTTAGGCCGGAATAAAAAAAATTAATGGCAAAATGGTCGTTTTTGGATTATATTTACGTAGTTCATATTGTACCTAGTTACATAGGTGGAGATTGAGTTATATGAAAACAATGAAATGGATTGTGGCGTATACCTGCGTTGCGGGTGCTGCATTTGCTGCAGATACCCAGTTGGACATTGTGGTCCGCGATTTCCCTGTGACGCACACGGATTTTGAAAATTTTTCCGAGCAGGCGTATACAAACTTTAACGAGGTCAGCGCTTTTTTTGGAAGTGACCCCGAGTGGGCGGCTCGTAAAGATGTGTACCACAATACCTGTGCGAACGAAGCAACGACTACAACAACGGGTGGTGTCGGGATAGGTATTGACGGATACCCGATGGTCGCGAATGCAAAGTTGCCAGCATATTTACAACAGCAATCAACAGCAGCACAACTAGAATACGGAATGTGTGTAACAAAAAGTTCTCAGGGGTATACCCAACGTGGCTTCAAAGAAGTTAGTGTTGTAGGCGGGGATACCTTGGTTGGTGGTTTTGTTTGCCCGCCTGTGGCATCTCACCAAGGAAACGAGTGTGATAATGAGTATCAAGGAACTGGTAGCGTATGTTGGTCCACGAAGGTTTATTATACGCCAGGAATGGTTGAAACTTATTTGCAATTTGATGCCCCTGTTAACGGAGAATATGATATGTACGATGGAGTACATATCATTAAGGCACGTGAAGCATGCGACAATCAAAACTTTGATGATTGGTTTAAAGATAAAGATGGGGTGAACAAACGTATCAACAGAACGTTAGATTTGAAAAACACTCCGGGCACTAAGTTTTACTCTATAGATTATAATTACAACAATGGTGGGTATTTCCCGCTAGATTCTATCGACGCCTCTGGAAATCGTATTGGGGATGGTTTCTGCAACCCTGATATACAAGAAAAGAAGGTCTGTGAGACATGGGGCCCCCAGAGCTTGTCTATTTTCTGTACACTGTATTCTTACCAGTATGCGCAGAAACAGATGGACTACAAAGGCGCAAATACGTATAGTGTCTGCGAATCTTGGAAAGCCAATGGAGGTCCGAAAAACCCGGATGCTGCCAAGGCAGTGAATGCTCCGCAGTATCTCCGTAACTATGGATTTACTATGATGGGCTATGCCAAGTTCAAGTATAGTGCCAACAACCAGACTCCCATTGCGGCCAAGGACGAAATTTTTGAATTCGCTGGCGATGATGACATGTGGATTTTCGTGGATGGTGTGCTGGCAGTTGACTTGGGTGGTACCCATTTGGCAACCCCAGGTAAGGTCAATATTAAAACTTTGGCTCTGAATAATCATGGCTGCCATGCGGGTGAGCCCCTGTCTACTTACACCAACTGTTCGGGAGCTAGCGATGCGACGGGATGGGGTGAAGGTTCCTGGCACCACCTGCACTTCTTCTATGCTGACCGCCAGACCGATGGTTCCAATATGTTTATCCGTACGTCTCTCGCCGAGGTGGCTCCTTCCAAGTATGGTCAGCCCACCATTACCGAAGCACTTGCTGTTCTCGAAAATGGTCAATCTGCTATCACGGTGACTATGAATACGGGTTTTAACAAAGATACAGAAGCTCTTCTGATGGCGCAGGCTCAGGCCAATGCTGGTCGTAAATTTGAAATGGGTCAGCCTGCTGGGATTGACCCGAATAATACTAACTATGCGGTGCTTGTTAAACGAAAAAATCCAGATGGAACAGAAGCTGTTTACGGTGTGTTGGTTACGGGTTTTGAAGCAGTTCAAAGTCCCAATGGTGAAATTACATATAAGCTTGTTGGAGTGCTGGTTGATAAAGACGGTAATGTTAAAGGAAATGTTAACAATGGAGACGGCATAGCTTTTAATTATCCAGCTCTTGATCTTGATGAAAATTTGAATGATCCTGTATATGGTTACTGGGTCTCTCACGCAATGCCCATCGTTTCGCTTTCCGGTAAAAAGGTGGAAGGATTCCCTGACGAATGGACCCATATTATGTTGACGGTGGATTACAATGAATCAGTTGCGCCTGCGGACAAGGCAATTACCCGTCCCGATTTTACGGAACAGTCGCAAAAATTGACAAATGTCGCCGGAAGTGATGGGTTGCCCAACGATGCAACCGGCGAAATGAAAATGGTCCCCTTGACGCAAGACCTTTTGAATTCGTACCTTGGCGAGGTTTCGGAAGGATTTGATCCTAGTGATCCTGCCCATATCCCCGCAGAACTATTGGATCTGCTTGCGAAGAAACAAGAATTGGGAACATATTCGACCTATAGCTCCAAGGATGGTCTTGGTGCCCCGGAAGCTTCTCTGTGTAAACATAATGGTGCAATTGATCCCTGTATAACATTCAATTTCCTCGTGCTTCAGCCTTTCCGTATCAATGTACGTGTGTTTGACCACATGGGCCATTTTGTGAGCCAGTATAGTCAGAGTATGGATAGAGACCAGTTCAATAAGGCGTTGTCTGCAGGTAGTGGAAATTCTACCGCGACATGTTCAGATGCTTCAGGAAACCCGTCTACACAAATGTTCGGTAATGGCGTGATGCTCGTATCTGCGAAAATGTATCCGGTGGCACAGTCCGGCAGAAAGCTTGGAACAGGACCTTATATTTACCAGGTGACCATCGTTCGTGAAGGTGGTGCTTACTGTATAATGCAGAGTGGCGTTCCCAGCGAGGCCGAGTTCCTGTATACTCGTACTTCTGAGACGGTTACCCGCGGTTACCACAGGACGAAGGCTAAGTAAGCCTGAAAGACTTAAGAGAAATGCCCCGCTGTTAAAGCGGGGCATTTTCTATTGAAAAAGATCCCCACCTTGGTGGCCATGCGCACTAAGCACTTCCCCAAAGGGGATAACTCTACTAAGGTGCTAAAGCACCTAGTATCGTATAAAAGTGCTAAGTGCTGTCCACCCGCTTGCGCGGGGATGACAATCGCTAGCGACGGCTGAAGGCCATTTGCTAATGCTGTCGCATTAGCGACGTCTTTCGGCCATCTCTTTCTTCAAGATGTCCATGACGGCGCCGAGGTCTGCCGGGGCCTTGAACACGGGGTTCGCGAACTTGGATGCTATGTTCTCGAGCTTCTTTTCGTGGTAGCCGACCTTGAATTCGGTGAACTTGAGGCCGTGTGCCGTGCTGATGACAACCACGTTTTCTTCCTTGTCGATCTTGCCTGCGGCCACCAGCTTTTCGAGGGCTCCGAGGGCCACACCCGTATGCGGGCAGCAGTAGAGACCGATACGGTCGCCGCGGTGGGCGGCATTTGCAAGTTCTTCTTCAGTAACGCTCACGACCATGCCGTTCGTCTTCTGGATGGCGCGTACGGCCTTCGGGTAACTGACCGGGTTACCGATCTGGATGGCGGAGGCAAGCGTTTTCTTGGCCTGCATCGGGACGAGCTTGTCAAAGCCGCGTTCGTAAGCCTGGTAGAACGGGTTCGCATTCTCGGCCTGGGCCACGATAATGCGCGGGATGCGGTCGATGAGGCCCATAGCCTTGCAGTCTTCGAAACCCTTCGCGAGTGCGCTCACGTTACCGAGGTTTCCGCCCGGGATAATCACGGTGTCGGGCACCTTCCAGCCCATTTCCTGGCAGATTTCCGGAGAAATCGTCTTCTGACCTTCCACGCGGAGGCTGTTCATGGAGTTCGCGAGGTAGATGCGGTTGTCGGCAGTGACTTGCTGGACAATCTTCATGCAACCGTCGAAGTCGGTGTCGAGGGCGAGCACGATGCTGCCGTTAGAAATCGGCTGGATCAGCTGGGCAACGCTCGTCTTGCCGGCGGGCAGGAACACGATGCTCGGGATGCCTGCCTTGGCGCAGTAGGCGCTAAGGGCTGCGGAAGTGTCGCCGGTAGAGGCGCAGGCCACAGCGTCAATCTCGTGAATACCCTTCTTGATGATGTGGTTCACCTGACTTACGAGAACCGTCATGCCCAGGTCCTTGAAGCTGCCCGTGTGGGAGTTGCCGCAAAGCTTCACCTTCAGGCTCTTGATGCCCATTTCTTTTGCGAGCGGGGCCGCGTCAAAGAGCGGGCTCCAGCCTTCGCGCATCGTGACGATGTCTTCGAGGGGCATGTCGGGGAGCACCATTTCGCGTTTGCTCCAGATGCCGCTCATGTCGGCCGGTTCAAAACTCATGCGGCGTTCGGCAAAGAGCTTCTTCCATTCGTCGGGGCTCTTGCTTGCAAGGGCCTTGCGGTCGTGTTCGACTTCGAGCAGGCTTCCGTCCACCTTGCTACGGTAAATGACGTCGGTCAGCGGGTAGGTGTCGTCCCCGTTGATGTTTCTAAAATGCGCATTAAATTGGGCCATAATGTCCTCTTGTTTTCACGGCTCAAATATAGTAAAAAGGGGCTATTTTTCTATATTATATCCGGAATTTATGAACTTGACCTGGAGACCAGGGTGAAAAAGATTTTATTTGTTTACTTGTTGTTATTGGCTTTGGCTTTGTCCGCCTGTATTTTTGACTCCGATGAAACGGTTATGGCTGATTGGCTTGCGGATCAAGGTGTTCCAGGCGGCTACGAAGTGCAAACTTTGAGCATTGATGGCTTGACTCCGATTTCATCTGCGGTGTTTATGGATTCGACTCCGAAATTGGCTAATGATAGGGCCGTTTTGGGTCGCGCAGCAAATATCTCTCATGACATTGTTTTTGATATCGCTTTTTATGATTCTGTCTTTTTTGCTGACCTAAAAAATGCAGATTCAGCAACGGCATATTTGGCGATGTATGTTTTAAGGCCTTTCTACAGTTCCAAATCCTATCCGACGGATTCATTGCCCCTCAAAGAAGATTTAGCCTTGAATATTAGCTGGAGCTTAGACAAGGGATCTTCTATGGCGTTTGTGGACAGTGTTGGCGATATTTCTGATTCGTTGTGGTTGGCTCGCCTTGCTAAGTGGAAAGCTAAATCGACGGTGGATACGACCATTTCTATTTCTGTTTCCGCAAAAGACACGATTGTTAAAATAGCTCTTCCTTCGGAGCTGTTATCTGCAATGAAAAAACTTTCTAAGGCGTGTCACTTGCAGTTGAAATTGTCGGCTTCTGAAGCGGCAAGAACATATAGATTCTATGGTGCAGGCACGAGTTATTATCCTAAGCTTTGGGTGGTTTTCCCAAAAGAAAAGAGTTACAGCGAATATGACCCATACCGTATGGCTCAGATTGTTTCAAATAAGGAAACGTGCTCCGATTGTGCAGTGCTACATGGCGGGGTTTATGATTCTTTAGTTTTAGAATATGAAAGTGCTCCCATAATGAAAGCCCTGTCTGACTTTTATGGCGATGATTTCCCCTATACAGAGGGCAATGGCGATGACGTTCGGCAGACTGTTATCTTAGCACAGCTTACTTTTGCGAGAGATGATAGTCAGGGTTCCAGCGAGTTGGGACTGCCTATCCAGGTTGTGGTAGGTTCCTATACGGACAGTAGTGGTAAAAGTGTGCGCCAGATGGAATCGTATCGATTGAACAAGTCATTAATTGCAACTAAGGGGCACCCTAATATGGTCTTTTATGATGGTGATTCCTTGACCCTTCAGGTGACATACGGAATGCGTGATTTTATCAATCGTGCTAGGGATGGACGTAATTTCAAAATGATGATGCGCATGGGGTATCCTGTGTTGCTACCTAAAGATTCCACCTATTCAGATCGTATAACGTCCAAGAAAGACACCTCCTATGTGTTTTTCTCTCATTTTGATCATTCTCGTTATGATTTTACTTCTTCATTGAAACAACCTGCAACCATGAAGCTCTGGCTTGCCAACAAGAGGGGGAATGAATAATGAAAAAGATTGTTCTCATTCTTTTTAGCCTTGTTGTTTGCGGTTTTGCCTCAGTTATAGGTCTTGACGCTCTTGGCGAAGAACAGATTGCGGGGGGAATGGCTTCTACAGCTGGGCGTGGCTATGCTGGTGGTGCGAAAACAGGAGATGCCGAAGGGCTTTCGGTATTGAACCCTGCCCGAAATGCATTTGATACCAAGGTTGTATTCAATGTCAATTTCTTGCTTGAAATGGTGGCTTTGGAGAAGCATGGAGATAATTTCGGTGTAAATAACATTACCATGCCATCCTTCAATTTGTCTTTCCCCATGGGGGGCTTTGGAGCAATGGGTTTGTCCCTGTGGCAGACCTATTCTTCTAATATAGATGAGGAAGTAAGTGAAGGCAAGAACTCTATAGAAACGTCGATTGAATACCAGAGTAGTATTTACGAGATAGTTCCAAGTTACACGCTTCGTTTGCCAGTTATACGCAATTTTGCTTTGGGAGCCTCTGCCCATGTTGTGATGGGTAATTCTATGCGCAAAATTTCTATGGGACCCAATACAGAAGGCCTTCCGGATTCAGATACGTGGGCAGTGAAAAAAATTGAAGTGTCGGATTATGTTGATGGAACATGGGAAATCAAGAATCATCCGGCGTACTATACGGTAGCCCTGCAATATCGTGGGCATCAGTCTTCGTTCTATTTCTCTTATACTACGCCCCACACCCTTTTGAACGAACTGTCCTATAATTTCCGCATGAGCGAACTGGATACCTTGGCTCCTACCAAGAAATCCAGGGAAATTGAGGTGCCAGCCTTGATTGCTACTGGTATGAATTTTCGTTTCATGAAGCGCAATAATGTGATGTTAGATCTTGCGGCACGTGGATGGGACAAGGATATTGAGAATGTTGGGGGCAGTTTCAATATGGAACCTGTTACGAAAACACAGAAGGATATGTTGGTTGCTCTCGGACTCCAGCGTGACGGAAGCCCCTTGTTCTACGACCCGTACCTAGACCGCATTACCTACCGTTTGGGTGGTTGGTATAAAACCTGGTATGTGAAAGATGTTTACGAACTGGGCGGTTCTTTGGGAGCTGGGTTCCCTCTGGGCCGCAAGGGGACTACGCTGGATTTGTCTTTCCAGGGTGGAAAGCGTTTTGCCGATTCTGGCCGTGCATGGGATGAAATCTTTTTAGGGTTCCGCATAGGCTTGATGGGAGTCGGTAATTGGGGTCAGACCCGCTAGAAGTTTATTATAGGAGGTTGAAAATGGCTGTTAAGAAAACAACTGCTGTAGCAAAGAAGGCTGCACCGAAGGCATCTGCCAAGAGTGCTGCAAAGGCTGTAGAAAAAAAGGTCGAAAAGACCGTAAAGACTGCGGCGACCAAGGCTAAGGCCGCTGTGGAAACGGCAACAAAAAAGGTGGAATCTGCCAAGAAAACTTTGGACAGATCCAAGTCCATCAAGAAGGTGGCCGAAGCCGTAAAGGCGACAGCAAAGGCCATTGCCAAGGTGGCAAAGTCAGCTCCCAAGGCTACCGAACAGACTGATGTGGCCAAGAACATTACTGCCAAGAAGTCGGTGAAGCCGGCTGTAAAATCCAGCGCCAAGGTATCTTCCGTCAAGGCTTCTGCAAAGCCGGTGACAAAGACGGCCTCCTTGGCCCAGTCCTATGACGCCGAATACCTGGTGCTCATGCAGAAAGACCCCAATTGGATGCAGGCCTTCTGGGATGTTTCCGAAGACCGTATCAAGCGTGCCCGCAAGGGTAAGGGCAAGCTGGTGCTCCGCCTGTTCAACATCTCTGGCGACCTGACAGTCAAGCGCAACAAGAAGCGCAAGTTCCACGACATCGAAGTGCCGGCCGATGCCCGCAGCTGGTATGTAGAGAACAAGGCTTCCGAAAAGACGGTGGCCGTGCTTGGCTTTGCTGCCGGCAAGAACTTTATGCCTCTTGTGGAATCTGCTCCTGTGCAGGCCTACTCTACGGACGGTTCCGAAGTGAACCTGAACGACGCCTTTGTCCGGGCCTCTTTGGGCGGTGCCACCCTCGGCGGGTTCGGCAGCTCGGGTCTTTCTAGCATGTCTGCCAAGAACTGGCTTGAAAGCCTCTCCAGTTCTTCGGGCTCCATGTTCTCGGGCGCTCTTTCCAGTGCTGCTCTCAAGAGCAACAAGCTGGAACTCCCCAAGGATTCCGTGAACTACGGCAAGGACTTTTTCCTGTGGGTCAAGACCCGCCTGATCGTCTATGGCGGAACCCGTCCTGACGCTCACCTGCAGGTGCGTGGCGAACCGTTCCCTCTGAATCCGGACGGAACATTTAGCTTCGAAGAGGATCTGCCCGATTCTACGAAGATTATCCCGGTGTTCGCCACCGACAAGGACGGCGATTTCCCGACGACGATTGTTCCTATCGTGGTGAAGCGTACGGAGTAGTTCCCGCGAGGGTTGCTCCAAGGTCCGGCGTCTATGTCCGCTCCCGGCAAGATACACTTGCTGCTCCATGCGCACCTTCCTTTTGTGCGTGAGCCTGAATTTGACCGGTTCTTAGAAGAGAACTGGTTTTTCGAGGCTATGGCGGAAACCTACCTGCCCCTAATCCAGATGCTCTGGCGCCTGCAAGAGAAGGGCATGCCCGGCACCCTGAACCTGAGCGTGTCTTCGGCCCTGCTTGCCATGCTTACCGACAAGCTCCTGTTGGAAAAGTTCACCCGGCACTTGCACAAGCAACTGGACCTTCTGGAAAAGGAGC
Organism: uncultured Fibrobacter sp.; assembly: GCA_946183925.1. Classification (GTDB taxonomy): domain Bacteria; phylum Fibrobacterota; class Fibrobacteria; order Fibrobacterales; family Fibrobacteraceae; genus Fibrobacter. The sequence goes on along the minus strand of CAMHDS010000010.1, from coordinate 16,866 downwards.
GTGTTCGCGCCCGTGGTGACGAAGCCTTGTCGGAGGTGGTGGATTTTTATTACCGTCGGCAGCTGGCCCTGATCAGTACCTGGGAAGGCCCTTGCGACATGGAAGTTGTTCCGGTGCTTAAGGAACTGGAAGAACGGGGCAAGCTGACCCTCATTACCTGCGTGGGGACCCATCCGTTCTTGCCCGCCTACCAGTCTGATGTAGCGGCAATCCGCCTGCAGTTGGGCATTACCGTTCGCGCCTTCGAAGAGGCCTTCGGTCGCAAGCCCAGCGGGCTCTGGTTGCCGGAGTGCGGTTATTTCCAGGGGCTGGATTCCATTCTTGCTGAATTCGGCTTCAAGTATTTCTTCTTGGAGACCCATGGCGTGCTTTTGGCAAAGCCCGCGCCCAAATACGGAGTATTTGCGCCAATAAAGACCCCTGCGGGGCTTTATTGCATGGGTCGTGAGCAGAGCAGCTCCATGGAAGTCTGGAGCCGTAAAACAGGTTACCCTGGGCATCCTGAATATCGTGAATTTTTCAAGGATATTTCTCAGGAGCGCACTCCCGAATACCTGGGCAATTACTTTATGGCGGGCAAGACTCCCATAGAGACGGGCCTGAAGTATTACCGCATTACCGGCAGCGAAGACAAGCAGATTTACCGCCCCTGGAATGCGCTTCGCCTGGTAGAAGATCACGCCCGCCTCTTTGTAGCGAATCGTGAAGCTACTGTCACCGAACTCTTGCCCCAGATGGAAGGCAACAAGGTCTCCATCTTGTGTCCCTACGATGCCGAACTTTTTGGACACTGGTGGTTCGAAGGCCCCCTGTTCATCGAAAAGATGTTCGAGCGTGCCGCCAGTTCCCGGGTGGTAGAGATGGCGTCTCTAGAAGAGACCATGCAGAGCTCTCCGGATCCAGATGTTCACGACCCCATCTTCTCGTCTTGGGGCGAGGGTGGCTTTGGCGAAGTTTGGATGAACGACGAGGTGAGCTGGGCTTATCCGCTGTTTTTCAAGATGCGGGGCATGATGAATGACTTGAAAGTCAGACAGAACAAGGCTCCCAAGGCGATGGTTTCTTTCTTGAAACGTTGCTATGATCAGGTGGCCCGCGAACTGGTGCTTTTCCAGGCTTCGGACTGGGCGTTCATGATCCACAACAATTCTGCTGCCGACTACGCCAAGTTCCGCCAGAACACCCATTACAAGAACGCCTGCGCCCTTTATGCGGCGGCAACCTCTGCGCTGATGCTTGGCCGCAAGCGCTCCGGCGAAAGCATTCTAGAAAAACTGGAAAAGCAGGATAATCTATTCCCCTGGATTGGCGAGCTGGATTAGCGTCCTTGCCGGAATCCAGAACCAGTCCGGCCTGAATTCCAATTCGTAACACGCCTCGTAGATGGCCTTTGCTATCATGTAAGGCTTCAATTCTTGCTGTAGGGTGTCTTCGGGAACGTTCGCTGTTTTTGCATAGCCATGGATAAAAGCCTGCCGGACCTTGTCCATGTTTTTTTTGCTGACGGCTTCGGCGTATGCAAAACTACGGATCATCCCTGCCACGTCTACGGCGGGGCTCCGGAGTCCACGACGGAATTCCAGGCTCCTGGTGGGCTCACCCTCGAAGTCGATAATCTTGAAATGACCATCGGGAGTTACCAGAACCTGCCCCAGGTGAAAATCCCCGTGAATCCGTTGGGGCCTGAAGATGACACTTTTATTCGGGGTCGTTTCAGCGCAGATTTTTTGCAGGCGGGGGAGAATGGCCTGAACGGCAGTCAACTCGTCATTCCCGGCAGCGTCCGGGAATCCACTTGCTGTGGCACTTTGTTCCAAAAGCCTTCTCAGCTTTTCAACCGGCGGTTTTTCCGAAGGCGCTTCGCATCCGTCCATTTCTCGCAGGGCCATGTGCATACGGGCGGTCTCGCTCCCCAGTTCGTAAGCCTTTTCAGCGGTTGGTTCCCGGGTAAAAACATCCCAGGCGTTTTGGACGCCGGGGAGGTGCTTTTCTAGAATCCCGAGAACGAAGGTCTTGCCGCTGTCACTGGTGTAGCGGCAAGAGGCAAGCAGTTCGGGGCTTCCCTGATAGCCCTGTTCGTTCAGGAAACGCAGAACTTCTTCTTCGGGATGGTCTCCTGCCTGCAGGCGCCTGAAAATCTTGAAGAAAATTTTTCCTGGAGCAACAAAAGAAGAATTGCTCTGCTCGGCAGAAATGGGTTTCAGCGATTCAAGGTCATCTCGTCCAGATTCGCTGTAGGTTACAAATGAAAAGAGACCTTTCTTGCTTCTGAAACTCTTGGAACCTACGGTTTTCCCGAGGGCACGGTATAATAAGGGCCCAATAAAATCGTCATTTTCGGTGAGCAGGTAAAGGTCAGGTTCCCCTTCCCGAAATCGCAGGGATACAAGGGATATGGAGGCGCTGCCGATAGTGATTTTGTCAATTTGTTCAATGTGGGTGGGTGTGCGGCCCTTGCCCATGTACCAGCGCTTGCCGATGATGTCCTGCAGGTTTATCATTTGGTCGGAAGCTTTGCAAAGAACCCTTGCTTGCGTAAAGTAGAAAGAATTTTCAGCTGGTTTTCCAGAGGTTCTTTGGCAAAGTTTTCCAGCACGAATTCGGGAATTCTTTTTAGCGGGCGGAAGGCTGCAGGAACATCTTCCATGTTGCCCAATTGCCAGGCGGCAAGAAGTTTGGGTAAGAACTGGTCCCAGGGAAATTTGTCAGCGGGGGACAATGTAAATTGGCCGGGCTTAAGTCCATCTCTGGATTCAATGAAGAGGGAGCCGTCCCTACGGCACGAGGCCAATGCCCCTTGCCTTGCCACTCCGTTAGTGGCCGGTTGCGCTTCGATTTCCAATACCAGTTGCACGCTAGGCGGCCAGCAGTTCCCGCTGGATTTGGGCGTATTGGTAGTTGGAAATGGAGGTAATCTTGAGTATCAAATCCCTAGCAACTCCAGCCCTGATCAGGGCTCTTGCGTAGTTCATTTTATTCAAGTCCAGGTTTGTCATAAGGCACCTCGCTTTCCCATTTGTTCACTAATTTAGATTAATTTTATGACAAAAGCATGACAATTTCCCAAGTTATTTTTTTCTTATCGTCAAAATAAAAATCGGTTTTAACGGCGTTAAAATCGTAACTTCTTGAATGCTATGAAGATAAAATTTTTGTCTTTTCAAACAGGAATACTCCACGTTGGAATACGCCTGTGATATAAATCACTTACAATAAGTGTAAATGCTAGATAAGGGGAAAATCTTTACGGATTTTTTCGACAACGAATGACGAAATTTCTGCGGAAACAACTTGTTCTTTCTTTGCTTCTGCCTTCGCGATAATTTCTCCATCGGGTGCGATGACCTGCGAATTGCCGATGTAGGTGCCGTCGGCAGAGGCGTTGTTCACCGCAATAACATAGGCTTGGTTTTCGATGGCGCGAGCACGCAGTAATGTTTCCCAGTGTTCGTTGCGGGCGGCGGGCCAGGAGGCTTGTACAGTAAGGGCTTGAGCGCCCTTGGCACGAGCTTCTCGGAACAATTCCGGGAATCTTAAGTCATAGCAGATGCTTGCCGCGACGGAAAAATCTTGCATTTTGAACAAAGTAATTTCTTTGCCGGCGGTGAAGTCCTTTTGTTCCGGAAAGAAGGGGTGAACCTTGTCGTAGTAGGGAGATTTGTCTGTTGCATTTGCTGGATCGTAAAGACAAACGCGGTTGGTAAAGCTATTGCCTGTGCGGTGCATGCCGCCACCCAAGGTAAAGCAGCTCGTTTCCTTTGCGAGTTGCGCGAGCATTTGCGCTGTTGGACTGTTACCCGATTCAAAATCTTCGGCAAGTTCTTCTGCACGTTCAGGAATGTACCCCGTGGCAAACATCTCGGGAAACATGATCAGGCTCTGGGCTGTGGGCTTGGCTTCAAGTACCATCTGCCGAGCCTTTTCTAGGTTCTTTTCTTTTTTACTGGGAACGGATTCCATCTGTACGAGATAAACGCGCATGGTGGAAATGTAGTAAATAGGGTGTAGGGGCTAGGATCTAGGGGCCGCTGGTCTCAAGAGGTAAAGTGGTCAGTAAACAGTGGTTAGGACTGCAGGTCTCAAGAGGTGTCATCCTCGCTGTCATTCTGGAGCTTGTCATTCTGGAGCGCAGCGATAGAATCTGCGATAGAATCACGAGGATCCGCTTGGGGCTAGAATCTAGGGGCTAGACTGTAGGAATAGGATGCAGAGGTATGGGGTTAAGCAAGAGGCGTTTTTTTATATTTGGCATACATTTCGGGTAATGAAATGTTGGGAGTGCAAAAATGAAAGGGTTGTTTTACAAAAGAATTGCTGCATTGTTGATTCTCGTAGTGGCAACGAATGTCTGTGCGATGCAAATTTTTGTAAAGATGCTGACGGGAAAAACTTTGACGTTGGAGGTGGAACCTAGTGATTCCATAGATGCGGTCAAGGAGAAAATACAGGAAAAGGAGAACATTCCTCCGGAGGAACAACGACTAATCTTTGCTGGGAAACAACTGGAAGATGGTCATACTTTGGCAGATTACAATATAGAGAAAGAGTCGACCCTCCACCTTGTTCAACGCTTGTATGGTGAAAGTTCAAGTTCTATGGATGATGCGTCCAGTTCTTCGCAAAACATTGAGTCAAGTTCTTCGGAAATAGCAGAATCTAGTTCTTCACAAAACATTGAGTCGAGTTATTCGGAAAGTGTAATTTCTAGTTCCTCTGAAAAAGGCGCTGGGTCTAGTTCGGGAAGTCGAGAGACGCAGACATTGTGCCCCATGCCTGCCGAAGGCTTTGAAATTGTTGTTTCGGATAACATGTTGGTGGTAAATTCACAAGGTCCCGATGTCAGTATTCTTGTCTTTGACATGATGGGTAACTTAAAAAAGAGATCTCTTAATCATTCTGTGAATTTTGAGTCCATCCCTTCTGGATTGTACCTTGTTCGTGTTTCTGTTGGGAATGTGACAAAGGTTCGGCAAATTTTGGTCAAATAGCAGGGCTTTTTTTCTACATTGTGTCTTATGCGTTTTAGATGGCTCTGGATTCTGGCACTGCTTGCGGCATACGCTTTTGCTGCGACGCCTACGCCCATTGTGGGTGTGGTGGTGGATTCGGAGTCGGAACTGCCTATTACCGATGTGGAGGTGACCTACCGGTCCGGCAAAAAACTGGGGACCACCAATTCCGATGGCCGTTTCGAGTTTACGGTTGATTCCCGTAACGCGGCCCTGGTGTTCAAGAAGCCCGGTTACGACAGCGTCTTTGTAGAGCTGCAGGACTTTGCCGATGTGCTGGACATGGTGGTGAGTCTTTCTTCGAACCTGCGGGACCTGGGGGCTAGCACCATCGTCGGTGGCGGAGAACCGGAGAAGTGGGAACCTGTCCGCACCATCACGGTGGACAAACTGGAAGATGCGGCTGGCATGCGTTTCGACGTGACAGAACACCTGAGCCAAATGCCTGGCATTTCGGGTCAGAAAGATTTTAGCAGTGCTCTTTATTACGATGGCTCTCGTGCCGGGGATGTGGCTTACCACTTGGGCAGGCTCCGCATTCCCAATATGCGCCACCTGGACGTGGGTTTTCCCGGAAACCTTTCGGTAATTAACCCGCACATTTTGAGCGGAATAGAAGTCCACGACCATTATGGTTCGGGCCCTATTGGCCAGGGCCTTGCCACCTCTATCCAGTACCTGCCCGAACAGACCAGGGGAGAGTGGGGGCTTAAGGGGGCTGTTGGTCTTACGGTGCAAGAGGTGGTGGTGGACGCTCCCTGGCTTTTCTGGGATAGTTTCCGGTTTGCCTTCCGCCGTTTGGACGGCGAGATGCTCAAGAACCTGGGCGAGAAGTTCTTTACAGAATTCCGCAAGCGCGACGGTGATTGTGTAAATGACTGTCGTGTCAAGTCTTCTGACCCCTTCGATTTGACGGCCTTTGATATATACGCCCAGCTGAACGGCTCCGATTCTATGGGCAACACCTGGGCTATCCGCACTCTGTACAGCTCCGACGAATACGAGATCCGGCAAGATACTTCTACGGCCTACGACGAGGTGAATTCCATCAATATTATTTCAGGTGAGCAGAACTACTTGGTGTTGGGAGCGGAATATGCCTCCCGCTTTGGAACCAGTGCCCACGCAGGTTTTGTCCGGGAATACCTGAGCGATACCCTGCGGGACACTACCGGATTCAAGACTCCAGCCAAGGATGTCAATATGGACCAAGCTCAACGGTCCTTCATTGACGGTTATGACTACACCCACACCACCATTTCGGGCGGGCTGGACAAGAATTTCAAGGGAAATATTTTGGGCTCTAGGCTTAGTGGAGCTCTCCTTTACGAACAGCACATTCTGGAAAGGAACTACTTGAATTACGGCGAGCAGTCCGATGATTACCAGACGGGTGTTGTCTCTGGGACGGGTCGTTTGGACTGGAGGCGGGATTACTACCAGTATATTCTCTCCGCCGGTGCCGTGGCTGACGCTATGGACCACAAGGCCGCTCCCACGGCTTCTCTGGACATGGAACGGAACTTGTCGGGAGCGGATACCGCCTACTGGCGCCTGTTTGGAAACGCCGCCTACCGCAGCGACTGGAAACCCTATTACAACAGGGGAGACCTGACGGGCCGTCTGGAATCGGGAACCTCTGCCAAGTTGGGTCTCGGTTACCGCTCCAAGTACCTGGATGTACAGGCTTCTGGTTTTGGCCGCTACTATCCGGATCCGCTTTTGCCCATGCCCAAGGCTTACGCTCAGTACGAAGACGTGACTGACGTGGATTTCGCTTGGGTCTTTGGTGGCGGCGCCAAGATGGAGTGGAAAACTTCCCACCATTTCTCAATGTCCACCAACATCAGTTCCGTCTACGGTGAATACGAGCTGGAAGGTTCCGGCAATTCCCTTCCGTGGGAGGCGAACTCCCGTTTGGACGTGATTTCCCATTTCCGTTATTACCCCCGCAAGGACTCCTTGATCTCGGTTATCTTGACCCATCATGCCCTGTGGCATAGACCCTTGTACTATTACCAGATTGAACCTTCCGGTGCTGACGGCACCAACGGCAAGCGCAGGCTCAAGGACCTGAATGAATTTACGGACTTGTTCCGCACCGACTTGCGCCTGAATCTGGACCTGATGACTTCGAAGTATTTCTTCAGAAGTGCCCGGTTCTATCTGGAAGTGGACAACATCTTTGCCAAGTTGGACGTGCCCGCCCTCAAGTTCCTGGGTGGCGAGAATGCCCGTGAGCGTTCTTGGGTGACCCGGGATGCCGATGGTGATTCCAACGACGGTTACGACCTGGTTCCCTTTATGGCGAAAGGCATGGGACTTTACTTGCAGTTCGGCGTAGAAGTGCAGTTGGGAATTTAGGACCTAGAAAATGTGAAATGTGAAATGGAAAAATCATCTCACGCTTCTCGCTTCACATTGCAAATATTGTAGTTGTGCGTATGTTTCGGATACTTCTGACAGTGCTTTTTTTGTGTGTCATCGCCTTTGCTCACGAGACGGATTCCCTGTTCGTGCCGCCCAAGCCCGAAAAGCCCCTGCGTTTTTGTTCTTCGGTGAAGAAGTGGATTGAGTTTGCCACGACAGATTCCAACATGGTTGAAATCACCCGTCTGAAGGGACTCCGCATGGAATTGCGGTATGGCTCTTTCAACAACGTGACAGGACACGATTTGTATTGCGGAGTGCAGCGGGCTTTTGTCCATAAGGACGCCTTGCCGAAACTCAAGCGGGCCATCAAGATTATGGAGAGGGAAATGCCCGGTTCCGTGCTGGTGATTTTCGATGCGGCACGCCCGATGTACGCCCAGTCGGCACTGAAGCGGACCGTGGCGGGCACGCCCTATTCCAACTACGTGTCTTCGGGAGTTACCGGCGGACTCCACAATTACGGACTTGCTCTGGACCTGAGCATTACCGACGCCGGGGGTAACCTGCTGGACATGGGGACGGACTTTGATTCTTTTGAACGGTGCGCTGGCGAAGTAGGGGAGGCAGAGGCTCTCCGGAGTGGCCGCCTAACCGAACAACAGGTGAACAACCGCAAGATTTTGCGCTCTATTATGACTCGTGCGGGCTGGGTTCCTCTCAGTAGTGAATGGTGGCATTTTAACGCCTACACCCGGGCCTACACTAAGGAACACTACGCTCTATTTCCGTTATAAGAACGTTTGCGCTAGAATAAGACCGCTCGCACTATTTTACAAGGGCCGCTTTCAGGGCGCGGATGGCGTTTCCGCGGTGGCTGATGGCTTTCTTTTCTTCCAGTTCCATCTGGGCGAAGGTGCGGGTCTCTCCGTCGGGCACAAACAGCGGGTCGTAACCGAAACCCATGTCGCCTACGGGGGCGTAGTTGATGGACCCGCGGCATTCCCCTTCGAAAATGCGAGGCTCGCTGATGCTGAACTTACCATTGACTTGCGAAACGGTCTGGTACGAAAGGGCGCAAAAATAACGGGCTCTGCGGTCTTCGATACCTTCCAACTTTTTCAGGAGAAGGCCGTTGTTGCTGGTGTCGTTGCCATGCCCACCGCTGTAGCGGGCGCTGTAGATTCCTGGTTCGCCATTCAGGGCGAAAACTTCCAATCCTGAATCGTCAGCAAGGACGGTAGCTTCGACCCCCCGTTCCATAAGCCAGCAGGCGGTGGTGCTGGACTTGATGATGGCGTTTTCGGCAAAGGTCTTGCCGTCTTCCACAATGTCGCCATCGAAACCGATGTCTTTCAGGGTCTGGAATTCGTAATGATCTGTTCCCAGGATATGGGCGAAGTCTCTAATTTTGCCGGCACTTCCGGTAGCGATGACGAATAGGTGTTTCATAGAATTTAGGGGCTAGGATTTAGGGGCTAGGGGTTTGAGGTCGCTTCGCTTTGAGGTGTGAACTCGGTCGCCAAAGGCTCCCTTTGAGGTTCGTGCCTCATATCTCATACCACACAACTCATCACTCATCACTCGCAACTCACAACTCACAACTCATAACTCACTCAGTACTTCTCCGGCTTCAAGACGATGAGAATGGCATCTACAATGACTCCGATGCCGCCAAGTCCTGCGGTACAGAGCCACAGTATGCCTGTCCAGATTTTACCCTCGTAAAAGCGGTGGATTCCCAGGTACCCCAGCAAAATGCATAGGGCAAGGGCAATCCATTTGTTGTGTTCACCTTCTGCGACCATAAAGACTCCTGTTAGAACTGCGCCCAATATAAAAAAATATTTTATACTTTAGATAAACTTAAAAAATTGGAGAAAAAAATGAAGAAGATTTTAACCCCCGTTTCTATTTTCGCCCTTTTCCTTGGTCTTGCTGCTTGCGGCGATTCGGATAGTTCTGCGGATTCCGGTAATGGCGGTGGCAAAACGGGTGCTTGCATAGACAAAACTCAGTGCGAAACCATGGACAAGGAAGATGTGTCCACTTGGCACTTTACTCGTGCCGACGCCTTTGGGGAACCGACGGAATACGTGTATTCCGTTGCCGAAAACGGAGAGGACCTGATTGTAAGTATTGACGGAAAGGAAAAGTCCTATTCCATGTACCACATGTCTACGGAAGTTGGCGTGGAAATGGCCTTTAATGCCGCCAAGTCCACCTGCAAGGATGGCATGACTGTCAAGGGGGCCAACTACTGCGAATAATCTACGCTCTCGGGTGGGTCTTCTTGAAGGCCTGCTTTAGTCGTTCTGCGTTGACGTGGGTATAAATCTGGGTGGTGGAAATGCTGGAGTGTCCCAGCATTTCTTTTACGCTCATGATTTCGGCACCATTTTCCAGAAGGTGGGTGGCAAAGCTGTGCCGCAGTACGTGGGGGCTGGCCTTGCCTTCCCACCCGATATCCCGGAGCAGGCTCTGGATATCGTTTCGAAGAGTCCGAATGCTGTAGGGTTTGCCGTCTTCGCTGACAAAGACGAACCCTGTGGCCGAAACCAGGTGGCCCGCTTCAGTCAGCTTAGCTTTGAATAATCCCAAGCGTTCCACAAGGGAGTCCGTGATGGGCACAATCCGCTCCTTGTTGCCCTTGCCCAATACACGGACCAACCTTTCCTTTTCCCGAAGGCGGTCCCAGGTGAGGCTTTGGCACTCCGAAATACGGAGCCCGGAACCGTAGATGAGCTCCAGCAATACTCGGGCTCGGACTTGCGGAAGACTAGGGTTTTCAATTTCGGGAAATCTTTCTTCGGAAAGGTCTTTTTGTCCGAGAAACGCCACCAGGCGCTTGGGACGCTTGGGCATGGGGATGTTCTCTGTCGGGTTGGTTTCTAGAATGGATGACCGGACCAGGTATTTGCCAAAACTTTTTAGGGCAGCCAGATGTTCACAGATACTTGTGGGGGAAAGCTTTTGCCGCATTTTCAAATCCCACACGAAACTTTTGACCTGCATTTCTGAAAAGGATTCCAGCAAAGCTCCTTCACCCACCAGCGCGAGGAACTTGTCTAGGCTCTTGCGGTAGGTGTCAATAGTCCTGGGAGAAAACCGGCGGCGGGTTTCCAAGTAGGCCAAAAAATTGGATATGTGGTTTTGAAGGTCCATTTTGTTACATCGACGACTATGAAAAAATCTATTTTGATTCTGTAAAAATGTCAATGGCATTGAAAATTTTTTGTGGATTCTGTCGTTTAGGTCCTTGGTATGCTGTCTTAATGCTCGTGGCGGCTATTCAGGCGTTTGCCATGGATCGTGTGTCAGGAGCGAATGCAACCTTGGATGTTGAACCCGGAGCCCGTTCTGCGGCTCTTGGTTCTGCCATTATGGCGGTAGATGGGGATTACCTGGGTTTGGTTTCCAATCCGTATCAGCTATCCAATATCCGCTATGGTTGGGCAAGCTTTTCTCATACAGCTTATTTTGAAGATACTCAGTACGATTTTGCATCGGCGGCGGTACCTCTTGGTGAGGGTCAGGGCTTGGGAATATCTTTTGCCCGCTTTGGCGCTGACGACATTCCTTATATTCGCGAAGGAGAGCCTATACCCGAAGGGAGTGATTACAATACCCTGTCCTATGCAGACTGGATGTTCTCGATAACTTTTGGTCGCCGCATTTTGCCGCGTTTGGATATTGGCGTCGGGTTCCATGGCCTGTACCGTGAGATGGACCAGACCGGCTGGGGGTTCCGAGGCGATGCGGGCGTCCGTTACCGCCTGGTAGACAAGTTGTTTGTGTCAGGACTCCTGAAGGGCTGGACATCTTCGGCAACCACCTGGGAATCGGGAGAGGTGGAGTACAGTTCGCCGGAGTTTTACCTGGCGGCAAACTATTCCCTTCAGGTTTCGTACCTCTATGGGACACTAGGCTTGTACTGGCAGAGTGCGGGACTGTTCCATCACGAAGCCCGCAGTCTGGATTTTGACACCGATGAGGATAGTGGAGGTCGACTCTGGGATGACCCGGTGGACTGGCTTTCCGGTGGCCGCGGCGGTGTGGAATTTACCTTTGATTTTGGTCTATCCCTAAGGGCAGGCCTTAGCAGCTTTACGACTTTTCAAAGCGTAACCGCAGGTGCAGGTCTTGTCATTATGAAGTTCTTGCGGGTGGATTACGCCTTCGAATCCCACCCGGTGTTGTCTCCGGTTCATCGGGTGAGCATAAGTATCAGTCCGTACTTGTTCTCCCATCCAGAAAAGTCAGCTCCGATAGAACATCGAGTCGACCTGGCAAGGGAGGCCGAGGTGCAGGATGTTTCTGCTGAGGTTGAGGAAAAGTCCACTCCGGATCCGGAAACGGTGGCCCCAGAGGATGCAGATCTCGGCGAAAACCCGGTCCAACCCGCAGAAGGTGCTGAAGAATCAAAGGAATCTTCAGATGAGGTCCTCTACAAAGCGCCTGCTGGTGGTGTCTATTGGGAAGAATAAATGGCGTTTTGTCAAGAAAAAAGTGTAAAAACCTTTAATTTCGTTAATTTTTGGTTATATTTAGGCCATGAATTCTTTGAAGAACTATCGCGAAGTCGGAATATTTGACCTTTTGTCTGCCCCCCTTAATCCGATTGGGGCTTTCGATGCGGAGCAATTCAAGAAAGATGTTCGCGCCCTGATCGATGCCAACCCCGACGACAAGTTTGTGGCTGTCGACCTGATGGGTCTTGATTTCGTCTATAGTGATGCTTATAACGCTTTTATCCAATTCCAGCAGGAGCTGTCTTCCAAGGGTGGAATGCTGGCCTTGCTTTCCAACAGTAAGACCATTGCCGATGGCCTTATGAAGGCAGGCCTCGCCTCCAAGTTGAAGGTGTTTTCTTTTGAGGCCGAGATGATGTCTTTCTCTCTGCACAGCCAATCTCCCGAACAGGAAAGTTCAGCCAGCGCTCCCGAGGAGCCTGCTGTTGTTGCAGCCGTTGCTTCTCAAAACATTGGTGGCGGGGCTGCTCCTGCAAAGCGGACTGAAAGAAAAACTGGCCTCAACAGGCGCTTTACCAAGAGTTTCAACGCGATTATAAAGAAAAAGGACAACCTGGAAAATCAAGGGATTAAGGATCCGTTCGAGGAACCGCCCACGACTCACAAGGTTGCACCTGTGATTGCTGTCGTCCTTTTGATTTTTGCCGCATTGGCGGTGTTCATCTTGATGTAATGAATGCCCGTCGAATTCTCGGAATACCGCTGTAAACGTAAGTACAAATCGGGATCCCACAAGTTTCCTTTGTTTCGGTTAATCCTTTTGGGGATTGCCTTTTTGCTGGCTTACCATTTTGGAATTTTTTCCATGGTGGTGGATTTGCTGCCTTTGCCTGGTTCAGCAGAGATGAGCGATAAACCTTCTTGGAAAGTCGCCTGTGAAAAAAATTTGGGTAAAGCCTTTGAGTTGGATGGTGATCTTGGCCAGTGTTCTTGGATCGTTCGGGACTCTATGGCAGAATTGCCCAATAGTTTCTTGCGTTATGTGGCTTCGCTTCGCAAGGGTCCGGCATCATCTATCCATTGGGTTGCCCCCGTAGGAGATTTTTCAAAGGCCCTCTTTGTCCTTCATGATGATTCCGTTTCCAGTGCCTATTTGCATATTCCCACGGCGGATTCTTCTATGGTATGGATTGATGCTTCTACAGGTTGCCGTTTCCCGGGGCTTTGCCCAAAACAGCCTTTGGGATGGTCGTCGTTGTCTATTTCGGATGACTTTGACTTTAGCGGTCAAGAGGCCTTGCTTGCCATGGACAAGTTGCGAGGCATAGGGGAGGCTCCCGTTAGGCCGATTCTTTCGGGAAAGGTTTTGGCGACAGGCAAGGATTCTTTGGGCTATTATGTTGAATTAGATCATGGTTACAATGTCAGCTCTAAGATGTCTGGGCTTTTCCGCTACGATAAAGATTCCGTTTCCTTTGAGCCTGGTTCTTGGGTTGACTTGCATACACTGGTTGGGCGCATTGCGCCTAGGGATAGTTCCGCCGTTTATTTGACGATTCGTCGTAATGGTCACTTTGTTCGCTGGAATGAATTCTTTGCCGAAAGTCATCCGGTAGATTCTGCTAAAATTTCTAAATTCAAGGAACAGATTGGCTTGTAACTGGGCCAGGAGTCGTTGTGAATTTTATCAAGAATATGCCGTTGTTCTTTGTCTTTGGGCTGCTGCTGGTTGTTGCCTGCACTCAGGACGATGACGGCCCTATAGATATTTCAAATACAAACGACGTTTACGCTGGTGAGGGCTTTTTTTTGTCAGCAGAACTTGATTCAGGAAGCCTGATTCATTTGGCTGGTGATACCCTATATGTCGGAATGGATAGCATTTGGTCTTTTTCAAATTGCGCTCTTAAATCAATAGATCTGGAACCCCAATGGGGTGATTCTGCCTTGACATTGCGGCCTGTCGTAAGGTATCAGACTGTGGCCCAAGACTGTGCATCTCCAATGTATAGGCCCGATACGGTCATCAAGTTCATTATCGACAAAAAATCTCTTGACGGAATATCACAAATCAATATATATAACAGCTTGGATTCCTTGTTGGATACTATTTTAGTACGGCGAGGTGCTTTTAGCCTTGACACATTCAAAATATATGTAGATTCCCTTTTTGATTCCATAAAGACGTTGCCCTTGCGAACAAAGGGGTCTCCTTCGCTTCTGAAGGTTTTGGACTCGTTGACTCCAAGGGTCTATTATTGGCGTCCTATGAAATCAGTTTGCAAGTTTACTATGGATAAATGCAACAAGATGGTCCCCGATACGCTTTTTCCCCAAAGCTGGAGTTTGAGCGATACGGCCTTAGTTCCGTTGCGTCAGAAATGCGCTGATTCCACCATGTTTTATTGTAAATCGGCCGGTTGGGAAAATGATTCCAATGCTTTGGGAAATGTGCAGGAACGTTTGGATACCCTGTGGCACACCCACTTGTATTATGTGGAAAAAATTCCCAAGTGCGGCGCAGTCAATGTGGTTCCCGATAAATTTTCAATCTCGGCTTATGGAACTAAACGGGAAATGATTGCGATACGTGAACTGTACACTCCCGATGCTTCAGAAACATTCTGCGGTCCTTCTACGCAAAAGGATATGTTCTGGTTTGACTTGAGTTTCAATCGTATGGTTCCAGACACCATTAGCATGGATTCCCTGCGCAAGGTGTGGGAAAAGGCTACAGTGGCGACAAGCGTGAATCCGAATAAGCGGAAGTAGTTGTGGGTTGTGAGTTTTGAGTAGTGAGTAATGAGTTGTGAGAAATGTATATTTTTTATTTAGAGCATCTTGTTTCCGCTATAACTGAAAACTCACTACTGATAACTGAAAACTGACTATGGAATACTCTTTTGCTTCTGAAATTGCCGAGTCTGACTATCCCTTGATTTTGGATAGCCGTATTTTCAAAGATTGGCTTGCAGCGACAAGTAAAAAATTCAATATTACCAAGATTCATTTTACATCGGTGGATTTTTTGCGCAATGGTCGCCAGCCGCTTTTTATAAAGCTGAACGCCATGGCCACACTTCCTGACGGTCGACCTGTTCACGGGATTGTCCTTGTTCGTGGCAATGCCGTTGGTATTTTAGTGGTGCTTCGCTGTGAAGGCAAAAAATATTTGTTGCTGGTGAAACAGCCAAGGTTCGCCATTAGTGAACAGGCTTCGCTAGAAATTCCGGCAGGGATTCTGGACTGGACGGGGGACTACCGCAAGGTGGCCCTTTCGGAGCTGGAAGAAGAGGCCCAGATTAAGGCCGATGATTCTGAACTCATTGACCTGATGGATTTCTGGTATCAAGGCAAGAGTGAAGGCTTTGCCGCCAGTTGTGGCCTTTTGGACGAACGAATTCGGCTATATGCCATAGAGCGGGATGTGACTCCCGAACAGCTGGCTGCCATGGATGGCAAGGATCAGCAGTACACCGAAGAAATAGAGTGGATAAAAACTGTGGTGCTCCCGTACGAGGAGGCCGCCCGTCAGTTTATTGACGGAAAGAACTTAATAGCGCTGTTCCTTTACGAACGATGGAAACAGGCTACCAGTTCCCAAGGTTGTTGATAGTAAGTCCTGCAAAAAATACCAGCAGGTAGCCGTACCACAGGTAGGTCATGACATAGTTGAGCCCGCGTTTATAGGCCTTGGGCTCGTTCTTGTTTTTTTCGCGAATGCGTACAATATTCTTACGCAGGTAAAAAACAGATATGGCGATGCCGATTAAGCTGGCGAGAATCAATAGAACGTAAACCATGGGGGGGAATATAGCTATTTGGTGGTTGGTATTTAGTGGTTGGGTGACGTGTTTTTACTAAATTTTCCTTGCTAAACTTAAAAGGAACCGTTATGGATAATATTACCCAGATTTGGAAGAAAATTCAGTCCCCCGAGTTCAATCCTGCCACAGACATGGGTCTGGTCGAACAGGTGAAACAGGTCGCTCTGACCTCCCAGGAGCCCGCCAAGGTGAGTTTTGGTACCTCCGGCTGGCGCGGCGAAATCGGTTCCGAATTTACGCTCCGCAATCTGCAGGTGGTGGGTGCGGCAATCGTCCGCCTCTATAAGGAAGCAACTCCTGAACTTTTTGAAGCTCTTGGTGTGAAGGATTTTGCCGAACTCCAGAAGAAGGGCGTGGTGGTGGGCCATGACAACCGCCTGCTCGGTCACGAATTCTGCGAAGCTGTTGCCGACCAGTTCGCGAAGGCCGGCGTGAAGGTCTACTATGGTGGCGAAATGCCGACTCCGGAATTTAGCGCCTGCATCGAAATGCTCGGTGCCGCCTGCTCCATCAACATGACCCCGAGCCACAACCCGAGCCACTACAACGGTATCAAGTTCAACCCGGCTGACGGCGGTCCTGCCGGTCCGGAAATCACGAACGTCATTACCAAGCTCAGCAACGAAATGATGGCCACCTGGAAGTTTGAACCGGTGGGCAAGGTTGACTGGGAAATCATCGACTCCCTCAAGATTTACAAGGAATTCCTGGTCAAGCAGGGCACCATCAAGTTCGACCGCATCAAGGACTTTATCAAGAAGGGTCGCCTGACTCTCGTTTGCGACCACGTGCACGGTTCTACCCGTCGCCGTCCGGCCGCTCTTCTCGACAATCCGGAATGCCTCATTACGCTCCGTAACGAAGACGATTCCCTGTTCGGCGGTATCGCTCCGGAACCGTCCAGCAAGAACCTGGAAAAGGTCCGCAAGGTGCTGGACGAAAGCAAGTCCTGGTTCCGCCTGGGTGCCATTTTTGACCCGGATGGTGACCGTATCCGCTTCTACGACGGCACTCGCGAAATCGATATGAACCAGTTCGGCGCTATCGCTTTCCACTACATGGCTACCTGGCGCAAGGAACAGGGCTGCGTGGCCAAGTCCGTTGCGACATCTAACTTTGTGAACATCATTGCAGAAAAGCTCGGCGTGCCCGTGATGGAAACTCCGGTGGGCTTCAAGAACTTCCGCC
>CAMHDS010000009.1 GCA_946183925.1 uncultured Fibrobacter sp. | reverse complement strand
GAAACTATTCCGCTTGGGCCGCAATGGACACCTTCTTGACTCCGGCCAGATTGCACATGTCAATGACCTGCACCAGCACGCCTGTTTCTGCCCCCTTGTCGGCAATGACCACAGCCTCCCTGTCGGGATTTTTTGAGAGGGACTGCTTCAAGATATCTTGCAAGCTGGCCAAGTCCACCTGGCGTTCGTTCATGTGGATGGTTCCTTCCCGGGTAATGGCGATGAGCAGGTTTTCCTTTTCCAGCTGGCTTGCCGTCTGGGCCTGTGGCTTGGTCACATCCACGCCAGTTTCGCGGGTAAAGGACGACGTGACCACAAAAAAGATAAGCAAGATGAACACGATGTCCATCAGGGGGCCCATCTCGATGCCCATATCCTTTTTCTTTCTGCTCGGCAGGTTGAATTCCATAATCATCCTACAAAATAATTGTCAATAATCGTGGCCCCGAGTTTCAAGTCCTGGGTCAAAATTTCCACACGCTCATCCAGGCGCTGTTTCAGCAAGGTCAAAGGGAACGCCACCAAGAGCCCACTCTGGGTAGAAATAAGGGCTTCCGAGATGCCATCGGCCATAAGGACCGGATTCTGGTTCCCGTACAAGGTGATCACCTCGAAGGTGGAAACCATGCCCGTCACCGTTCCCAGGAGCCCAAGCAACGGGGCCGCCGCCGCCATTACCGACACGATGTGGCTTCCCTTTTCCATGTGACGCATAGTTCCCAGCATGCGTACCTGCATAATGTCGCGGAATCCTTCGGGATTCCTTTGCGCATGTTCAATGGCGTAACGGAGTTCGCTGGCCAAAATTCCACGTCGTTTTTTCAGCCGGGACATGGCCTTTTCCACACCGCCTTCATTCAGGTCGTGTCGCAGGTTCTTGATGACCTTCTGGATATCCTGCCTGAAAAAGTCAGAGCCGATGCGGAACCAGCTGGAGAACAGGTAGTAGAATCCGACAGTTCCCACCAGCAGAATGGGGAGCATTACCACGCCTCCGGCCTGGTACGTGCTTTTCAGGGATTCAACGAATACGTAGAAGGAATTGCTCATTTTTTTCATGCCCGCAGGCATCTCCCTTATTCCTTCTTGTCGAAAATCCTGTTCAGTAGGGCCATGCTCTGCATGTAAAGTTCGCTGGTGACCTTCTCGATTTTTTCACTCAGAAGTCCGTGAATGATCATCACGGGAATGGCGATGACAAGGCCAGTTTCCGTAGTGACCAGGGCTTCGGAAATACCGCCGGCAAGCACGCGGGCGTCGTTGGTGCCCACCTCGGTAATGACGGTGAACAAGGTGATAATACCCGTCACCGTTCCCAAAAGTCCAAGAAGCGGAGCGATGGTGCCCATGGCGGCCAAGAGTCCCATGCGGCGTTCCAGTTTGGGTTGTTCCCGAAGCATGGCCTCTTGCAAGGAACGTTCCGCATTTTCACGGGTGTCGTTTGCCTTGTTGAGCACCGCAAAAAGAACCATGGCAAGACTCGTGCCGCGCTGCAGGCACAGATTGGCGGCCTCCTCGTAACGGGTGTTCTGAACGAGCATGTTCAGGCGCGCCATGAAACGCTTGCCCAAATGCCCACGATACATGAGCACAACAAAGCGCTCCGCTGCCAGGAGCAAGGCAAAGAACGCCACCAAAAAGAGCGGGTACATCACGATGCCGCCCTTCTTGAACCATTCCGCAAACTGCGTCTTGAGCGATTCGTCGCCCTTGTTGCTGATAGAATTCTTGATGGCCTTGTTCTGAAGCAAGTCCATCGGGACATCCACCTGGACAGTGCTCGATTTGGAAAGTCCCGAATAGGCGTTGTTGATGGCTGCACGAATCGATTCCGCCATATCAGCGGGGAGCGAGGCATTCCATTCGTAGCGCTTGCCCTGCAAGGCGCCTGTCCGCAGGAGCGCCTGAATTTCACCGTTGTCCGTGGCCGCCTCGCCCAGGAACACCGTCCCGAGGCGCATGCGGTAAACTTCCACATCGGCGCGGCTCCCTACCTGGGATTTTTCAGGACCGAAAGACTGGGTGTAGGTCATCTCTTGACGGACGAGCAGATCGTTCAGATAATATCTCAGGGCAGGCAAGGTGTTCGGTTTTTTCTTTGCCATTTCCCGCTGGGCCTTGTTCAGGGAAAGAAGCCTCTCCCCCATGCCCACGGGGTAATCTCCCGTAATCTCGTCCAGGGACTTGTCTATGGAAAGGCGCACCTGGGTGTTAAAAGCCTCGAAGGCGTCTTCTTCGGCCTTTGCCGTTTCTTCGGCTTCGGCGGTAACATCCTTGCTGGCCTGGACTTCTTCGCTTACGCGGCCCAGATCCGTAGAGAGCTTTGTATAGCGACCGTCCAGTTCGCGGGTCTCCACCTGATGTTCCTCGGTCAGCTGAGATTCGGCATAACGCTTGCTCCAGTGGGCCGCTTCCAGTTTTTCAAGAGAGTCGGCTTTTTGCAAGCGGATACGGACAAGGCTTTCGATTTCGCGCTGAAGGTTCTGGATTTCCACCTGCTTCAGGGAATCCTGGATGCGGGCCTGCTCTTCGGCGTCCTTCTTTTTTGCACCCCAAGAGAGGTTTGGCATAATAAACAACAGGAATAGAGCCATCATTGTTCTTGACAGCCATTCCGAATTCCAAATTCCGAATTCCGAATTCATCTCTCGCCTCCTACCACAGAAAGGGTGACAGGCATGGCGATAATCTGAGGCGGTTTCTTGGCCAGTTTCACGTCTATCGCGTAGCGGATAATTTCACGTTCCCACAGCTCCAGGTTTTCGTTCCACTCGTAGGTAATTTTGCCCTTGCTTGCGCGGCGCACCAGGTTTCCGTAAACGGTGCCGTTTTCGTCGCTATAGACCATCCACTGGTTGCCAATCCGCAGAATCTGGGCGTTGATCAGTTCGCCGTTCTTGCGGGTAAGGGGCGCGTTCACAATGGCCACCTCGTCGCCGAACTTGATTTCTTGCTGGATAACCGCCTTGATACGGGAAAAACTTTCTTCTTCGGCGGCGCTCCCGCTTTCGATATCCCGAGCGAGAGAGCGGACCCGTTCCAGCCTGGCATCCCGTTCCCAAGGCACCGTCATGGCCACCTGCCGTTCCAGCTGCTTGCATATAGAAAGCATGGTCGAACGCAAGGCCTTGCGCTTGGCGGCCACGTTGTCGTTTCGGTTCTTGGCGTGGGCCTGTTTCTGCCGTTCTTCTTGCAGCTGGGCAGCCACGCCCCGGATTTTCACGTTCAGGCTGTCGATTTCGGCGCGGCGGCGCTCCGAATCTTCGCTGTAGCGGGCCTGCAACTTCTTGTAGCGTACATCATCCGCCCTGAGCAGGGAATCCGTAGAGGCAATCTGCCGGGTCAGCTTCTGTATTTCGGAATTCAGCTTTTCCTTTTCCAACTTCAGGTCCCGAATCTCGGAGTCATAGTCGGCGTACGACAGCCCCGAAAGCAGCACTACCAAAAGGGCAAAAGGCAAACATCTCAGTCTTTTCATAACGTTACGCAATAAGTGGCACACCAAAATTACATATTTAAAACACCCAAAGGCCTCGAAAGTGTCACCATGGTTGCGGAAAACCCGTTTTACGCATGTCGCATTCCTCGTTTTTTACAAAAAAATCCCGACGGCGTATTAGCCGACGGGATTTGTCTCGAATCAAGACTATTCCTTAGACACCATCACCGTCGTCCGTATCCACACCGTCATCACCGTCATCTTCATCGTCGAGGTCGGGAATTTCTTCGTTGTCCAATTCAATCAGAGCCGGGCATTCTTCACCTTTCTTAAGACCCTTGATAGCAGCTTTTTGGTCTTCGTCGAGGATGTAGTAATATTTTTCGAGATCGCCGCTACCTGTAGATTCTCCGCAGGTGTAGAGAGCCTTTTCTTCTTTGCAGCCCGTACCCAATTCCACCTTGTCGCCATCAGACTCGACAATAAACTGCTTTGTCAAATCGCACATAGCCTTTATAGAATCTCCGTAAGCAGTTCCTTTTTCAGCCTGCGTGCAAGATTCCTGGATTTCGTTATTTTCGGCATCTTCTACATTGTATATATAGCAAGAAACCATTTCGGTTTTGCCACCGCTGGAAGAATCGTCGTCACCGCAAGCGTTGAAAGTTGCAGCGAAGCCGAGGCAGAAAAGGCCCATGGCAATGATTTTTTTATTCACAATGATCTCCTTGAGATTGATTGTTGAATTAAAAGTTTACTTCTTTATGCAGCGGACATACTTGCCATCATTGAAAGAATTAACCCATGGGTAACCTTTTCTCTTACGGACTTGGTATTGTCGTCGCCACAGGCGGCAAGGAAAAGAAGGGAGATTGCCAACGCAATGACGCTTTTATTGGCAATGGCATATTTCTTGAAATCCATAAACACCTCTTTTAAACTTTTTCCGAACTTCGACTAATTTTTCACGCAGCGGACAGAGAACGCGTTGCCCTTGTCGTCGCTGGAGAGATATGTATTATCCCCACTCAAGCGATAGTAGTAGGAGAAACTATAGTTCTCGGATGAACTCCAGAAGAAGGCATCGGAGCCCTTACTGCTAAACTCGCCCTCGTAGTATTTGCCTGCAGCGAGTGTAGAAAAACCGTATGATTCTAAATCACCCACCCATGAATCTACCACTGGACCAGGTACAGCATTTAATTTTTTCCATTCGTCTTTACTGGGCAAATGCCAACCTTCGGGGCATACTCCGCGTATGGTGCCAGAGGGATTGCATTCAGTGCCATAACCGCATTTTTTCCCTTTTTTTCCAAATATGCCTGCGCTATCCATGGCGGCACTCCACAAGTACAGTCTCCCGTATTTAGTGCAATTGTCAGGGTCATTGTCATAGCAGTAGGATTTTGCAGTTCCTTCATTGTAATCGTAATTCAGATTTTCCGCCATCCAAGTCTGTGAACAAATTTTTACAGTCTTATAAGTTTTGCCGTCGCGGGCATCAACAACGGAATCTATGACAACCGGGCAGATGTCATCATCGTCGTCGCCACCCCAGTCGGGAATCCATTTACCATCTTCACAAGCGTATGTGTCGTAGATGGTATCACGGGGCACCCTAAACATCTGGCCCTCGTTTTCCTCATTGCATTCGCCCAAGTCTTTCATGGACTCCACGGTCTCTATTTCGGTTCCGTTGGAATTGCTGCTGGAGTCGTCGCCGCAGGCGACAAGGAACAGAGAGAGAGAGATTGCCACGCACCCAAGGGTGCTCGCAATGACGCCACTATTAGTGAAGGTACATTTCTTGAAATTCATAGGTTACCTCTTTTAAACTTTTTCTGGGTTTTGGTTAGTCCTTTGCACAAACGACCGAAAGGAACATTTCCTTCCCAGCTACAAACACCTGTGCGAGATTCTTTTTCGTGTCAATCCTTACCTGATGCCACTTTGCCACATCATTCTTTAATTCGCTGTCCGTTGGAGCCCAAATGTAAATTCCTCTCGGGAAATTGCCAAATTGGGCTTGGTTACTTTGAGCGGCATACTCAGGATCCAAACCATACCCGGAAGCAACGATATTGAACCCATATTGATCCTTCATTGAATCGTCCTTATACGAAGCTTGAAATGTATTCACATCTCCCGTAGAAGAAGAGTGAAGGAATACATTACCCAATGTTTCGAGCATTGTTTTCCATTCACCATTCGTAGCGGGATGCCACCCCGAAGGGCAAGCCTTTTTGGCAGCATCCATGGAATAAAGGCGCCCATACTTTTTGCAATTATCTTTTTTGTTTTCGTAGCAAAGTGAGCCTTCCATTTCGTATTTCAAGTTTTCCACAATCCATGTTTGTTCGCCCACTTTGGAAGTTCTATAGGTTCTACCATCACGTTCATCCTTGATGGAGTCCCTAATAACAGCCGACGGCTTAAGAACTTTTCTACTCAAGCCACCAATGTCAGAAACCCACTCTTTATCTTCGCAAATGAAGAACAGGAAAACAGTGTCTCCATCCACATTGGTCGCTTTGATCTTGACCATTTCATTTGCGTTTGCATCGGTACATTCACCAGCATCCTCGATAGACTCTATTAGCCTTACATCGTCGCCGGAATTGCTGCTGGAGTCGTCGCCGCAGGCGGCAAGGAGCAGTGGGAACGAGATTGCCACACACCCAAAGACGCCTGCATGGACATTGGATGTTTTCTTGAAATTCACGGAAATCATTCTTATTCCTCTATAGCAAAAATTTTACCGGCAAGGGCCTTGAGGAGTGCCTTCGAAAGGGTTGGCTTATTGGTCAACTTGCCCGTATCCACGTCCTTCTTTTCTCCGTCCATGTCAAAGGCCAGGGTGGCCCCATTGTCGGTAACGTCCATTTTGACCTTCGCTCCCATGACAATGGGAACATTCACGTCGTCGTGTCCTGCAGGGAACCCGCACAAGACCGGGATGTTATACTTCTTCAGGTACTTGGAAAGCATTTCCTCGGTAGTTTCGTAATTCAGGTCCGTCCCGGAATCCATGAATTCTCCGAGGATAACGCCCTTCACGTTTTCCATGACGCCGTGAAGTTCCAGTGCGTTGAACATGCGGTCAATGTTGTGCAGGGATTCGCCTACTTCTTCCATGAACAAAATGATGCCGTCGCCAGAGAACACGTCGATGTCGCTGGCACCTACCAGCGGAACGAATGTGGCCATGTTGCCGCCTACGAGAATCCCTTCAGCTTTTCCCTTTTGGTTGAACTTGTGCTTGGGAACCTTATAGGTGGGCACGTTGCCCTTGAGCAGGTCCCGCAAGAGGGTGCTGTTGTCGTCCTTGCCGCGGGTCATTCCGATAAACGAGCTCATGGTGCCGTGGATGCTCATGACGCCTGCCTTGGTTTCCATGGCATGCAGGGTGGTAATGTCGCTGAACCCGATGAGCCACTTGGGATTATCCGATACCAACTTCAGGTCGATAAGGTTCACCAACTGAATGGTGCCGTAACCGCCACGATTGCTTAAGATGGCCTTGATGCTGGTATCCTTGAGGGCAGCGATAAAGTCATCGGCCCGTTCCTGGGCAGTACCCGCATACTTGCCCGCATCCAGTTTGCCCACGTTCTTACCGATAACGGGTTCAAAGCCCCATTCCTTCAATACGGCCGCCGTATTCTGGATGTTTGAATCGGGAGTGGAATAGGAGGGTGAAAGCAGCGCTACCTTATCGCCCTTCTTGAGGAAGGCGGGAGCAGTGCATTCGGCAAGGGGACCTGCATTGGACTGGTCCGAACCGCTGCTGGAGCTATCGTCGCCGCAACCGACAAAAGATGCTACGGAAAAGGCAAAAGCCAGAGTGAATACGATGGATTTTTTAAAGGGAAAAATAATCATGGTGTAAATATACATATTTGAGTAAAAAAACTAGCTTCTGCTCCAGAGAATACAATAGGCCTGGGTCCTGGCCGCAAAACGTTCCGTCTCTAGCAATTGGCGCACTTCTTCTTTGCTGTACCAGGCGGCATCGATTTCTTCACGCTCGGAATCGCTGGGCCTGATTTCACCAGCGGCTACACCAACCACAACCACGTTCAACTCGTTGGCAAACCCAATGGCGGAATAGCTTTCTTTCCAGGTTTCGTCTATGCACAAAAGGGTCAGCCCCGTTTCTTCTCGCAGTTCCCGCTTGGCCGCCTGTTCTACCGTCTCGCCTTCGTCTATGAGTCCCGCAGGGAAATTCACCACCAGCTCCCCTACCGCCATGCGAAATTCCTTGCACAGCAGCAGTTTTTCGCCGGACTCGTCGTGCATTATCAGGACCACAGCGTTATTTTTGTGGCGCCGCAGGTCTTCGATACTCTTGACGTTCGGTTCACGGCTGATCATCTCGTAGGTAACCGGCTTGCCGCTTGCCGTTTCGTAATGGAGGTCATAACGGGTAATGAACTTTCCGGAATGGATTTTTTCGATACTCTTGAACTTCATTTTTCAATCACGCCGTTAGCGACTAGTCTTCCAAGAAATACTGCACGTTGGTGACCACACGAACCTTCTTGACAAAGGGCGTATTTTCGTCACGGTCCTCAATAGAGAACAGCCCCTGGGTTGCCGTCTTGATTTTACCCAGCTTGCTCCTGGAATCCTTGGCGAATTTTTCGGCAGCAGCACGGGCGTCCTTGTTGGCCTCTTCAATCATCTCGGGCTTGATGGCGTTGAGGCCGTTAAAGCTGTAAACCTTGCGGTAGCGGTAATCCCCTTCGCTAAAGGCGATTCCCTGCTTCAAGAGCTCGCCCTGCTTGCCCATGAGTTCGCGAACCTTGTCCACATTCTTGGAGGCCACCGTAAGCGACATGGTCACCACATAGCGGAAGGGGCGCTGTTCGCTGGTGTAGAGTTCGCTCTGGGCGTCCGTAATGTCCGGGGACGCCTTGGTAATTTCTTCTTGGGCGATTCCGTTATCCTGGAGGAACTTTTCCAAGGCTAAAGTCTTGGCCTGCACCGTCTCGTACAGAGCCGAAAGGTCGTTACCCGCTTCCTTGAACACGATTGGCCAAATTACGTAATCGGCTGGAACTTCACGCTCAGCAAGCCCCCGCACAAACACCACGCGGTCACGGTCCTTCACGTGGATCATGGCGCAATAGAGGAAAGCGCCCAGCCCAAGAATGGCGACGGCGAGCACAACGGCTTCTTTGAGTCTTGACTGCATAACAGGCCTCCCGTTTTTAAAACTCTTCATCCACAAAATACAAAAAGAAATTCTCCCGCGCAGCGTTTCGATACGTCAAAATGCAGTGGTTTACTCTTTTTTTAAATTAATCAAAAATAGTTATTATTTTAATGAAAATTATATATTTGACTTTATGAATTTTAGAGGGTAAATTATGGGAGTAAAGAAAACAAAACCTTAACTAATCGGGAAACCGTAAAAAAGGAGTCTATCATGAAAACCGCATTTATCGCTTTTGCTATGGCCGTCGCTGTTTCCTCTGCATTCGCCACCTATTGCGAACCCCATAGGTTCATCTGCACCGATCCCTGGGGCGACGATTTGGTTTCAGAAGAAGAAAATGCCGTAGGAATCTTTATGTCTTGGGCAGGCGGCGTTGACCTAGCCCTACCCGCTTATCCGCCTTTTGCCGGTGGTGTCGCCGACATCCGCGGTTTCGGTGGCTGGGACCTGGTGTAAACCTTTCGTCTACCAGTTCTTGCAAACCGCAGGTTTGTCCTGCTTACAAATCAACTCAACCTCCCTCGCCAAGACGGGGGATTTTTGTTCTTCTAGGTAGTAGCGGCTCACCAGGGCGGATTTACACTGGGGGAACCTCCCGTAATCCCAGTCCCTGTCGGCGCACCACTCCCAGAAATACTCCAGGCAGTCGTTCTTTTCGGTGCTTTCCAGGCAATCCTTCTTGAGGTTTGAGCAGTCCGCAATCTTGTTGCTTTCGAAGTTGCCTGCCACGCAGTAACGCTTGAGGCCGTCGGCGTAGGCGTTCGACTTGTCTTTTGCGTCGATCGTATCGGGCAGGAACACGGACCACTTGGTAGTATCCAGCATCATGGCGGCCTTGACCAGGGAGGGGTAGCAGGTTTCGTTCACCAGGTAGTCGCCTTCCGCAAAATAGGCACCAGCCTTCGAATTGGCAGTAACCAAATCTGTGCCGCCGGTTGCCGAATCTCCATAGGGCATTCCAGAGCAATAGACATCCTGGTACAGCCTGCAGGCCCTGTTTTTCCAGCCTTCATCGTCGTCGGGGTCATCACCCGCCTGCTTGCAGGAGGCGCTCCTGATGTATTCAAATTCCAGATAGTCGTCGCCCTTGATTTTTACGGGGATGTCCACCCGTTTCATGCCCGAAAAAACGCCCATGCCGTTTTCGATGTTGGACAAGGGAACCACCCGAGGGTCTTCCAGGGCCTCCAAGACATAGTCCTCGTAATCCATGTACGCACTGTCGGTGGCATAAAAATGGAGCATCGATTCCCCTATGGGGAAAGAGAGGTTCGACACGAAAATGGTGTCGGCGCTGTTGTAGCCGCCTATGGTCCAGTTGTCATTGAACCCCAGCCTCTTGGTGTTTTCAAGGCTATTGCTTAGAGAGAATACAAAGCCGGCGGAATCCTTGTCCGCAAAGTTAGAAAGCATCTTGTGGATGGTGGTGTTCATGGATTCGCCACCGTTCACGTTGTCGTAGGTCAGCGTCACCAGCACGCCGCCCAAATCCTTGTCGTGTTCCGTGTAGAACTTGAAGATATCCATGTCCCTAGGGAAGGTCAAGAAATTCGTTTCAAACCCCTTGCCGTTCAAGGCCACCTCTTTGGTCTTTCCGTTTTGCAGAGGAATTTTCACCTTCTTGACAGAGAATTTCTTGGGGATAGTAGCAACGGCCTTATAGGTGGTAGAAACCTTTTCGCCGGAACTGTCCCACTTGAAGAACGCCTCCATCTTGTAGGAATTGCCCGCCTTGCCCACTAGACCCGACGACGTGTCCGTCACAAAGCAGTTGGGCTTGCCCGTTTCGGGATGAAGTTGCACAGGGGCGGATTTTGCCGTAGTGTCAAAAACGGTTACACGAGCGCTATCGTAAAATGCAAAATTTTCCGCCGAAGCCTCGTCCAGTTCATACATCTTGGAAAAACAGATTCGCGGGGACTCACCCTCTATAATGTATCCGTAGGTATAGACGCCCGTGTAAATTTCCGTAGTGTGGGGGTAGTATTCCCAAGGCCCATGAAAATCCCCGCAGGCAGTGAGAAACACCCCAACCACTAACCACCAACCACTAATCACTCTAGAAATAATACTCATAGCTCAGCATAATCGGTAAAAAGGGGAACTGGTATATTTCGTTATATTCAGGCGGGTTTTCGCGGGTATCGTAGAAGGAGTAGAACATGTTGTCGTGATTGGTCAGGTTGATGATGGTCCAGCTGAAGTTCCACTTGTTTTCGCGACCGATATCGATGGCCTTTACATCTATGCGGAAATAGTTGGTCTGTCGGTCCGCATTGCGGCTACCCTGCACCACCTCGATGTTGTCGGAATAGTTCCTACGTCCCAAATCCTCTCGGTAGAAATACCCCTTGTAACCCGTAATGGGCATGCCTGCCGAATACTTGAGGGCAATTGAGGAACGGAAATAGCGTCCCTTAATCGGATGCTTTTTCAGGGCGTCCTCGTCACCCTTCCAGTTGATGCCCGCATCCAGCTTTAGGGCGTAGGGCTGGTGCCAGCTGGGGAAATAGGCCTTGGTGCCGTCATCGGAGCGGATAACGCTCATGCTCTGGCTCCAGTTGATACCGCCAAACCACCAACCTCTATCCTTGCGCAGAGAAAGTTCGTAACCAAACGAATAGCCAGATGCCGTTCCAAAATAATCCGCCATGACCATGCTTTGGGAATTGGCAGAGGCCTCGCTGTCGTCTTCGGTGGAGTCCGAATCCATGGCAAACGTCTTGAGGTCGCTCTGGGTCTTGTAATAGAGCCCGACGGTGGCGTCGTAGCCGTCAAACAGATTCCTATGGCTGTATTCCGTGGCAAACAGCCACGACGAGGCGGGTTTCATCTGCTTGCCGTAATTATCCGTGGTTGCCGGGTAGTAAAACTCGTTCAGTGATTCCTGGTCGCTGAACATGATGGAATTCAAGTATTGCAAATAATAGCCGCCATAAAATTCAACCGTCTTGGTTTCGTCCAGGTTCACAGTCAAGGACGCCCTGGGTTCTACGCCAAAATGCTTGGCCGCCGTCTGGTAGTTGAATCGCGCACCGTATTGCAGCAAATAATCGGGAGTAACCTTCCAGGCATCTTGCAGGTAGCCCACATGGTGGAAAGGCCTCTGCTTGTCTTCCAGCTTGGTATCGGAAACCCGCTCTCCCAGGCGGTCGTAGGTATATTCCAGTTCGTAACCGCCGGTTATCACGTGGTCCTTGACGCCGCGGTAGTTGAGCCACTGCTTGCCCGAAAAGGTCATCAGGTTCATGCTGATGGACATCAGGTCCGATATTTCCATGTTCTGGTAAAAACGGCTGAATGCGTATGTGGAATTGTAATCCCAGTTGCCGTTGAAGCGGTGGTAGATTCCGAGAGGAATCGCCACGTTTCCCCAGTCCACGTAAAGGGGGTCAAAGGCCAGCACGTCCTTGCCCACATAGAAGCTGAACTTGAACCGGGTATCGTCCGTCAAATTGTACAGGAACGTTCCCTGCAGGTCCGTAAACTCGTAGTCCAAATCCAGGTCCAGAAGCCCGATGGCGTTGCACAGGTCCAGAACGTAGCCGATGTAGGTGGTGCGCCCCGCCACTACCCAGCGGGCAGGGCCCTGATGGCCTTCGGTATGGAGCTGGGCGGCAAAAGTGCTTATCTTGATACTGCTCTTGCTGAACCATTCATCGAC
Organism: uncultured Fibrobacter sp.; assembly: GCA_946183925.1. Taxonomy (GTDB): domain Bacteria; phylum Fibrobacterota; class Fibrobacteria; order Fibrobacterales; family Fibrobacteraceae; genus Fibrobacter. The sequence goes on along the minus strand of CAMHDS010000009.1, from coordinate 45,409 downwards.
GGTGTCTTGCCCGCCCGCGCGGCCGTCCATCTTGAGCACCGAGCTCAAGCGGTTGCCGTACTGGGCCGGAAAACCACTCTTGTAGAACTTCACGTCGTCGATACCTTCTACCAGGAAGGTGCTGAACAGTCCGAAGAAATGGACCGGAGAATAGACCACGGCGTTGTCGAACAGAAACAGGTTCTGGTCCGCGGCGCCGCCTCGAACGTAAATCTTGGAACTGAAATCGGAACTGGCGACCACTCCCGGGAGAGCCTGGATACTCTTGATGACGTCGGCCTCGGCGAGGCTCGGCATGCGCTTGATGGACTTGGCCGACACTACGGACTCGCCGGGGCTACGCTTGGGGCGGCGCCGCAGCTGCACCACCACCTTCTTGAGTTCGGTGACCTTGCCATTGTTGCCTGCGGCAAGGAGGGAATCGATGTTCATGTCGCTAGCGGAGTCGGGGCGTTGCGGCCTTTGACCACTTAGCGCTTCAGCGCTTATGTGGGCATGGCCACCTTTAGGTGGTGTGTCCCCGCTAGAAAGGGTAGCGGATGCCGTATCAGCGGCAGGAGCGAGGGGAAGGCTTTCCCCTTCACCCAAAGCAAACCCGTCGCCCAGGGCCTGGGAGAAGGCGCCTTCCGTTCCAAGATATTTCAGTTCGTAACATTTTTCCTTCTCGGCGCCAGCCGTGTCGGAATTGGTGACGCAGATATTCCAGAGGGTGTCTTCGGGCAGCACCACGCTAAAAGGCGTGCCCACGGTGGTCTGGAGCGCCTCTCCGGATTCGAGAATTTCAACGTTGAGCTTTTCGCCAACGGCAAAGGAACTGTCCTGCACCACGCCGTTGAAGACGATGCCAGCCACCTTTGCGGAGTCTGCTGTTGCAGAGCCGGGAACGGACTGCGCGGAACCTGCCGTCCCTTGCGCAAAAGCAAGAGAGGCCGCCAGGGAGGCAAACAAGCTGGTCCAGATTTTCAACCGGAATCTCACAATTCAACAAAAATAGCAAATAAGGGAACTTATTTGCCATTGAAACACCCGATGGGGTTGAAAGTGTTACTTTTGCTGATTTTTCTACGGCCTACCTTGCGCACTTGGTATAACTGGAGGGGTTGTTGGCAAGGACATTGTTCTTCACCCATGTCCCGCTTTGGGAGTAGTTCCACGCTCCAGAAGTCGTAAAGAACGAAGCACCCTCGGATAAGCTTGCCACGCTCCAGTTCGCAGAAGAAAGCTTATACTCGTCCATCCAAGTCTGCCACGAGCCATTGGCGTCCGCCACTTTGCCATCCCCTTCTGCGTTTACCGTTCCCCACTCGCTAACGAATACGGAAAGACCCGCTTGCATAGCCTCCTCGGCATTGGCGCCTTCTTCTTCAACAGTGTGAGTTCCGGCGTAGTAGTGGAATGCGTATGCCGTATTGTTTTCGGAATCGGTGACTTCTTCACCTATGGCGGCATTAGGCTGCTGGTCCCATTTCGGAGTCCCGACGATTATCAGGTTATCGGAATACTGGCGAATAACCGGTATAATCTGGTTCGCATAGGTTTTGATACTCGACCAAGGCAAGAATCCGCCACCGTAAGAAGATGTTTCGCAGTTGCCGCTCCCGTTTTTAAGGCAAGCTGGCTCATTAAAAATCTCAAAAATCACATTGTCGTAGCTACCCCATTTTTGCGCCATCGTTTCAAAAAACATCTTTGCATTAGCCACATTGTCGTGGGCTTTATGGCTATGATAATCAATAATGACATATATATCGTTATCTATGGCGGCCTGAACGACTTGGTCCAGGTATTGCTGGTAAACCATCGTATTGGAGAAATAATTTCCGTCACCGAAATTTTCGTCAACGCCCATGGGAGCGCGAATGAGTTCTACCTTCAGATTTTTCACCATGTAATCAATAATCGTTTTGTTCCAGAACGACTTGGTCTGGCCAAGGTTAATACTCCAGTAAAGGCTTAGGCCCCTCACCTGCACCTCTTTGCCGGATGCGGACCAGTTTTTGCAACTGCCGTAAATGCGGCCCTCGCCCTTGGAGTTTGTCCCTGTTTGCAGTTGGCCATACTGGCTTACCGGGCCAACGCCGCTCGCATTTTCGGAGGAAGAAGATGAACTGGCGACCACAGCCGAACCGTCCTTTATACAACGGACCGAAATTCTCGCATAATCATATTGGGTACGACCTACATCGGGATCCAATTCAATTTGATCGCTGTCAAAAGAAATTTTATACGCCTGGCCGTTGCTAATCCAGAACCTGGCCTCGTCATCGCTGTAACAGCTCCATGTACCGGAATACTCCCAGCAACTCCCCGCCGGGAGTGCGGAAAAGCCAAAGGGGTCTTTTCCGGCCGCAACGGCAATTCTCTGTTCCACCGTCGTTCCGGCCTCGTACCACCCCTTGCTGGATTTCAAGCTCTTGCCCACTCCCTCGTAGCCATTGTTCATATCGACGTAATCCAACATCGTCTGCCATTCCGAAAGGGTCGGAATGTGCCAGCCGCTTGGGCAGAGGGCTCCATCAACCGAGGCGTACTGGTATATGCGTCCGTATTTATCGCAGTAGGAGCTATTTTCCAAAGGGCAAGTGGATTTCAATGTGGAGTAGTTCAGGTTCTCCGCCATCCAAATCTGTGTACCGATGACAACGGTCTTGTAGGTACGACCATCACGGGAATCGGTAAGAGTCCCTTCTTCTGGTTCGGGAACCTTAGAGGCGCTAGATTCCGGGTCGGCATCCGGAATGGCGCTAGACGAAGAACCTGAGGCCTTGCCTTCTTCCCATACGCCATCGGAACAGACGAAGACTTTTTTTACGCCATTTACGTAAGCCTGTTCTCCCTCCCTGTTCTTGCTGCAATTGGGCAGGTCCTCTTCGGTTTCGTATTCCTGCATATCGACGGCCTTTTTTGCCTTGCTCCAGCGTTTGCCGTCACAAGTGTATGCTGCATGCTCACTCGCGACAAACAACGAAAGGCCTTCTTTCTTAGCTGTGCAAGCAGGTAAATCGTCTTCTGTCGCTACAGAATCGTAAACGTCGTGGTCGAATTCCCAGGCTCCCTTTTGGCAGCGGTAGGCCTTACGCTCGTCCAAGACTTCGGCTAGGTCGCCTTCCCTATTCTTGCTGCAATTGGGCAGGTCGTCGAAAGTTTCTGCCTGAACAGACACCTCTTCGGCGTCTTTTGCGGTGGTACCATTATCACTATCGGAACCGCAGGCGGCCAGGAATAGAGCAGTCACTGCGGTAGCACCCAGTGTAATTATTTTTATCATCCGATACATTTTACTCCTCATTCCATACACCATCTTCACAATAAACTGTTGTATGAAAGTTTGCCACATAGGCCCTTTCGCCATCACGTTTCGCCGTGCAATTTTTCAGGTCTTCATCGGTAGCATAATAAAAACCCATATCTTTCCAGCGGCCATCATGGCAACGGTAAGCCACCTTGTTTACCAAGGCTATTTCATCACTACGTGAACTAGAACAGACCGGTAAATCGTCTTCGCTCCTGTACTCCATGGGCTTGAATTTAGCAAGCCCATACGAAATCAAGTTTCCATTTTCACAAGAATAAAGGTCTTCCTTTTCCCTCACAAAAAACGCAAAAAAAACATCGCCTTCGCACTCCGGCAAGTTTGCCAATGTCATGACGGTATCCACATAATAATCCTTTAACTCCCAATATCCGTTCGTACATTCGTAGATTTCTTGTTTATCCTTGACTTTTGCCCTCTCCCCTTCCCTGTTCTTGCTGCAGTTAGGCAAATCCTCATAGGTATCCACCCTAAGTTTAATCCTATTAGAATCATTTACTGCAACACCTCCTCCGCCACCGCCGCTACAGGCAGCAAGGACGAAGACGAGAAATAAAAAAAGAATAAGGGTAACTCTCATTTTTGCAATCCTTTTTAATAAAAGTTGACGTTGAACCAGCCGGTAGTTCCGTCTTCGGATACCGCTATACCGCAGGCCACCTTGGTGTAGTCACCCCGCATGTTCTTGTAGTGCCCGATGTAGGGGTAGTCTTCGTCCTTGTCCAGGTCCCGCTCCCCGCTCTCTACCAGTTTCTTTTCGCTCCACATCATGTCCAGATAGTACTTGGCCACGTCGGCAGCCTTGCGACCGTTTGCCATGGAGGCGTTGGGACCGGAATTCTGGGCCCATTCACCACATTCCTTGAAATGCCCGTGGGCTTTGTTGGACTTGAGGTCCGCAGCGGCCTGTTCGTCGGCGCATTTCTGCTTTTCTTCGTCTGCAAGGGCGAGGGGTTCCAGGTTTTCGGTGGCGCGATACTCGTTGATAATGTCTAGGCACTGTTCGCGCCAACCCGTTTCTTTTTCGCCTTCAGCCGATTCGGGGGTCTTTGCAGTAGATGACGAACTCTTCCTGGCGCCACTAATCCATTCCCCATCAACACATTTCAGGGTAGTGCCCTCGTCGGCGATGTAGGCTTTTTCGCCCTCCCGTTTGGCAGTGCAGTTCGCGAGGCTGTCTATGGTGGCGTAATAGGCGCCCTTGTCGTTCCAGTGTTTGTCTTCGCAAAGGTATGCATCGCCATCAATCAAGGCCAAGGAACCCTCCCGGTTGTCGGAGCAACTGGGCAAATCGTCTTCGGATTCGTATTCGGCAATGCCAAAGTCGGCTTTTTCCTTTTCCACCTTGCTCCAGTGCATGTCATCACAAGTGTATGCTGCATGCTCATATTGCACGAACAGGGACAGGCCCTCCTTCCTACCAGTGCAGGCGGGCAAGTCATCTTCGGTCTTGACCGTATCAAGAACATCGTGGTCAAATTCCCAGGCACCCTTCTGGCAGCGGTAGGCCTTGCGTTCGTCCTGAACTTCGGCCAGGTCTCCCTCCCTGCTCTTGCTGCAATTGGGCAGGTCGTCAAAGGTTTCTGCCTGAACGGACACAATGTCGGAGTTGTCAACACCCGTGCCACTGTCACCGTTGTCACAGGCAAGTAGGAAGAAGGGCAGCAAGAATGTAGGGAACAAACTTTTATTCATAGGATATATCCACAATGATTTATTTTTTCTTCGAACTATTCTTTTTGAACCTTGTTGGATTCTTTTTCTCTGCTTCACGTTTTGCATCAAATAAATTCAGCCTTGTCTTCTCAGCGAGATTATGATAATTTTTTTCGTAATTCAATATTCTCAAATAATTAGCCTCATTAATCAACACCGTTTCAATATTTTTTCTATCAATATTATTCTTTACATATATAGGTTGAACCATAAATTTGTTAATAAAATGTTCATTAACATCTTTTTCAGGATCAGCGAAAAAACTCATTAAACTGGCAATCGCCTTACGTTCTGTCGAAGTTCTAACCTTCCCAGAGATATGCTTTTTTATCCTTTCTCGCACATTTTTTCCTTCTCCAACATATACACAATAATAACCATCTTCAAATTCAAGACATTCTTTTACCGTATTCTTTTTAAGTCCTGTATTTTTTAATAACCGATCAAGCAAAAGGTCAACCTCTTTCTCCTTAGCCCACCATTTGTAGCATCCCTGTTTTTCCTTTATCTTATTCCTTTCTTGAGGATTCTGAAGAGATTGAGCGTCATACCAATCTCCGTAAGTGACTCCAAGCATTTTCTTACCCATTTTTTCCATTCCTTTGCGCCTTAGGCATGTTTAAGTGATTTATTGTTTTATTAGTTAAAATCTTTGAAATTGCGGTTGATTCAGCGAATCTACACTCTAATAACAACTATCAAATTCCATATATTCCCCAGCAGGGATTGTGATATACAAAGGAAATACTACATCAACAAAACCATTACAACCATTCCAGTTTTCACTCCATGTAACTTGCTGATTATCAAACCAATCAAGGCAATCAGCGGAAGATCCTCTGGTTAAACTAATTCGTACTGTCGTAGAAGAGTTCGTTCCAGTCATCCATGGGCATTCAGGTATATAGTAGCCACCAGGTCCTAATCGAGAATTAGCCGGAAACTCAATTTCATCATAGGGATTATCGCTATCAACTACATAAACACTAGAGCAGGAGACTTCCTTAGTATTACCGTCAGCGTTGGTCACGGTGACACTTGGGGTATATTCGCCCTTCTTGGCGTAAGAAGCGGTCACGCTGCTCTTGGTTCCTGATACCGAACCCGACCAGGTATAACTCAAGGGTTCCGCGCCCTCGCTTGAGCAACCCGTAACGCTCCATGTGTATTCGACAGGATTGTCACTCGCCAAGTCGTTGGTTGCGGTTGAGAGTTCCCCGTCACAAGTACATCCGGTGATTTCCTTCTTCGCCAACGAAGAAGAACTTGTGGTTGTTGTGCTGGTAGCAGCCCCCTTCAGGCACCTGACAGAAACCTTCACGTTGCCGCCATCCGAATTTTCTTCTTGCGTAACGACATCGCTATCGTAGAGAATTTGGAGTATTTCGCCTTCGCTTGTAAGGAATCTCGCCTCGTCGTCGCTATAACAGTTCCATGAGGGCATATCCCACCAGCAGCTTCCTGCCGGGAGTGCCGAAAAACCGAACTGGTCCTTCCCTGTCGCAACAGCCATTCTTTTCCCAACCGTGGTTCCCGCCTCGTACCACCCCGTGGTAGATTTCAGGCTTTTGCCTACCCCCTCCGTGCCGTTATTCGCATCTACATAATTGTACAGCACGGTCCATTCCGAAAGGGAGGGAACATGCCATCCGCTTGGGCAGTAAGTGGAGGCTCCTCCTGGAAGGTAGAGCCTGCCGTACTTTGTGCAGTAGGCACTGTTTTCCAGAGGGCAAACGGAACTCGTGGCAGCATAGTTCAGGTTCTCCGCCATCCAGGTCTGTGTACCGATGACAACGGTCTTGTATGTCTGACCATCGCGGGAGTCGGTGAGAGTCCCTTCTTCTGGTTCGGGGACCTTGATAGAAGACGAAGACAGATCCTCGATCGGGGTCGAGGATGACGTGGGGGTATCCGAAGTCGATGATGATGATTTTGGCGAATCATCGTCAGGCTCGCTTCGGCCTTGATCAGCGGCCTTAACTTCTTTCCATTCCCCGTCGGTGCATTTCAGGGCAGTGCCCTCATCGGCGATGTAGGCCTTTTCACCCTCCCGTTTGGCGGTGCAGTTGCTGAGGCTGTCCTCGGTAGCGTAGTAGGTGCCCACGGCTTTCCAACGGGTGCCGTCGCACAGATAGGCCTCACCCTCTATCAGGGCCGTTTCACCCTCGCGCTTGACAACGCAGTTGGGTAAATCGTCTTCGGTTTCGTATTCCACGACCCCCGATTCGCCGGGGGCGTCTTCCTTGGTCCAGCGCTTGCCATCGCAGGTGTAGGCGGCACTTTCGCTTTTGACAAACAACGAAAGGCCTTCCTTCTTGCCAATACAGGCTGGCAACTCGTCTTCGGTCTTGACCGTATCGAGGACATCGTGGTCGAATTCCCAGGCACCCTTCTGGCAGCGGTAGGCCTTGCGTTCGTCCTGAACTTCGGCCAGGTCGCCCTCCCTGCTCTTGCTGCAATTGGGCAGGTCGTCGAAGGTTTCTGCCTGAACGGAAACGATTTCCCCGTCGTTTGCATTGGTTCCGCTGCTGTCGGAACCGCAGGCCACGAGAAATACAGCAGCCGAAGTTACAAACAAAGTAACGATTTCTCTTTTCATTTCCACCTCTCTCCACATCCTTTTTAAAATTCAATTTCCATATACATGAATATATATGGGCCAGGTTTAAAAGAAACGCCCCGAAGCCCCCGAAACCGCAAATTTGCCACTTTTTGATAGTTTGACGAAATTTTTTACTGTTCTATGATACAGAACCGCCGAATTTTTGCAAAAAAAATGACTACATCAACTCAAAATTTTAGGATTTTTCTTGATTTTTTACATTGTGGGCTTTTACAGGGTGAACACTCCTTTCCTACACTTAACTCGTTAAATGTAAACAAAAAAAAACAAAACGATGTAAATTTTCGTTAACGCACCTTTTAGTGCTTTTTCAGAGACTTTTGTCGATTTGACGTGATTTTGACGCTTGCCGAAGGCCTATATGCAAAACCTATTCTTCGTCTTTGATGCAGCGGACGGGAATGTAGGGTCGTCCAGAGTATGAGTATCCCTCAACAAACACCGAGGATCCAGTTACACTAGCCTCCCGATTGCTAAGAGCGAAATAGAAGTCATCACTACTTGCAAAAACATATGTTCCATCACCATAATCATAAGTTATGCGAGAATTCAAAGCCTCGGCTCCAAAGAATTCTTCAAAACGTGTACCCCCACTCATCTCTAGCATTACAAAATCCTCAATCTTACCTTCTATCACCCAGAGAGTATCTCCCATCACATCAAACAATGTCAGAGTCTCATACAAATCGGGGATATGCCACCCAGCAGGACACACGTTAGAAAGGGAAGACTGGGGATCATAAAACGCCGGGTTAGGGTACAGTCGTCCGTATTTTGCACAACTATCTATATCGTTATTGTAACAATAACTTAAAGAATCTGCTTTTATCCATTCTCCAGAACCAATACAATCGGTATCAATGTTCTCATAAGACGTGGATCCAGCACACTGAAAAAAATCCTCTTTTCGGCCACTGTCAAAGAGGAACCTTCGCTCATAACTATATTTCCCCGGCACAGCATAGTTCAGATTTTCAGCCATCCAGACTTGGGAACCAATTCCTATCGTTTTATACTCTTGACCATCGCGTTTATCAACCATAGTTCCCTGATTCAACTTTTCTCTTGTAAACGCCCAGCCATTCTCGGTACACTTGTAATAGGAATAATTCTTCGAAATTTTATCACTCCTATATGTCATATTCCAAGAGCCAATACTATCTATGTGCGGAAAAGAGACCTTAGTCAGAATACGATAGCCTCCGCGATTATAACTAGTACAACCCAACTCGCCCAATATCTCCATGTCGCTTGCAACACGGAATTTTCCGGCATCGCAAACATATATTGCAGAACTGTTCACATTGCCGTTGAAAAGTTTAGCATCTTTTAAACAATCCTTTTGGTATGTATCAACTTCTATTTCCGTGGCCTCGCGCCAAACATTTTTTGCGTCTTCGTAGATGTAGTGCATACCCTTATTGACCTGGCCTGGACGTATTTCACCATCAAATTCTCCGACACCCCACGTTGCTGTTTCTTTCTCTATATCAGAAGCCAGGCGCCACAAGTTATCCTCGCAAATGAAATGAACGCCGTTCAACTTGCTCAACGCATTGGTGTTTGCTTTCACAACACCTTCCCGCTCCTTGTCGCAATCACCGAGGCCGTAGTTCTCCCACCAGAACTTGTCCATGGATTTTTCAAAATCGGGTATGATGTCGGAAATTTTCCATCCCTTTATGTTGCTACGGATAGCCGAATAGTAGGTGGACAGGCTAACTGCACTTGCCCAGTCCGCCACGGCGGTAGCGGTTACCGAATCGTTCCACACGCCATCCTTTTCGATATCGTAGGCAAAATTCGCCAGTCTTTCGGAGAAATCTCCTTCTGCAAGATCCGCCTGCATCAAGGAACTTATGGCCAGGAGAGCGGCATTCCCCTCTCCCTTCTTGAATATGGAAAGTCCTTCGAAGTCGCCAATCAATTCGTTTTCAATATAAAACGCCTTCAGGATTTCCTGTTCCGCCTGCTGCTTGGCGTCTTTTACAGGCTTGCCCTCGTTTACCAAGAACAGGGTGCGCTCGAAAGCCAAATGAGTCAACAGGTTGATGTTGGCCGTTTCCTTGTCAGACAAATCCACCAGGGCATTAAGGGTTATAGGGGCCGTCGATTGTTTTCCGGTATTTTCGTTGCGGTAATATCCCGAAACCTCCATAAATGCAAATTGGCATTCCAAATTCAAATGGGTAAACCGGAAATCTCCACGGTCGCTGGCGATTTTTCCAGGAATGGAGCGTCCCGAATGTCCGAGGGTTTCAAATTCCAATTCGTAAATGTGGACTGCAGAACCCACCGTGAAGGGACCCTTTTCAGAAACACCGGCAACGGTCTTGTCTTCGATGGCTATTTGAGTCTCTTCGGTAGCGCCACCGGCCTGCTTGTCGTCTCCTGAACAGGCGCAGGCAAACAACGCGGCCAAGGCAAGCAACGCAAGCCAAAAAAAACTATGTCCAAATGTCTTTTTCATCTGTGCAAATTTTCCTTGTTTCATTTTTTACCGGAGGCAAGTTTCCATGTCAAGGGGAAAAGCTGAAGGTTCAATCGGAACACCTGTTCCATGTCGTCGTCTTCGGTGGCGATGGCGATAACACGCTTACGGAAATCCGCCAGTTCCTTGACAATTTTCTGAAACGCTTTTTCAGTAAGGCCGAGCGTGAGCCCTGAAACGGAGCGGCCGGACAGGGGCACGTTCTTTATAGCCTCTAGAGCGAGCGCACCCATCTGCAAGTGCATCTGCTGAACCGCCAGCGGGACAAAATCCATTTTCCCCGTCGATACGGTCTTGTTTGTTTGTACAAAAGTATCCTTGCCGACTTTTTTCAAGAGACCCATAGATATCAGGTACTTGATAGTGGCCGACACCTGTCGTGCCGTGATTTTCGGCATGCACTGGACCGCGATTTGCTTTGCCTTTTTGCCCGCCATGTGGGGCACCAGTTCCCTAAGTACCGGATTCTGCCAGGATTCAAAATACCCCATGGACTTTTGCCCCAGGACATTCACCTGGTGCGCCTTGGAAAGGGCCTGCATCTCGTCGAAATATTTCTGCCTTATGGATTCCCGTTTTGCCTGATTAAATGCCACTAGCGCCTTGAAATAGGCCAGTTCAAAGCCCTCCAGCCCCATGGCATGGGCCACGCGGGAAACCCCTACTCCGCTCAACCCCGACTTGCCTTCGCAAACCAGCTTCAGGTAAACGGGGGAACGGAATCCGGCCAGTTTTGAAAATTCACGCCACGTCATTACGGCATGGGCCTTTTTCTCCTGAAACCAATGGTCCATGAACTTTCGATAATCCTGGAATGCGATGACGGAATCCATATTCCAGAATATAAATGCAAAACGCCCAAAAAAGGAGAAAAAAAGATACAATCTGCCGATTTTTCTGCCGTTTTGACGTCTATTTTTGTTTATTTACATTTATATGATACAAAAATCGTTAAATTAAGCCAAATAGCTAACTTTTCTTGTTTTAAATATATAATTTTTGGCAAATATTTTACAATAGACGAAAGCGAGACAATCTCGTAGGTTCTTCTATGTGTTTGAGCCCAGCGGTCATTAGAGGGGGTAGTCCCCTACCCCCGCCAAATCCTAGAACCTTCCGACGGTAATGCCGGCGTAGAATCCGGGCCACCAGCGGAACTTATCTCCATCGCGGCCAAAGTCGTCGTGGTATTCACTCAGGGGTTTAACCCTAATCTTATCACCATAACCCTGCGCCGCGAGATTGAGGGTGCCGCCCACCGAAAGTCCGAAGAAGGGGAACACCCGTGTCGTATAGCCTAGGCGCAGGCGATGGTGGAAATTGACGCCATCATCGGAACCATATTCAAAACTCGAATCGTCAAAGTTCAAAGACACTTTGTTGTGCTCCATCAGGAACATGTATTCCAAGTCAAAGTGACTGCCGTATTTGCCAAACTGCGTTCCAAGACCGATACCCGCCTCAGTGACATCGCTAAAGTGCTTGAACTGCGTCCCCTTTTCAATCAGGCGTTCTCCTTCGAGGGCGGTGTAGAGGTAGGCGGTACCCATGTGGAGGGAAAGTCTCAAGGCGCCCATTTCATTAAGAGAACTGGTAACGCTCCACACGCCATTACCCACAATGTTAATCAAGCCTATCGGCGTTTTCTCACAGTGGCCACAAACATTCAAGACGCCCACCTGACGGCCGTCGGCACGGCCCGCAATGTTCATCACGCTCACCTGGGCCTTTTCCACCTTCCCGGCAATGTTCATCGCCGCAGCCACCTGTACATCGGACTGTTGCGCAATGTTCAGAGCGGCAGCCACCTGCACACCGGATTCTCCGGCAATGTTCATGGCTGCAGCCACCTGCACATCAGAGGCTCCCGCATAGTTCAACGCCGGAGACACCTGGGCACCATCTACAGAATCCCTGGCAAAATTGAGGGTCCCGGAAACCTGGGCGCCCGAAGAATTTTCCATAGAGACATTCACCACCGAGGCAATCTGAACGCCGTCAAAGGAATGGGCGTAATTGACAAGGTTCGAAATCTGGGCGCCTTCAAAATGGTTGTTGGCCCCGTTGTAGAACAATGTCAGCTGCAAGCCGTGCATTTCTTTCGACGCAATATTTGCAAACAGGCTAATCTGGGAACCCAGCATGTAGCTATCCGTCTCTGTCGCAAGAACTCCTATCTGCAATCCCTTACGAGGTTCCTTGTCGTGGTCATAGGCGTTGAAGGTCACGCGATATTTTCCGTTGTGGTCCAGGGAATCCAAGGAACAGGCGGTAGTATCGCCGGAGTCGCAGTCCCCGCGGCGGGCGATTTCGCCCCGGAGGGTGGTCTTTTCGGCCACGATAGAACTGAACTGTTTTTGCGTGAGCTGGGCACGGTAATTGTCCTGCAGGGTGACGCTCGCCTCCTTGTATTCGGCAGGCCTTTCCAGACGCACGCTGTACTTGCCGGCGGCAAGCCCCAGGTTGATGGGGCGGCCCGCCTTCTTGTAAAGTTCCGCCACCAGCTCGCCCCGCTCGTCACGGATGAACAGACGGCCTTCCACGTCTTCGCCGATGTCGAGACCCGCGTTCATGCTGCGTAAATCCGTCATCACCACGTCTCCGGTACCGGCCAGGTTCATGTCCCGGCTGGGGTGCTGGGCGCCACCCATGGTGGCTTCCGTTTTCTGGAGTGTTTCATTGAAAGCAAACTGGTAGGCTTCCGAAAGGGTCACCTTGCCATCGCCGCTGATATCGCCCGCCCCGCGTAACCCGCTCACCAGGGAGTGGGTAAAGAAGGAACCCTTCAGCTTGTCGCTTTCCTGGCTGGATTCATCTTGCGTGCTGCTGGTGATAAAGGCATAGCCCTTCATGTCGGAACTCTTGTCCACCATAAAGGCGGGCACAGCCACGCCACCCTTCGCGCGGGTAATGGCTCCCGAACCGCAAGCGTCTATTACCGCAATCTTCACGTCGGCATGGAGGGAATCGATTTTTGTGCGGAGCGCCTTCCAGGCGAAGGTCTCCTTGCCTAGGCGCAAGCCCTTTTCGTCGGCGTGTCCGCTGTAATAGACCAGCACCTCGTCGCGGCCGCCTGCCGACTTGTTCTTTGCAATCTTCTTGTCCAGTTCGTCAATCTTCTGCTGGAACGCGGCAACGCTGGGCTCTTTCACCTCTACGACGTTCCCCACCTGCACACCGCCCATTTCCTTCAGCACGTTCACGAAGGAGCGGGCATCGCTTGCGGCATAGCGGAGGGTGGGGCGGCCTTCGCCGCCGTAGTTGGCGCTTACGGCCAGCACGTAGCGGTTGATCTGAATCTCCTGGGCGGCAGAAACACTGGAGACCGCGGCCAACAAAACAAGGACAACAACTGAAATTATTTGGAGCGACAAGGAAGCATCCATCTTTTTAATCAAATTCATCATCTTACTTGCCCTCCGTCTTGCGGAGCGTGAGGCTTACCGTTTTCACGCCCTCCTGTTTCAGCGAGGCGTCAATATCCCCCGCGTTCAACTCGAATTCACTTTTTGAGGTCAAGAAAAAGAACTTCTCGAATTTGGGCGCATTGTCCAGCTTGTAGGCAAAGGGCAACGTGGTCATCTTGCCAGGCTCCAGTTCCACCGCACGGTTCTCCCGCCCCATGTGCATGGTGATAGTCCCGTTCCCGTCCATGCTAAAAAGTAGCCCGAAGCACTTTTCGGCAACGGCGTAACGCAACTGGATTTCGTCACCTTCGCGAGCCTCCCCAAGATTTTCCATTTGCACGGCGCTATCGCCCGTCTTTTTCCAGACTTCCATGCGGGCGTCCATCCCCTTGATGCGCACGCCGTCGTCACCGGAGACGTCGGCCATGGCCACTTCCATAAGCTGGGTATTTTGTTCCGAAAGGGAACGCTGGCTGAACAGTGCCACCGTCACCACCGCAAGCACCAGGGCCGCGGCGGCGGCAAGTTTCACCAACCTGAAATTCACGCGCACCGTGTTGCCGGCACCCGCATTGGAGCGTCCGGGCATCATGGCAATCTTTTCCGAAAGTTTTTCGAAAGGAAGCTTCTTGAGGATTGCCGCATTGTCTTCACGCAGCATCTTCACGCGGTTGGCGAAAATCTCGTCAACCTCTTCCATCTTGCGGATTTCCCGCATTTCTTCGGCAGGCAAGTCGCCCGTCAAGTATTTTTCCAATTTCCAGTCGGGAATCATCACTTCACCTCCAGGTTTTTAACTCTTGCCTGCAAGGTGCGCAAACGCTTGCGCACCCCGCTTACCGAAAGCCCCACCATCTCGGCAGTTTCTTCCAGCGTCATACCATCTACATAGTGTAACACCGCAATGGTCCGGGTAGATTCCTGCTCCCGCGAAAAAATTTTCGCCAATATGCCGCGAGCCTCGTAGCCTTCCTGCTCGTCGTCTGCGCAGGCGATATTCAGCAACAGCTCGCTGGAATCCACGTCCAGCCCCCTGCGTTTCTTGTCGCGGATGCGGTTCAGGCAGAGCCTGGTGGCCGTATTCCACAAAAGACTGCTGGGACTGTCCAGGTTCAGGCGGTCCATGCCGGCATAAATCCGCAAAAACACGTCCTGCATCAGGTCCGAAGCCTCCGCCTCGTCCTTGAGCAGGGCCATGCAGCGACGGTAAACCATCGGGGCGTAGGCCTCGTACAGTCTAGAAAACGCCATGCGATCTGCGGAATTTATCCTTTCCATGCCTGTGTAACACTTGTGGAGGTTAAAAGTGTCACCGGAAATGTAAAAAAAGTGGATAGGGGCTAGGATTTAGGATCTAGGGGCTAGGTGTTAGGTAATAGGGGCGCGGAGGAAGTCTCCCACTCTCCTAAGGGAACACTCCTGTAAAAACCACACCAAATATAGTTTTTTGACTTAGGCATTTTCCGCTACTTACTAAAATCAAAAAAAGCTGCGGGATCCGTCCCGAAGATTTCACCGAGTTTTATCGCCATCTTGCGGGATACCGCCCTTCGTCCGTTTTCCATGGCACAGAGGTTCTGAACCTGAATCCCGAGTTTTTCGGCAAGGGTGACCTGCGACCAGTTGCGCAAATCTCGGTTCGCAACAATCATTTCGCCGGGAGTGGAATCCAGATTCTTGAACCAGTCGGACTCTTCGAAGGGGATCAAATCCTCGTTTTTGCAGACCGCCACATTTTCGGACTTGTAGGTATCCTTCAAGAACCTGACAAGCGGAGCAGGGATGTGCTTCGCACGAATTTCAATACGGGGCTTTTTCACGACTGCCAACATAGTAAACCTCAATATTTATCGACCCGTTCTCACATGTCCAGCAAGCGACCCAATTCAAGGCGATGTGACAATGATACTTGCTATCGCCAAGTTTTGAGTAATGCCAGAAAAGTGGTTGTATTGGTCCGGAAACCTTTAACGACTGCAACAGAGCCTTCAGCTTGTTCTGCACCGCTCTAGGCATCGTTTTTGCCGAACGTTCCGCCTTTTTGGTTATGGTCACATTGTACATGGTTAAATATAATCAATTTTTGATTATTAGTCAACAAGGTTAAACTTTCAAGGATTAAAAGTTATCAAACAAAATGGCAAAAAACAAGAAATAGCCAAATTTTGCAAACAACTGTTGACATTTTTCAACAACTTTTTTGAAATGTCCAAAAAGAAGGGACATCCTTGCGGATGTCCCTGGTGTTTAAGGAGCACAATGAAGAATCGTTACAATCGCCGAGTTAGTCCACAGTCAACTTACGTGCGGAGGCCTGCTGCTTCTTGGCTAGTGAGAAGGTCAACACGCCGTTTTCAAACGAGACCTTGATGTTCTCGGGGTCGATGTCGTCGGCCAGGCGGAAGCTCCGTTCGTAGGTGTACTTGCTATCCTTGCGGGCACGGGTGGCCTTGACGGTGATGATGTTCTTTTCTACCTGTACGTCCAGGTCTTCTTTCTTGACGCCCGGCAATTCCACCTCTAGCACAAAGCCGTTGTCCACTTCGTAGTAGTCGGCCTTGGGAGTGTAGGCGCATTCGCCCTGAGCGTTGCAAGCGTTAAAGTTGTCGAGGAAGTTCTGGAGACCATAGAAAGCAGAAGGAAGAATCTGAGTATTGAGCATAATTTTAACCTCACTGGTTGTGGGTCCCTGGCCTTGGCGGTTTGCCTTGACCAGGGACCCGTTTTTTTGTTTTCACACTCCTATATGCAAAGGCCGTGCCAATTTTTGTAGAAGACGGCACCCATTCGGAAAAAATGGCCATGAAACGGCAAAAAATGGCGTTTTTGGGGTAAAAATGGGAGATCCCCGCCCCTTTCCCTTTCAATAAGAAACGCCCCTGTTTCAGGTAAGAAACAGGGGGACGTTTTGTTTTTAAGCGGGCAAGAAAAGGAGATCCCCGCCTTGGTTCGACTTCGCTCACCACAGGTCGCGGGGATGACAAATGAAGGCCGCGGGGATGACAGGTTGGGTTAGTCCAGCAGGCCCTGGTACAGGTCCAGAAGCTTGCGGGAAAGGAGGCTCGTGTACTTGGCGTTGTTCAGGGCGACCTGCGCCGACTCCAGGCTGTTTTTCTGGTTCAGGTAATCGGTGTAGGTCAGCGCCCCCAGCCTGCGCTGCTCTTCGGCCACCTTCAGGGCCTCCTGCTCGGCGGCCACCTGCAAGACGGCAGCCTTCCACTGCAAATCGGCGCTGAGGGCATTCAGGTAAAGCTTCTCGATGTTGTTTTCAAGGTTCTTTGCAGTCTCCTGCAGGCCCACCTGGGTCTCCGCCTCGTTCACCTGGGCCAGCAGCACCTTGTTGGCGGTAGCGCCCGCATCGATGATAGGAATGCTGATCCCGAGAGTCAAGGAGTTTTGCCAGCCGTACTTGAGCTGGTCCTTGTAGCCCTTGGATTCCCAGGCCTGCAAGCCTGTGCTGGAATTTGCCCCCAGGGTCACGGAGATAGAGCTGTTCTTGCCCGCCACCTTGGTGTTTTTCTGGGCGGCCTTCACAGAAATGCTGTCGGATTTAAGCCCGGGGTGAGCCGCACGAATGCGGGCCTGCAGCTCGCCGTATTCCGGCAGGGGCGGCAAGGAATCCGGATTGTTCATGCTGATTTCGGGAGCGGACACGTCGAACTCTTCGGTCTCGGGCAGTTCCAGCAGCTGCCGGAGCGTGGTCCTTGCGGTAGAGACCTTCAGTTCGGCCGTAATCTTTGCCGCCTGTTTCTGGAGCACGCTGGCCTCGGACTGGGTCAGGTCCTTCTTGGTCACGGAACCTACCCCGTAGAGGTTCGTAAAGTATTCGAATTCCGCCTGGGCCACCTCTACCGCGTAATCCGCCGTATGCAAGTTTTCCTTGGCCAGAAGCAGGCTCATGTAGGCGTTCAGCACGTTTTCTTGTACGGTGCGTTTGGTCTGCAGGGTAGAAAGTTCCGCCGCCTCCCGGCTCAATTCCTTGGCCTCTACATTCAGGCTGGTGGCGCCGCCGTCCCACAGGGTCACGGAGCCGTTCAAACCCAGGTTCAGGCGGTAATGGTCTTCTTGATCTACAAAGGGGTGGTCGTAAAGGGTATTCTGGATACTGGCCGAAACCGTGGGGTAATGCCCGATTTTTGCCTGCTTGACATTTACCTGAGCCTGCTGCTCCCGGAGCTTAGCCGTCTCCAGCGTAAGGCTCTTTTCGGCCGCCTGCTTGAGGCAGGCCTCCAAAGTCCAAGACGTACCGGCATGCAGGAGTGTCGCTGCCGCTAAAATCCCAAACAAGGAGGCTTTCGTGATATTCATGACCTTTAGATGCTTGACAATGACGGAGGGTTGCGCACCCTACCGCCCAGCATTCTTTTTCATCATTTCGCGGCGCTGTTCCTCGGCAAAGAGGCGGGCCATTTCGATACGGTTGATTTCCTGTTCCTTCTTCTTGGTCTCTTCCTTGCAGTTCACGCACTTGGTAGCGGTAGGCACTGCCATGAGACGGGCCTTGGGAATCAACTGCTGGCACACCTTGCAAATGCCGAAGGTGCCCTTCTTGATACGCTGGAGCGCCTCTTCCAGGTAAACCAGGTACTTGCCTTCGCGGGCCGCCAGGGAGAACGTAGTCTCCAGAGCGTTGTAGTCGGTAGCGGAATCAGCACTGTCGGAATCCCCGCCGTCGCCGGACTGGTGCTTTTGGCCCTGGAATGCATTGGACTTTTCGGTCTCGCTCTGGGCGGTCACCAGCTGGCGCCGTTTTTCCAGAAGCATCTCCTCAAAAAACTTGAGGTCTGCAGCACTCATCTTTGCAGGTTTCTTTTCGGCCATAGTTCGCTCCTTTCTTGGGGTTCCCTTCTTAATCTTTTTCGTGTTAAACTAAATTATTTTTTTCAAAAGAGGACACAATTTTAGAAAATATCCATATTTAATCTAAGGCCCTGTTTCTTGACGTCTGCGATTAGGCCGTCAATATCGGTACCTATGCGGTCCAGTTCCTTAATTATGTCGCCTTTTTTAGACAAAATCAACCCCACGGTGTTGTCGTCCTGGGAGATTTTCGCTTGGATGGTTTCAAGTTCCGTTTTAAGCCCGCGGACCTGGGTCAGGAGGGTATCTACATGAGCCACAAGGTTTTCCATTTTCTGGACTGTACCTTCGGCCCTTTCGGGAACATTTCCCAGGCTGGATTTCGCCTTGTCCAGAGTGCCTTCGGCCTTTGAAAGCAGGTCCTTGGCCTCGCCCACCCATTCCTGGACCGATTGCTGCGATGTCCCGACCAGGTCATCTGCCTTCTTGAGCACGCGGTCAAGACGCTTGCCCGCCGTACCCTTGGTCACGGAGTCCTTCAGGGCGCCCATCTGGGTGGCAATGGAATCCAGCTCCGAGAGGATAAAGGCAATGTTTCGGCCTATGGCGTTGGCACCCTCTTCGTAGTAGCCGTTCACCGTATCGCCGTCGGCAACCAGGTCCTTTGAATCCCCGGTCAACACGCTGAGTTCACGCTCGCCCATAAGCCCCGCCGTTTTCAGACGGAACTCGGAGTTTTTCGGAATCTTGGTATCGGCAAGCACGCGGGCCGTCACATAGACCGCTTCGTCTGTCAGTTGCACCTTTGCAATTTCGCCCTTGGTGATACCGCGAACTTCTACGCGGTTGCCCGGAGAAAGAGTTCCGACGCTTTCGTAGCGCACCACAAAACTGTAGCGATCATGATGGGGGCTTGCCGGATGAAACAGGTACAGGGCCATACCGCACCCGACCACGATAATCGAGAAGACGACAAAGGGGAATAAATTGGAACGGAATTTTCGACGGAAGCTATTCATAGGGGGACCAGTTCTCCGGCTCCATTTCCAAGAGGTCGTCGGTGTATTCGCCCTTCGCCTTGGCCTTGATTTTCTGCATCAGGTTTTCATTGAAATCCCGGGCCACGTTCTGGCCGTTCATTTTCATGAGGGCGTTCATGGCAATCACTTCACAAATCACCGTCAGGTTCTTGCCCGGCGACACGGGAATCACAATCTTCGGGATAGAAACGCCCATGACGACTTCGTCCAGCTCGTTCAGGCCCGTACGCTCGTAAGAAACGTTCTGGCTCCAGGGCTGGAGTTCCACGATGACTTCGATCTTTTTCACCTTGCGAATAGCGTGGATACCGAACATGGAGCGAATGTCCAAGAGGCCCACCCCGCGGATTTCCATGTGGTGGCGGATCAGGGGGTCGGGGCGTCCGATAATCACGTTACCCACGTGGCTTACATGAACCACATCGTCGGCCACCATGCGGTGTCCGCTTTCTACCAGGTCCAGCACGCATTCGGACTTGCCCACATTGCTGTCGCCCACAAAGAGCATGCCTATACCATAGACATCCACGAGACTCCCGTGGATAATGGCGTGAGGCGCAAAGAATTCCTCGAGAATTCTCTGGGCAATCTTGTTGAATTCGTAGGTGTGGAGCGTCGTAGAGAACAGCGGGATATGCAGCTTGCTGCACATGGCCCGAAGTTCCGGGTGGGGCATCTGGGCATGGGTCACCACCCACATGGGCGCCTTGAAAACGGAAAGGCTTTCAAAGACCTTCACGCGACCCGCAGTACCCAGAGATTCCAGGTAGTTCCATTCCGTATGGCCCACCACCTGGATTTGCTCCGAACTATAAACTTTGGTATAACCCGCCATGGCAAGGCCAGGGCGGTGGATACCGCTTTCGGCAATGTTTGTGTTCAGGTCCTCTTCCGGAGAATGGAGGGCCAGCTGCAAATCCTTGCCGTAGCGACAGAAAAAGTCTCGCACCGAGAGTTTTTCCCGGTGCAAAACCTTGATATCTTTCAGTCTGGATTCAGCCATTAGGACAAATCAGAGAGGGGCTGGGCACGATGGTCGTTCTGCTTTTCGTTGGCCTTCTTCAGCTGGGTCTTGACTCTTTCCAGGGCCACGTCCACAGCCTTGCCCATGTTCTCTTCGTCGGCAGAAGCCACCACCACGGAGCCCGTGATGTTCACGGAGATTTCGCAATGGCGCTGGTGCTCCACTTCGTGATCCAAAATGACGGAGGCTCCCGTGATGTTCGGGTAGAACTTTGCCAGTTTGTCCATTTCTTCTTGAATCCTATCCTGGAGACCGGCAGATGCATTAAAATGACGGGCAGAAAATTGAATATCCATTGTAAACCTCCGTATGTTGAGATGGCACATTTCGATGTTTTAGCATCGCATCTAGAGTATATACATCTTTTTTTATAAAAAAAGCAAATATAATATGTTTTTTTCGAAAAATAGTTCGCCCAATTTGGAATAATGAGGGGTATTTTTGGGAAATATCGGAATAATTGAAGAATATTTGCGCCTGTTCGTAAACAAAAGTTTACACAAAAGCAAGCCTAAAGCGCCTTGCGGAGCCTGGCAGGGAGTATCTTCAGTTCCTCTTCCCGATACTTGGCCACCGTACGGCGAGCCACCTTGATGCCCTGCTTGTCCAGAGCGTCTGCAATGGCCTGGTCCGAAAGGGGCTTTTTCTTGTCTTCTTCATCCACCAACTTCTTGATGGCTTCAAGAATCTGGGCCGAGCCGATTACCTCGTCGTTTGCGGCACTCCCCTGCTTGATGCCGGTAGTAAAGAACTGCTTGAGCTCAAAGATGCCGTAGGGCGTATCCACGTACTTTCCGTTGGTCACCCGGCTGATGGTGCTCAGGTCGCGGCCAACCTCGTCGGCAATGTCCTGCAGAATCATGGGCTTCAAGAAAGCGGGACCCTGGCGGAAAAAAGCCTCCTGGTGCTTGACGATGGCCATCATCACGTTTTCCATAGTAGAGAAACGGTTGTCCACCGCCTTGATGAATTCCTTTGCCTTGGAGAGGTTGTTCTGGATATATTCTCTGTCGTTCTTGCTCAGGTGCTTGTCGTTTAAAAGGGAAGCGTAAGTCTGGTTCAGGTGCAGGCGTTTCTGGACGCGGCGGCGGTAGCATTCCACCTCGAACCGGCCCTTCTTTTCTACCACCTTCATGTCGGCCACCTTGACCTGGTTCGGCGCGCTGGACATTTGCTGGCCCGGGTGGGGCGCAAGCCTAGAAAGACTGCTCACCGCCTGCTGCACCTCTTCGGTAGAGACGCCCAGGTCTTTTGCAATCTTGGCGTAACGAAGCGCCATCAGGTCATCGAAACGCTCCTTCAGTATCTGGAGTGAAAGGGCCGGGAAATTTTCCAGGGATTCCGCCTGGATGATAAAACATTCCTGAAGGTTCCTGGCGCCGATTCCCCTGGGCCTAAAACTCCGGAGCACATGGAAGGCCTCTACCACCGGGAGGCTCGCCTCTTCGAGGGGGATTTCGTTGCGGATCACCTTCTCGATTTCGATGATGAATGGGTCGTTGTCGGACATGACCTTTGCCATGGCCATCTCGTCGGCACTTTGCAGAAAACCGTTTTCGTCCAGGGAGTCAATCAGGTATTCCACCAGGCTGCGGAAACGAACTTCCGGACAGCCCGCCTTTGCAAGCTGTGCCATAAGTTCGCGGGTTCCGTTCCAGTCCCTAAGCTGTAACAGCAGGCGGTCCTGGAGGCTTGCCTCCCTGTCTTTTTGCGGGCGGTCCCAGGCGTCGTCGGGGTCCTTCTGCTGGTTGACGGAATCCCTGTAAAGCGTATCCGTATGGTCGGTGCCGTCTTCGAGATACTGGGCCCAGTTCAGCTCCGAAGGAGTAGAGCCGTCCAAAAGACCGTGGTCCACGTCGGCGCTGTCTTCGAGAGTGCCCCGTTCAAAATCCAAAGAAGGAACGGTGCTGTCGTCGGAATTGCGGGACGCGTCTTCGGTATCGAAATCCGATTCGCCGGACTGCACCGATTCCGAGGGGGAATCCAGGGATTCTCCCAAGGGTTCGTCGTCAAATTCCAGCAGGGGGTTCGCCTCTACCTCAGCCTTGATAGCGGTTTCAAGCTCCAGGGAATTCTTTTGCAGGATAGCAATAGACTGGAGCATCTGGGGCGAGATATTCTGCTCCAGCCGTTGGCTCTGGCCTAAATGCATTCCTACATCCATAAACTTTCCTAATCCAGCCTAAAGCTATCACCAAGGTAGATGCGCCTGGCCTCGGGGTCGTTGGCCAGGTATTCCGCCGTACCTTCGGTAAGCACCTGGCTCTTGTACATGATATAGGCCCGGTCCGTAATGGAGAGGGTTTCGCGCACGTTGTGGTCGGTAATGAGCACGCCCATGCCCTTCTCTTTCAGCTCCGAAATGATGGACTGGATATCCGCCACGGCGATGGGGTCGATACCGGCGAAAGGTTCGTCCAACAACAGGAACGACGGATCGCTGGCAAGAGCGCGGGCGATTTCCAGACGGCGCCGTTCACCGCCGGAGCAGCTATAGGATTTCGTCTTGCGGATGTGGGTAATCTTGAATTCTTCCAGAAGTTCTTCCAGACGTTTCTTGCGCTGGGCGCGTTTCATGTCCTGGGTTTCCAGGATGGCCATAATGTTGTCTTCTACGGAGAGCTTGCGGAAGATGGAAGCTTCTTGCGGCAGGTAACCCACACCCAGGCGAGCCCGCTTGTACATGGGCTTGTCCGTCATCTCGATATCGTCCAAGAAAATGTGACCCGAATCCGGGCGGACCATGCCCACGATCATGTAGAAGGATGTGGTCTTGCCGGCACCGTTTGGCCCCAAGAGCCCGACCACCTCGCCCTGAGAGACGCTGATGGAAACATCGCTCACCACCTGGCGGCCGCCGTAGACCTTGCGCAACTTATCCGTGCGAATCGTGCTCACTACCGTTCTCATTTGGCGTTCTCCTTTTTCGGGGCAGGTCGAGGTTGTGTTTCCTTGGATTTCATGGCCTTGCGGAACAGCTCTCCCCTCTTGGAATTTTCGTGCATCAACCTATCCTGGACGCTGCCTTCGGGCTTGGTTTCTACGCTAGTGGCCTTGGGAGCCGAAACCTTGGAACTGTCCGAAGGCTGTGCCAAAACAGATTTCGTAGAATCGGTTTTGGAGGAATCGGCATCCAACAGTTTCTTCTTGTTCCGCTGTTCCTTTTCCATGTCGATATACCTTCCGCTGGCCATGGTCCCACCGCCCAAAAGCCGTAACGACTTGACGGCGTTTTTCTGGGCATCGAAAAGGATATTGATGGTATCTCCGGCGGCTTCGTTCTTACCTGCGACGGTGCGGTCTTTCTTGACGTAGAAATAGGTACTCTGGGCCTTGCCGGACACAACCGCATGGTCCATCTTTCCCTCGTTAAAGTACATATCTAGCCTGTTTCCGTCCATCTGGTTCTGGTAATCAGGAAGGTCCGTCTCGTAAAAGAACCCCCGTGCATTCAAATTTACATACAGGCGTTCAATCTTGTTGTCCTTGAAGGCGGCATAGAGGGTGTCCCCGAAGGCTTCCGTCACACTTCCGGGGGCATTTTTCTTGGCGTCCTCTTGCTGAATACCGTGGGCGTTTCGAATGACCAGGGCCGAACGCAAGGACTTGCCCGTAGAATCCAGGGTGAGATAGATGGAATCCCCCGTCAGGTGGTAATTCTTCATATCGAATGTGGGATTGCCCTTCATAGAAAGCCAGTTGTCCTTACGGTTGAAATAACCCGTATCGCAGGTGACCACCATGTCGTCCTGGGTGACTTTTACCTTCTGGTATGCTTCGGCAAAAGATTCTCCCTTGTTGTAGATGATGGTCTTGGCTTCAATCAGGACCGTATCGATTTTCCCGTCCTTCTTTTTTTCGAACTCATAGAGCCGCGGTTTTTCGGGCATGGTGAGAATTTCTTTCTCCCGGTCGTAAACCAGGTAGTCTCCCGTAAACATGTAGGTCTTTTCCGAATCGGCGGCGACCACGTTCCCCCTTGCCGAAGCGACACCCTTTTTCTTGTTGTAAACGCCGGTTTGGGCCTTGATGTATCCGGACGGGTGTGCCGCCAAGAAACCGCCCTCGCATTGGAGGATTTCGGCATCCTTGTTCCAGGTGGCCTTTTCGGTCTTGAAATCCAGGGAGTCGTGAACAAAATGGACCTTGCCCTGCAGCAGCAGGTTCCCGCGAGTACGGGCCACTTCCAGATTGTCCGCATGTTTCATGATAAGAGGAGACGTCTGCGAAAAGGCACAACCAAATGCAACCAAAAACAGGAACAAAACTTTCTTCGGAAGAACACTCATTCCTTGCGTTCCTCCGCCTGTGCCCTTTGGCGCAGCGTGTGCTTGGGCTTAAATGCAGGAGACTTTACTTCGGGAGGCTCCGCAGACTTGGCAGGCGGCGGTGAGGGATTTGTGGCCTGCTGCGGTGCGGTTGCCGCAGAATCTCGTTTTTCAATTTCCTCGGCTTTGGCCTTATCCTCTTCCTTGATGCGATTGGCGGCATCCTGGAAAATGCCTGTGATGTTGGAAAGAATTTTCCAGTTATCCATCTTGGCATCGCTTTCAAAGCCCTTGCCCTGCAGCACATCGCCATCTTCGGAGACCACCCGCACATAGCTTTCGGTCTTGACCAAATTGTCCTTCTTGTTCCAGAGCAGGGAATCGGCACGGACAGAAGCACCCTTGGGCGTAAGGGCGTACACATGGCCGTAGGCATAGACGTAGGTAAACTTCATGTCAAGCCGCCCGGAATCCGCCCGCAAGAATGCAGAACGCTCCCCCAAGGAGTCGTAGATGTCCACCAGCACAGGCCGCACAAAAACCTCTTCGGTGTTGGACCACCGCTCCAGATAAGCCGTCTTAAGCTTCCAGCTCAACACGCCCTTGTCGTAGCTGTCCATGAGGGTGGTATCCGTAAATAACATCTGGGGCCTATCCACATGAATCCAGGGCTTTTCTTCTTCGATTTCGGCACAACCCACCAAAACCGCGCCCAAGGCAAGGACGCGACACCACCTGGTGATGTTGGGCAGAAGTCGAGCCACCGGTTACCCTTAGCCCGCTTCGAACATGTCGATGCGCTTCTTGTGCTTGCCGCCCATGAATTCCGTTTCCAGGAACTTGGTGGCGAACACTTCGCACTGCGCATAGGCAATAATGCGGGCGCCCATGCAAAGCACGTTGGCGTCGTTGTGGAGGCGGGTGAATTCGCAAGAGGTAAGGTCGCCCACCACGGCAGCGCGGATACCCTTGTGCTTGTTTGCCGCCATGCTCATGCCGATACCTGTTCCGCAAATGAGGATTCCGCAATCCGCCTCTTTGCCCGTAATCTTGTTGCAGACCCTGTCGGCAAAAATCGGATAGTCGCAGGATTCCGTAGAATCGGTTCCCATATCAAGGACCTTGTAGCCCTTACCTTCCAGGAACTTGACGAGTTTTTCCTTGTATTCGAATGCGGCGTGGTCACAGCCGATAGCGATGGTCTTGAACATGACAGACTCCTATGTTTAACAAATTCAAATTTAGAATATTTTATCATTTTCTAGTCACCATTTCCAACATATATCGTTGAGAAATGGCCCAAAAAAGCCCCTTCTTCTCTTGTCAATTGACAATGCTCATTTGCAAGATTTATATTTAAGCAGTATGATTCCCAAGAAGATACACTACATTTGGCTTTCGGACGATCCTCTGCCGCTTTTACCGCGTATTTGTATTGACAGCTGGAAGCGTCATTGTCCTGATTATGAGATAATTCATTGGGACATGAAAAAATGTCAAAAAATCATAGATGAAATTCCTTTTGTCCGCGAAGCTGTTGAAAAATCAAAATGGGCGTTTGCCAGTGATTACATCCGTCTGTATGCGATTTACAGCGAAGGTGGATTATATCTGGATAGCGATGTATTCCTCTATCAGAATTTTGATCCGTTTCTTGATAACCGATACTTTACGAACATAGAATTTACATCACACTTTAAAAGGAATAAGTCCTGGAAATTTCTGAATGAAGATGGGACCAAGAAGGATCCGAACCAGATTGCTATTCCTGGACTTGCCTTGCAGGCTGCCATTTTTGGGGCCGAAGCGGGACATCCGTTCTTGAAAAAGTGTATGGAACATTACGAAAGGGAAAAGTTCATTCTTCCTGATGGAGAATTGAACATTAAGAACATTTCTCCCTGTATATACGCTCACATAG
This sequence comes from uncultured Fibrobacter sp., assembly GCA_946183925.1. GTDB lineage: Bacteria > Fibrobacterota > Fibrobacteria > Fibrobacterales > Fibrobacteraceae > Fibrobacter. The sequence continues at coordinate 18,806 of CAMHDS010000009.1, read as the reverse complement.
CCCAACAGTATGGATTTGTGTACAAGAACAAACTGCAAAAGATTTCTGAAGGAATGACGATTTATCCAGGCGATGTCTTTTTGCCCAGTCTAAATGAATCAAAAACAAAACCTTTTGCTATACATGTGACGAACGGAAGCTGGCGACCATTCTGGCAGCGGGTGAAAAATTTCTTGAGAAATGCCCCCCGAGGCACCGTCGAAAGCAGACTTGCCGCCTACGAAAATAAGAGACCTATTGAAATTTAAGGAATATATGCCCTCTGTCAAGTACCTTTTTGTCCTGACCAGTTCCCCGAAGGATTTCTTTTGCGAGCAGACGCTGGTGGCCATCGCCTCTTTGCGTGTGCATAACCCGGGCGCCTTCGTGACGCTCTTGACCGACGACAAGACGGCGGAAACGCTCATCGGCCCCCGCGCGGTTTTGAAAGATGCCGTCGACGAACTGAAGGTTTTGACCCTTGACGAAAAGTTCACGCCTATGTTGCGCTCCCGTTATCTCAAAACGGTGATGCGCAACGTGATTGACGGAGATTTCCTGTACATGGATTCCGACATCGCGATTGTGGGAGACCTTTCCATTCCCGAAGAATGGAAGGGCGGCATCTATGCGGTGCTGGATTTCCACACAAATCTTTCGAAGGCAATTAACCGCAAGAAGGTGCTGAACAACGCGAAGATGATGGGTTTTTCCCCGATTCTAAACGATGAAATTTTCAACGGGGGCGTGATGTTTGCAGCAGACACTCCCGAAGCCCGAAAATTCTTCGAGACCTGGCACGAGCTCTGGCTCTATTGCGTGTCGAAGAACTTCCCCTACGACATGGCGAGCCTCGCCGAGACCAACTTCAAGTTCGGCTATATCACCAAGAAGATGCCGGGAGGCTGGAACTGCCAGCTGGCCTACGGGAACCGTTTTCTGCCGACAGCGAAGGTGCTGCACTTCTTCGGCTCGCGCATTGTCGACACCCGCGGTCGCAAGGTCCCCGAGAGCATGAACCTCTTCTTGCCGAAAATTTTGCGCAAGGATTTCTACACAAACCTGAAAAATATTCCGGTAAAAGTCAACGCCGACAAGAGCATTTCTATCAACGAATATTACGACGACGTGATTGCCCACGCCAAGGAAGAATTTGAATTTCAAACCCGCAAAGTGGGTGCGGCTGGTGCCTACATTATCCGCAGCTATGCCTTCGCAAAATCACTGGCATGGCTGTACAAGAAGATACCCTCACTCGTGAAGCCCTTGGAAATTATCGGAAAGTTTTTTAACTAGGAATGACTTGCCATGGAAAATGTTCGCATACCCATAATTCTTTCGAGCGACAATAACCAAGTCAACGCTATGGCGGTCGTGATGACTTCTGCCATTGAAACGGCTGCAAAGGGGACGTTCTACGATTTCTACTGCTTCCTTTCGGACAATGTGACTCTTGATAATCGGGAACGTCTCAAGGCTTGCGAAAATATAGCCGAAGGAACATGTTCGGTAACGCTTGTCGACATGGCTCCGCATTTCAAGGACATAGATATTCGCTATAACGGCAAGGTCGGAATGGTCCATTCGGTGACAACCCCGGCACTGTACCGCTTGAAGGCTCCGTCGGTATTATCGCAACTGGACAAGGTGCTGTATCTTGATACCGATACGATGGTGCGCAAGGATCTTCGCGATTTGTTCGCAACGCCGATGGTTGGCTACTATATCGCGGGCGTACCCGTGGTGTGGGCCCAGGCCAAGAAGCATGATCGCAATCGTTGGTTGCGACAGAGCGGAATCCCTGGAATGGACGAGTATGTGAATAGCGGTGTCCTTTTGATGAATCTAAAGGCGATGCGCGAAGACGATATCGAAAGCAAGTGCCTTGCCCTTGTGGGAAAAAAGGAATTTGCACCACTCGATCCGGCAGATCAGTTAATCTTGAATTATGTTTGCTACGGAAAAATCGGTTTTGTGCCTTGTCGTTACAATGTAACGATGAGCAACATGAAAGAAGCGGACAAGGTGAAGATTTTTTATTCGGCCAAGGAAGCGCGGGACGCGTTTGATGACCCGGCAGTTATCCATTGGACGGGTGCGTGCAAGCCTTGGAAATTCTACGACGTACTCCTGGCGCACGAATGGTGGCGGCGTTATGCCCAGTCTCCATTCAAGGACATCGCCTTGAATCGAGCGGCGAAACCGGGTACGCTGGGCCGCTGGTGGGGCCTTTTCAGAAAAGCCCTGAAATTCTAATAGGCTAGAACTTCCGTTTGTAGAAGAGGTATTGGGCGCCCAGTACCAACATCGTTGCTACGTAGATGGCAATCTTGTGCCACATTTCCAGTTGGACACCATCGATATTGACGAAAATGTAGAGCCCGATAAGAGCCAGAATCCATACAAATTCCACCCATAGTTTGCGGGAGTATGGTTGCATTTTTCGGCGCAGCAGGTAGACATTGTAACAGATTGCAGAGGCAAGCCCATAGATGAACATGGAAAGCGCGGCTCCGACAAGTTCAAATGGCGGAATCAGCAGGAACCCAAAGAGCAGCGAAAGCGCAAGGGCGAGCAGGCTTACCTTGAGGTTAACTATACTCTTCCCAATGCCATCGATAATTGTATTGACCATGCCAAAGAACGTCGCGATAAGCTGGAAGAAGAGCAAGATTCCCAGAGCCTTGGGCTGCATGACATAGCTCTTGCCGGCAATCGACATGATTTCGGCGGGGAAAAGCACGATGAAGAATCCGATGACTATCTGGATCATGGTAGCCATCGAAACACAGTAGGAATAAACGGGTTTGACGTCTGTCTTAAGGCGTTCCTCGTTCATTTCAGAGACGACGGGAATCAGGATAGGATTGAACCCGTTGCGGATGGTCTGTAGTCCATTTGCCAGGGTGGTCATCAGGGCATAAACACCGGCAGCTTCGGCTCCCAAAAAGAACAGTACCATCCACAAGGTGGATCGCATCAGCAGGTTTCCTGTCAGAACATTGAATCCGATGGGCACTGAATAAAGGACCAGTTCTTTTTCAATCCGTTTCGCGGGAATGAGCGGCATATCCTTGAATTGCGAACGAATGACTAACGAATGCATGGTAAATCCGCCAATTTGTCCAAGTAAAAGACCAAAGGGGAGTGCATGTGGGATTCCGCAGAGGTGCAGAATAATAGAGGCTCCGGGAGAAAGGACCGCAACGAGAAAATCGTTGATAAGGATGGCGTACCAAGGTTTTCGATTGCCTTCGGAAGAATTGCTCAAGACAAAGGTCCCAGAGTAGAAAACGAGCGAAAGCGCATAATAGGGAAGTTCGTCCGAAACGAAATCTGTGAACGAAGCTCCAAATATGGCAAACGTTATAATTAGAGATATAGCGATGGTTACCCAGAACGATTCCATGATGCCTTGGTAATGTGGCCGGTTATGGAGTTTGTTCTGAGGGAGGTACCAATGCAGGCCCCTGTCCAGGCCAATTGTCGATGCACGTGAAATTGTCAGTAGCAAAGCCTGCGTTGAAACGAATATGCCAAATTCCGTCGCTCCGAAAATACGCGCCAGTAGAACAGTTAGGAGGGGGCCACAAATCTTAAGCGCAGTCCCCAAAATGTTAAAAAGGGCGCCTTTCTTTAGGAATTTGCTATCAGATTCGAGATTGTTCATTATTCTTTGGTTGGCATAAGCTTGTTTCTATAGACAATATACTTCCAAGTGTTCGAAATGGCTCGCATGGTAGCTGTTGTCTTGAGTATTTCTTCGCGGCTTACTTCAGTAGGCTGCTCGTTCACGAAACCTTCCACGGGACTTGCCGTATTCCAGGTCGGCTCGTGGTCTTTCTTTAAAACGAGAGCAGGATCCTTACCTTCGACATTCGGGAGCAAGAACGTGAGCGAGTCGTCGCGGAGTCCCATGTCACCACCACGGAAAGAATAGACCGGCGGAAATTCCATAGTGCAACTGGAATCCCTACAACTAAGTAAGTCTGTTCCCATAAAGTGATTGGATACTTCCAGATCAAGATAACCGATAATCGATGGAGCAATGTCCCCTTGAGATACCGGATGCGTATCTGTGCGTGGTTCGATGCCGGGGCCTGCAAACAGGAGAGAAACCCAAGTAAAAGCATCGGATGCCTGACCAACCCTTTCTACGGTGGGCATCTGCTCGCTATTGGGTAAGGAATGGTCTCCGGTCAAGATAAACAAGGTGTTATTAGCTCTTGGACTTTTTGCAACTTCGTCCATGATGATGCCGAGAGCGCTATCCATATAGGCTTCGGCGCGGAGATAGGCTTCATCAATGTCGTCCGGCTTTGGTCCCATATCTTCGGGCAAATCGAACGGAATATGCATGCTACAGCTCATCCAGTGGTAGAATAGAGGCTTATCCTTGGGACGTGTATTGTAGTGTTCGATAAAGCGGTGGGCCATAGCAACATCGCTATGATTTTCGGGGTTGTATTCTACATAATCGAACCATTTTTGGAACCAGACCATTCCGTTGTCGAAATACGGGTCTGAACCGATAAGTACCTCAGTATGGTAATTGGCGTCGCGAAGTATTTCGGAAATAGAACGCATCTGCGTGTTGGGATAGCTGTTGAGCAACACGTGATGGGGAAGGCTCAAGACACCTTCCATGATGCCAAGCAGACCTTCAATAGAAGGAGATCCAACACTGTAGGCGTAGGGAAAGTATAGGCTGTTTTTAGCGAGTTCGCAAAGGTGCGGCGTGCGCTTGCAGTTTTCTTCAACGCGCATGTCGTTGGTCCAGCCTCGCAGACTTTCAATGGTAAAAAGGATGATGTCTGGTCTTTCTTCGAGAGGCTTTTTCTTGAAGGCATCAAGTGAGGCCTTTTCGTTCTTAGCTTCTTTCCAGAAAGGGTATTCCTGATCGAGATTTCCTCGGAGTGCAATGACGCCTTCATGATAATCGGCGGGAGGATTTCTCGTTTTAAGAATTTCTAGAAAATTGTCGGTAAAGCTGTAGATGACGGGCTTGATTCGTACTTGGCGTCGTGAAACAGGATTGTACCACCAGAAAGAGGTGCAGCCGACGACGGCGAGAATAAACATAATGCTCAAAGACAGGATATTTTTCTTGTAAGGTGCTGCAAAAAAATTGTTCTGTTTCTTTTTGATCGTAAAGAAAACCAATGCAGCCGTAAAAAAAGTCACAATGCCGACGGTCAGTAAAAAGTGGGAGGCGTCACCCCAGAAAATGTTCGAGGCGAGTTCAGTGTCGGAAAACGCCAGAATGTAAGTACTGATAAACGAAAGGGACAATTTCTGGCTCATCCAGCGCATGATTTCGTCATCAGTTCCTGCAAGAATGAGATAAAGGGAGCCGAAGATAATAGAAATAATCTTTAAAATTTGGATACCCTTGCCGCGGACAAAAAAGGATATGGCATAAAAAAAGGTTGCCAGAGCCATGCATACGCCAGATTCCACATAAAGCGTGTGCCACAGAAATTTGTCAATGCGGTCGACAAAGGCACCGCCATACGGTGTTTTCAGGCAATAGAGCGATAGAAGCAACGAAAATCGTCCTACAATCAGAATTAGCCCGTACCAAAACCAGTACCAATGGAACATTAGAACATGTCTCCTTCTTTACGTCGCCAAATATAGATATCCTATAGGTCTCCGTCATAACTTTTTTTATTTTTACAGGTCAAAAGGATTAATGATGTTTTTTAAGTCGATTTTGAACAAAAGCAACCCCTATCTTTGCATGGCATTACTTGCGATTGTAATGCAAACAACAATGCTTGTGCTATTTTATGGACTCCCTGACCCCTTAGGCCTTTCAATGGCCGAAATGTTTGAAGGAAAGACGCTTTGGCAAATTTTCATGGCCTATGGAGCAATCCTTGTGATGGCAGCCCTTTTCGGCTTTGCCCGTGCCCCCCGCGGACTTGCCGTATTCTATGCACTTTATTTTTTTGTAGCGGCTGCAGATTATGATGTATTCCGCTTTTCACACCAGCGTCTTTCTTATTCCTTTTTGCGTACCTATTTTCACATCTCGAACATCACCGATGCCACGACGATTTCCACACTGGGGGGCGACCTACTCGGGACAATTCTGTGGGTTTCAACGGTCTTGCTCTGCTTTGCAGGAGCCATCGCGTTTATAGTTGCCTACTCGCTTCGGCTGCGTAACCAACGCCGTTCGCTCGTGCTTAACAATCAGGGCGGCGCCTGGAAGAACGCCTCCAAAAAAGTTCCTGTCGCGATGTTCGCCATCGGCATGGCTCTATCGCTTACGCCGCTCGTGCTGTTCCTTACGGGCACTCGCGGCTGGATTGAAATTCCGGTAACCCACACGAAAGTGGACATGCGCTTTACACTGGGCAAACACACCCTTACCGCACCTATCCTGCATATTGCGGCGGTCGAAACTTTTGAATTCATTCACGACAACGCAAAGATTACCGAGGAACTTGTCGGCGATTTGGATGCCTTCTTGCCGAAGGACTTTGCTGCTGGCCGCAGCGATGCTCTGGAGCTTCCGATGTACCGCAATGCCCCCACCCACGAATACAAGGCAAAAAAGCCCTACAACATCGTATTCATCATGGGAGAATCCTTCAAGGGCCGCATCTTCAACAAGATGCTCGAAGGCGACACCACGTTGGCCCCGAACATCTGGAAGCTTGCAAATGGCGGATACTACGCCAAGGATTCTGCCGGCAATGCACTTGGCGGCGGTCTTTGGTTCAAAAACGCTTTTAGCGGCGGCTACCCAACGGTGCGCGGGACTATGGCTACCTATATGGGGTTTCCCTCGCATCCGAACCGCGACGTGCCCAGTTTCTATGCTGCGAATAAGTTCAAGGGTTGGCCAGAATTTCTGACAAACTATTCAAAAAAATATATGACTGTTTCAAATCCGATTTTTGATCATACTTTGCCCTTTGTCGAAAAGTTTTTTGGCAAAGAATGGTACCTGCCTGATGAAGAAAAAGTGGAAGGATCAGTTGATAGTCTTGGCACTGACGCCGCCTTGAAGCTTTTAAAAACCATGCCTAACAACAAACCTTGGCTGCTCGCATTTAATACAATTGCCTCACACATTCCGTTCTACAATTACCCAATTGCATTCGCTGCTCAACCCGACGATGCGATGACCCGTTACAGAAACGCTATTCGTTACACAGATACTCAACTAGGCCGTTTTTTTGATTCGCTTTCTGCCCGCTCTGATTTTGAAAACACAGTTGTCTTTATCCTAGGAGACCACGATACTCCCGTAGACTCTGTAGATTACCTAGTACCACAACCCCTCGGCCTTTCCGCATCGCAGATTTTCATCGGAATTTTCTCGGCAGATACCGCCCTGTTCAATGAACTTTCTATCCGCAAAGATGTAGCCTCGCAACTAGATTTGGGACCCACGATTTTTGACTTGGCACAGGTCCGTGAACCAAACCACTTCTGGGGCTATGACTTGCTCGCACAAGAACGTCCGGCAGAGCAACCATCGGTGTTCTTCTCGCAGAATGCTTATTACTTGGGCTTCCGCGACCATGTGCTTGCAGGCGGCCTTGAAAACGAAGATGTGTACCGCGCCCCCTCCGGTGGTGAAAGTCCTTATGTGCTCACGACCGACCCTAGCGACCTTGCTTGGAAAAAGAAGGCCGTCAGTACTGCCAAAGTCTTGCGCTCCGTTCTCCGCAACGACATCATGATGCCGTAAAGCAGACCCCTCTATCAGTCGTATTTGACCGAATATCAACAACTTGGGTCGCACGTCGTGCCGTCTGCGCCCCTTTTTGTTATATTGCCCCCTATGGCTAACAAAAAATCACTTCCCGAAAGATTTTCCAACTGGTACATTCCCCTGATTTGCAAGCACCAGTACAAGGCCCTCGCCTTTTACCTGATATTGGCGCTTCTTTTTGCAATTCCCATTTTATTCAAGCCGGGCCTCAAACTGGATGCCGACCTTTCGCACCTACTGCCCGAAGGCACGCCCAGCGTAAAGGCCCTTGAGGAATCTTACCAGCGATTCGGTTCTACTGACAAGTTCATGATAGCCATCCAGAGTGAAGACGTGAACCTGGTGGTAGCCCTGCAGGATTCCATCGCCGATTACATCCACAAGAATTGGGAAGGCGATTTCGTCTCGACCCAAGTAGATAACGACAATCAGTTTTTCAAGGATAACGCTCTCCTCTACTTGCCCATAAAGCATCTGGAACACATTCGCGATAACCTGGAAGAATTGCAGCTTGAAATTGGCCGCAAGAACGGCCCGCTGGTAGTAGATTTGCTGGGTGACCCTTCGACAAGCTCAGACAGCACGACAACAGCCGAGCCGAAAAAGGAACGGGTCTGGATTGACGAAAACCTCCCAAGAGAACTCGGCCTCCCCGACGAAGCGGTAAGCGCTTTTGACGCATTCTTCAAGAGGAGCAGTTCGGATTCGTCTTTGATGACGCAGGACGAAGCGAAGAATCTCAGTGACGACGATGAGTGGAATCCGAAATCCACCATTCCCACAAAACTTAAGAACCGCCTCATCGGTTCCCCGCGCCCCGACAGCACCGGAAAGATTCTCTACAACGGCGTGGTAAACGCCAAGCTCATCAAGCCTTCTACCGACTATGAATTCGTGACCCACATCTTGGCCCGTACCGATTCCCTGCTGACCTATTTCAGCAGCAAGACCTATCCCGTTCCCACACGCTTTACGGTGGAAGGTACCTACGAGGGCCTCAAGGAAGTGGATGAAGTCGCGAATGATTCCATCTTCTCGTTCGGCATCAGCCTGGTGCTCATCATCTTCCTCACCATATTCTTCTTCAGGAGCGTAAAGGGCCCGATTCTCGTGACGGCATCGGTGCTCTACGCCTGCCTCCCGACGCTTGCGTTTACGGCTCTCTTCTACGGCAAGCTGAACCCCTTCACAGTGTTTGTGGCCTCCATCATCTTGGGCATCGGTATCGACTACTCGATTCATATCCTAGGCACTTCGCAGAAACTATTGCACAAGTACGCGACCTTAGAAGAAGTGCTGGAACATGCCCAGAGGAAAATGCTCAAGCCCTTCATTCTCGCAAGTTTCACGACAATTGCCGCCTTCCTTACGCTCCTTGCCGCACACTTCCGCGGGTTCTATGAGTTCGGCGTGGTGGCCTCCGTAGGCGTATTCTTCAGCATGCTTACCTCTGTGCTTGTGCTCCCCGTCTTTATCAAGTGCATGGGCGGAATCCCGAAGGCACCGGACAACTCCTTATTGCCCAAGTCCTGGGACGAAGCGAAAATTTTACGTTTCTTCAAGTATGCAGCCCTTGCGGGATTTGCCCTAGGTGCAGTGTCACTCTGGTTCGCACAGGATGTAGACTTTGAGCATAACCTCCGCAACCTGCGTCGCGTCTCTACCAACGTGACGGCCTCGAAGAACAAGATTTCTACGAAGGTGACCCGCGCGACAGGCAAGGCCGTAACCTCAACACCGGCAGCTGTGATGGGAAGCAAGCCCGAACAACTGGACAAGCTTTACGACACCCTGATGGTGCGCCTGCACGTGGAACACGATTCAACCCTCGGAAGTTTCCTCACCCTCAAGAGTTTCGTTCCGCCAAAAGATTCCCAAGAGGCCCGTCTCGAAGTGATCGAGGAAATCCGCGACCTGGTTGAGGCCCGCGTGTTCGACCGGACCGAAGGCGACGATTCCGTAAACATCGGGAACCTCCGCAAGCTCTCCTCTGTAGAAAAGCCTTTCACCGCCGAAGATGTTCCCAGCTGGACTCTGGACCTGCTTCGCGAAAAGGACGGCAGCTACGGAAAGATCGGCTTTATCTACGGAGACTTCCCCAGTTGGGATGCCCACGCCCTGCACCGTTTCCAGGAGCGCTATGGACACTGGAACTTTGACGGCGAAGACCTGCGCACTTTCTCTTCGCAGTTTATCCTCTCCGACGTAATCGATTCCGTAAAGAAGGACAGTTTCCGCCTGGCTCTGGTCATCATCCTCGTGATTTTCGGCACGCTGGTAATCTCTTTCCGCAAGCCGAAACTCTTCTTGGCAGGCTGTATTTCCTTTGGCATGGGAACACTCCTCACCCTCGGGCTTCTCGGGTTCCTCACCGACATGTTTGAATTCGGGAAAATCAGCATCTACAACGTGATTGTAATCCCAATGTCACTCGGTATCGGCATTGACGCCACTATCCACATGATTACCTCATGGATAGGCGACAAGAACCTGACGCTCCGTCAGCTGATGGATACTACCGGCCGGAACGTGATGGCAAGCTCTACTACGACCATCGCAGGTTTCGTGGGCTTCTTGTTCACCACCCACCGCGGCCTCAAGGGTATCGGCGACCTGGCCTGCATCAGCATCGCCATGTTCCTGATTACAAGCATCATCTTTACGATGTACCTGTGCGGCACCTGGCTGAAAAAGAAATAGGTTGGCGCACCGCTATGAAAAAGACTATTGTTCTCCTGCTAATCTTAATTCTCGCCTCCCTGGCGTTTTCCGATGTGAAAAAGAAACGCTTTGACATGGGCGATGTCAAAAAAGCGACTTCCACAGAGCAAGTCGCTGCACCCGATGACGGCAACACCACAAGCGAACCAGTAGCCCCCACTGTCTCACCTAAAAAGCAAACCTCGTTTTACGCCATCATCGCCCAGGAGCAAAAAATCCTCCGCGAAAAGCTTACCGCTGTCATTTCGGCCATGAAAGGCGGCGACTGGGGCGTCATCTGGAAATTCCTCGCCATTTGCCTCGTGTACGGCATGCTGCATGCATTGGGCCCAGGACACGGAAAATCCATCGTGGTGGGCTATTTTATCGCCCGTCGTGGACGCTGGAGGCAAGGTGTTGCTCTGGGAGCGGGCATCACCGTGACCCACACCATGAGCGCCGTCTTGCTTTTGCTTGTTTTATATGCCATTTTCAAGGCCACCGTATTCAACGCCTTTGAAACGGGCCGTATAGGCATCGAAAAAGCAAGCTATGCGCTGGTGATGCTTACAGGCATTTTACTTGTGGTACTCGGCATCCGCGACATCATCACGCAACGAAAGCAGGCCAAAATGGTTGCACAGGATGGAGAAAGCGCAGAACACTGCTCGGAAACGCCACTCCCGCCCATTGCCCGCTGGCGAGAAATCATCGGGGTGGCCGCCGTCACGGGAATTGTTCCCTGCCCCGCCGTGGCGCTGATTGTGCTTTTCTGCCTGCTGAACTCCATGGTGGCACTTTCCCTCTTGGGAGCGCTCGTCATTTGCATCGGCATGACCATTACCAACGTGGCCTTCGGCATTGCCGCCGTCGCTTTCCGCAAGGGAATCGACAAGGGAAGTGCCCATACTAAAATCGCCACGAAAATCTACACCGTCGTTACATTTGCTGGCGGTATCATCATCTTTGTTTCGGGACTGATGCTGTTCAGCAACATGTTCGCCGGCCGGGTGTAAAAACACTCAACAGTCAAGCTATAGCTGCGTATCTACAAGAACCTTCTTTTTTTGTAGGTGCTCTATGCATTCTTCGGCTTTAGCCTTGCGGGAATCAAACAGGAATATACGGCCGCCATTTTCGTCGCCCATTTCCTTCATTTTCATGATGCGCACGTAACCCAGTTCCTTGCTGGCCACGTAACCCGTTACATATTCAGGGTCGTCAGAAATGCAGAGTTCCGCCACCATGCCGGGGGCATTGGCCACCTTGGTCGCAAGCACGATAGCTTCGTTGAAATGGTTCTTTGGGCTATCGACATCGCTGGAACGGAGCGCATCCATGTAGGTGGCCCGCACACCCCGCTCATGATCGGGTTCAAGCCGCTCTCCGGTAGCAATGTCGTAAAGCATGGCACCCCGCATGGGGAAGGTTTCGCGCAAAAGTTCAGGTAGTTTTTTTCTGAAATCTTTTAGAGAACCTGTATTTTCACCTTCGCGGGAATGGCAAGAAAAAACAGTTTTTTCGATGAGTTCAAAGGCCTTGTCCAGTCCTTGTTGCCAAGAATCCACATCCACCCGTATGACCGGCAGTGCCTTTAAAATCTGGATATCCTTTTCGCAGACCTTCTCGATTTTTATGTTGATAAAGTCCGGGTCACCTTTGGAATGTGTAAGGGCTCGGCGGGCCATTGCCGAACAAACCGCCTCGACGGCTTCACGACTCACAATGCGTTCCGCTCCAGAAATATGCTGTTCGCATTTCTGCTCCCCTTCGCCAATCTGCTGCGAAGCCCGCATTTTTAAACTGTAATAGTCCATTTTTCACTCGTGAAATTCGTCTTCGCCATCCACAATTGGAGCAGGCTCACATTCTCCAATCATCTTGATTGCTTCGCAAATGCGGTCAATTTCGGTATCGGTTGTAATAAACGGTGGCATCGTATAGACATAGTTGCAGAAAGGCCTGAGCCATACGCCCGTTTCGCGAATCACGCGCAGAATATCGTCTGCGGATGGTTTTGCCTTTAGCTCCAGAACACCGATGGCTCCAAGAACACGCACGTCTGCGGCGTTTTCGAGATTGCGGAGTGGTTCCAGATTTGCACGGAGCCGCTTTTCGATTCGGGCGACTTCGCCTGCATAGTTCCGATTTTCAAAAAGCGTAAGGGAGGCAATACCTGCAGCGCATGCCAGCGGGTTCGCCATGTAGGTGGGCCCGTGCATAAACGCGGGAATCTTGCTGTTCGTAATGGTTTCGGCCACATTCTCCGAAGCGACACAAGCGGCCATGGTAATGCTTCCGCCGGTAAGGGCCTTGCCGATACATAAAATGTCGGGTTTGATGTATTCGCCGTTCGCATCGGCGGTATGCTGCATTGCAAATCGCGGGCCCGTGCGGTAAAATCCCGAAGCGATTTCATCCAGAATCAACAGGATGCCTTTTTCGTCGCAAAGCTCGCGGAGGCGTTTTAGGTAGCCCGCATTGTAGAGCCACATGCCGTTTCCACCCTGAAAAATAGGCTCGCAAATGACGGCGGCTATTTCGTTCTCGTGCTCTTCCACAACACGCTCCATCGAGGCAAAGTCGTTATCGTCCCAAGGGGCATCAAAGCGGCAGTTCGGGCGTTCGGCAAAAAAATACTGCGGCATGATTCCACGGAAAAGCACATGCATTCCGTCGGGGTCGCTGAGCGCCATGGCTCCGGCCGTATCCCCATGATACCCGCCTTTCAAAGCCACCAGCTTGCAACGTTCGGCATGACCAAGGGAATGCTGGTATTGCACCGCCATCTTGGCGGCACATTCTACGGCTATGCTGCCCGAATCAGCATAAAAAATCCGGTTCAGGCCTTCGGGCAAAAATTTTACAAGATGCTTACCAAGTTCAATAGCAGGTTCGTGAGTGAACCCGCCAAACATCACGTGACACATCTTTTCACTCTGCTTCTTGATCGCTTCTACGATTTCGGGAGCATTGTGTCCGTGCGCCATGCACCACCAGCTAGACACGGCGTCTATAAGTTTCAACCCATCGGCTGTTTCAATGGTCGTGCCGTGAGCTTTTTTTGCTAAAAAACGTGCAGGTGTATTCCTGAGCGCCGCGTAAGGGTGCCACAGGTGTTCGCTATCAAAATTCATACGGGCCAAATCTAGAAAGTTTTATCGACTCCTAAATCATTGTCCCCTTCAGAAATTTTAGCAAAAACAGGTAACCCGGTCAAGTCCTGCATCATCTTGATGTTGTCATCTTCCATCTCGAAATTTCTGCTCATGCCGTAGCGGTTCACGATCAAGCCTTGAACGTTGATTCCTCGAGACCTTGCGTATTCTACGGTAAGAACGCAGGCATTGATGGAACCCAGTGCCGCCGTGGTCACCACAAGGATTGGCAAGTTTAACGCCTTGATAATATCTACAAGGAAAATTTTTTGCGGCACGGCCTTTGCAGCATCATCAATACCAGAGGTTGTATCACCGTCGTAGCGAATGGGGCAAATGATTCCGCCGGAACCTTCGGCGAAAATAAATTCGTGACGATTGCAAGCCGCCTCGAAATCTTCGCGGACCTTCGAAAGCTCTACAGGGTTTCCTTCTTTACGGGCGGCAAGATGCGGCGAAACTGCCTCCTTATACACGTAACTGACCAACTGTTCTTGGGAATCAACGAGACTTGCAAAGCGCTTGACATAATCGGCGTCGCCCGCAACCCACTTACCGTCCCTGAGTTCTGCCCCACTGAGGGCAGCCTTGTAGTAGCCCGCGTCAATTCCCAGGTCCCGCCATTTTTTCACGAGAAGAGCCGTAACATAGGTTTTTCCGACATCAGTTCCGGTTGCTGTAATGAAATAACCTTTGGACATGATTAGTAAGCAGTGGTTAGTAGTTAGTGGTTAGGTATTAGGTTCGAGGTACGAGGTTCGGGGTGTTGCACAGCTCCGCCAGGGTATGGGCGGCAAATAAAAGCTCCTCTTTGGTATGGGTCGCCATAAGGCTTGCACGCAAACGGGCTTGCCCCTTGGCAACCGTCGGATAGCGGATGGCAGGAATCAAAATTCCGCGTTCTTGCAAAGCCTCCGAGACCTGCATCGCCTTGGCCTCGTCACCGATAACAATAGGAACGATAGCCGATGGCGACGTAGCAACATCCAAACCTTCACAGCGGAGGCTTTCACAGAAGAAATCCACATTGCCACGAAGCTGCTGAACCCTTTCCGGATGGTCGTCGATAAACTTCAGGTTGTTTAGGGCAGCAGCGGCAACGGCAGGAGCCTTCGCTGTCGTAAAAATGAAACTCCGGGCCTTGTTTCTCAAAAAATCTATCAACTTTGCCGAACCCGCCACGAAGCCTCCCTCGGCGGCAACGGCCTTGCTGAGCGTACCTACGGTAACATCGGCGTGTCCGCAACCGTAGTGCTCCGCTAACCCGCGCCCTGTTTTGCCAATTACGCCTGTAGCATGGGCCTCGTCAATCATCAAAAGGCAATCATGCCCATGGGCAACACGTAAAAGTTCAGGCAAATCCGCCAGGTCGCCGTCCATGCTAAACACTGCATCGGTTACGACCATTCCACGGAATTCTGCACCGGATTTTCCGGCGGCATCTTTCGCTTCCAAAATGGCACGTTCCAAATCAGCCATGTCGTTGTGCTTGTAAACAAGGCACTTGGAACGCGACAAACGAATTCCGTCTATAATGCTTGCGTGGTTCAGCTCGTCGCTAAAAACGTAGTCGCCCTTTCCGCAAAGTGCCGATATCGTCCCCACATTCGCCATATAGCCCGTATTGAACGTGATAGCGGCTTCTTCGCCCTTGAAGCGTGCAATTTCGGTTTCCAGCTCCACATGGGGAATCTTGTTGCCTGTGGTAAGTCGTGCGCCGCCGCTCCCTGTACCCCATTCCAGCACGGCATTGGCCATAGCCTGTTTCAGTTCTGGAATATTCGCCAAGTCCAAGTAAGAATTGGATGCCAGCAGAATTTGCTCGCGAGAAGTTCCGTCTTTTGTATCGCGAAGCAACACGCGGGAAGCTTCAGGAGATTCCATCAGGCGCATGGTACGGTACGTGTGGTTTTGCCGCATCTCCGAAAGAGCCGCATCTGTAAACTTATCAATAACAGGATTCATTTTCATCACTTACGCTAAGCTTCTTTGCTTTGAATCAGACTCATCAGATAGAAACTGCCGAAGGCGACAATGTCGGCGGCCACAATGGTGGAGCCTACCGGTGTGCCTGCAAGAATGGCCACAAGGATTCCGACTAACGAACAGACTACTGAGATAATGGCTGCGGCAACGGTTACGGCAAAAAAGCTCTTGAATACCCGCATGGCCGAAAGAGCCGGGAACACCACCAAGGCCGATACCAGTAGCGCCCCCACCAGGTTCATAGCAAGCACGATAATGACCGCAACGACAACGGCTATCAGCAGGTTGAAAAAAGCGGTATTCACGCCGGTCGCCTGGGCAAAATTTTCGTCGAAGGTGATGGCAAAAATCTTGTGGTAAAACAACACAAAAATGGCCAGCACGACAACGGAAAGGACTACACAGAGATACACTTCCCCTGCTTTCAATGTAAGAATGGATGTAGAACCAAACAAGGTGGTGCACACATCGCCCGAAATATTCGCCGATGTAGAAAACAGGTTCATCAACAGATAACCAAGAGCAAGTGCCCCAACCGAGACCATGGCGATGGCGGCGTCCCCCTTGACCCGGGCGTTCTTACCGGTGCAAAGCAAGAGGATGGCGACCGCGACTGTCACGGGCAAGATAATGAGCATGTTGTTTGTGACCTTGAGTACTGCGGCAATGGCAAGGGCCCCGAAGGCCACATGGGAAAGACCGTCACCAATGTAGGAGTAACGCTTGAGTACCAGGGTCACGCCCAGGAGCGACGAGCAGAGCGAAACCAAGACGCCTACGATAATGGCATAGCGCACAAATGGGAAATCTAGGTAGAAAAGAAGCTTGTCAATTGGCATACCACACTGTCATCCCCGCGAAGGCGGGGATCTCCTTGGCTTAATGGTTTTATATTTCCTTAGTTGATATCTTATTGAAATCCATGACGCGGGTGGCGTCGTCCAGGGCGGTATCCACATCGTGGGTCACCATGACGACCGTCATTCCCTTTTGGTGCAGGTCTTCGATAACGCGGTACATGGTTCCGGTAGATTCAGGGTCTAGACCGGTAACGGGCTCGTCTAGCAAGAGCAGGCGTTCGGCGGCGCACAGGGCCCTCGCCAGCAGTACCCGCTGCTTCTGGCCCCCCGAAAGTTCGCGGAAGCAGGACTTTCGCAAACTTTCGGTTCGGGTGAGCGCCATGCATTCCATGGCGCGCTCCCGGTGCGCCGACTTGTAAAAAGGCAACAGCCGGTGTTTCCCCTGAAACGCCGACAGAACAATCTCTTCGACAGAAGCGGGAAAGTCCTTCTGTACCACCGTCATCTGCGGCAAGTACCCGATTTGATTGCGGTTAAGACCGCCACAGAGTTCAATGCTTCCCGACTTGGGCGAAAGAAGGCCGGCAATTCCCTTCAGGAACGTGGTCTTGCCAGAACCATTATGACCTACAATACAAAGGTAATCGCCTTCGTTTATATCGTAATCCAAATCCCGGACCAGATCCTTGCTACCATAACCTAGCGTCAGCTGACGGCATTTTATAAGTGTCTTTGCGTTTACCATTCGTTAGTCATGCCCGCGAAGGCGGGCATCTCCTATAAATGCTGTTCAAAAGCCTTCTTCAGCACGTTCAAATTATCCTGCATGATGCTAAGGTAATCGGCGCCGACCTTTATCTGTTCGTCTTTCACCGACTGCATGGAATTCAGCATCAACACTTCAGCGTTTTTCGATTTCTTGCTGGCATCGAGAATCGCGCGGGCGATTTTCCCGTCGCTGCCGTCGATCGTGAAGATGGCGGGCAATTCGAGGGAATCCATTTTACCCGCAAGGAAGGTTATTGTCTCGAAACTGGCCTCACTTTCAGCAGAACAACCCACAAAAGCGGCATAATACTTGATGCCGTAATCGTCCACCAGATAACGGAAGGGGAAACGGTCACCGAACAGGATTGTCTTGAGCGTTGCATTTTCCATTGTGGCACGATACTGGGCGTCCAGCGCACTGATTTTTGCAATGTAGAGTGCCGCATTCATGTGGTATTCCGTGGCATGGGCCGTATCCAGTTTTGCGATGGACTCTGCAAGAGCCTTTACCAGCAATTCGGCGTTTTTCAGCGATAGCCAAATGTGTTCGTCGTTCTCGACTTCTTCCTCTTCGTCGTGATGGTGATGTCTTTCAGCGTGTTCGTGGTTCTCTTCTGCGATTTCTTTCGTCTTTCGTCCCTTCGGCAGGCTCAGGGCAGGCTTTTCGTCTTTCGTCTCGCCTTGCATGCCCTCTACGACTTCCTCTTCCTTCACCCGGTCTCCCAAGACCTTCATCATGTTTACTTCTATGCGCCCTTCTTTCGGGGTCGCCGCAAGAGCCTTCTCAATCCATTTGTCGGATTCGCCGCCTACATACACCATCATGTCAGCACCTGCAATGGCCGCAATATCCTGAGCCGAAGGCTGGTAGCTGTGAAGGTCGGCACCGTTCTTGATGAGCAGCTGCAAATCCATGGAATCCATCCGTCCGCCAAGAACGTTCCTGAGCCAGTCGTACTGAGGGTATGTCACGGCCACAACGGAAATTTTCTTCGCAACGCCTTCGGTCTCAGATTTCGTACCGCAAGCCACCAACAACAAGGTCGCAGCGAGAAGCGTCTTAGCCCAAAGTCCCTTAAACATGACGCCTCCTTGAACGGCCAGGCATTCCTGGGCGAGGGGCGCGAGGCCTTCCGGAACAGCCTGCACAACGGCCCAGCAGCACGGACTGTTGCTGGTCCAGCTCGAAACCGCTTACCCGCTGCACGGAAAGCTGCAACATCTTGAGGGCGGGGCCGTCCAGGTGGAAAAACTTACCGCAATCCTTGCACACCAGGTGCATCTTGGCTTCGCAACGGCCAGGACCCGTATAGCGGTATTGCAGTTCGTTGTTCTCGGCGGCGCCCACAATCTGGATTAGTCCGGCTTTTTCGAGCCTGGAAAGGTTCCTGTAAACGGTGCTCAGCGAGATTTCGGGTAGGCTTTTGGCTATTTCAGACGCCTTGAAAATCCGGTCCGGATTGCCTACCATAAAGTCCAGAATCTGCTGTTTTGACTGGGTCTTGTATTCCATTTTTTCTCTAATTTTACAATTTGCAACTCATTCGCAAATTCAAATATAGTCAATTTGCGAATGATTGTCAATTCTGTATTTTTGGAGATTTTTGCCCTACAGGGCCGAATCCAGCACCATCATGAGCGTGAAGCCCACGGCAAAAAGGATGGTGCCGGCATCAAAGT